>CAKZHP010000052.1 GCA_936924635.1 uncultured Propionibacteriaceae bacterium
GATCTGGATCGGGCATATCGGCGGGATTGTGCAGCTCGATCCGCCCGCCGCCGGGGGTCAGCTCGATCTCGTACACCCCGCCCGGGGGGGGGGGGGGGACTCAGCCGCGGAGCCAGTCCACCCGGGCGTACATCCGTCTCAGCGCCGCCCGCTGCAGGCCCGCGCCCGGTCGGCCCCACCAGGCGGCGTCCTGCAGCGCGGCGCGTGCGGCGATGTACCCGCAGCCGCCGTGCACACCGCCGCCTGGGTGGATGGCCGCGCTCGCCAGGTAGACCCCCGGGACCACGGTCCGCGGCCCGCCGAGGGAGGTGACCGGGCGCCAGATGGTCTGCTGGAACAGCTGCTGGGTGCCGCCGCCGACGGCCCCCTGACCCAGGTTCTGGTTGCTCCGCTCCAGCTCGGTGGGGCTCTGCACCCATCGCTCCAGCACCAGGTCGCGCCAGCCCGGCGCGTAGGCGTCGGCCATGTCCTCGTACGCCGTCGTCACGTGCGTCACGGCGTCGGCGTCGGTGCGACCGCGGGGCAGGTGCGTGTACGCCCACAGGGCCTCGGTGCCCGCCGACGAGCGGGTGGCGTCGATGGTGGTCATCTGGCCGACCAGGGCGAACGGCTCGCTCGGCAGGTGCCCGGCCTCGAGGCCGGCCGACCACTCGACGAGCCCCGGCGTGGTGCGGCCCAGGTGCACGACCGCGGCCCCGTGCGCCGCCGGGTCCCGCCAGGGCATCGGAGCCGCCAGCCGGTAGTTGAGCTTCACCGTGGGCAGGTCCCACTCGAACGTCTCGGCGAGCCGGCGTTGCAGGCCGGCGGGAACGCTGCCGGCGGGCAGCAGCCGCTCGTACAGGTCGGGGGCGCTGACGTCGGCCAGCACCGCTCGCCGGGCCCGGTAGGTGTCACCGCCCTCCGTGCGCACCGTCGCCCCCGGCGATCGCGGCTCCACGGCGGTCACCTGGGTCCCGGTGCGCACCTCGACCCCGGTCGCCTCCGCCCGCGCCCGCAGGGCCTGCGCGAGCGCGCGGGACCCGCCGACGGGGGAGGGGAACCCGACGTCCTGGGCGAGCATGGTCATCAGCCACCCGAACATGCCGCTCACCGGTGCCGTCGGCGGCACGTCCGAGTGCATGGCGTTGCCGGCGATGAGGTCTCGCCCGGCATCCCCCTCGAACAGCTCGACGCCCATCCGGGTCACCGGGAGGAGCAGGAACCGGGCCAGGTCGCCGAGGGTGGCCAGCCCCGCGGCCCGCACCAGGGCGACACCGGGGCGCACGGGCGGCCAACGCGTCAGCAGCGCGGCGAGCAGCGGCTCGCGGATCCGCCGGTAGTGCTCGACCAGCGCCAGCCAGGTGTCCCCGTCGGCGGGGTGGTCCGCACCGAGGCGCCGCGCGGTCTCCTCGGGCGAGGAGGCGAGCACGGCGGCCGGTCGCTCCGGGGCTCCGAGGTGCACCAGCGGACGCTCGGCATGGGCCCAGCGGAGACCGAACCGGTCGAGGTCGAGGCCCTGGAGCACCGGTGACGCGGCGGCGAGCGGGTGGCAGGCGCTGAACTCGTCCATGACGAAGCCGTCGATCTCCCGCGAGGCGATGGCACCCCCCACCACGTCGCGGCTCTCGAGCAGCACCACCTCCCAGCCGGCGTCGGCGAGCGTGGCGGCGGCGACCAGCCCGTGGTGCCCGGCGCCGACGACGACCGCGTCGACGTCGGTCATCCCTCGGGCTCCGTACGCCGCTCCGCCATCAGCGCCAGGCGGTGGAGGGTCTCGGCGTTGCGCACCCCCAGGGCGGCGCGGCGCGCCGGGCCCGGCACCAGCAGGCCGGGGCCGGAGACGAAGTCCTCGCTCATGGCGATGAGCGTGCCGCTGCCCTGGGGTGTGAGCCGGATCTCGACCCGTGCCTGCCCGAGCGGCCGCAGCCTGGCCTGCATCACGAGCAGCCGGTCCTCCTCGCTCTCGAGCACCTGCGTGTCGTCGTCGATGACGACGGGCCAGCCGCCGACCGAGTGGTGGATGCGAGACCCCTGCTGCGGCCACGACGGCTCCACGGCGCGTACGCGGGAGGCGCCCACCACCCAGGAGCCGAACAGCCAGCCGTCGGCGAGGATGCTCCAGACCTCGCCGGGAGAGGCGGTGGTGCGGCGTCGTACGGTCTTCACGTCAGGCCTCCTTCGGCGCTCCGGGCGGAGCCACGGTCCCACCCTAGGAACCACTCGCACGCGGCTCGCCGGGTCGCATGCCTTGGGAGGTGCGCGGTCAGTGACCCGCGAGCCAGTCGTCGCCGACCCGCTGCTGCACGGCGATGCCCTCCAGCACGGCGGGCGAGGCGGACTGCTCCAGCTTCTTGCCCACGAACGGGATGTTCACCTTGAGGTCGGCGTCGTACGCGATCGTGGTGCCCTTGCCCCCGGGCCGCAGCGCCGCCGTGCCGGTCATCTCGACCGGGAGGCCGGGCACGCGCAGGTTGAGCTCCCCGTGACGGGAGCCGTCGGCACCGGCTGGCCCCCAGGTCGTCTCCTCGACGATGGTGATGGTGTCGCCGGTGAACTTGGCCGCGGCCGAGGGCGCCCGCAAGGTGCGAGAGAGCGTCGTGCGGTCACCGTCGACCTGGACGCTGTGCTCGATCGCGTCGGAGGCGGCGCAGACCCGCTCCAGGAAGTCCCGGTCGGTCAGCATGGCCGCGACGGCGGCCGGAGGAGCGGCGAAGTCGAGCTGCGAGGTCAGGTGCATGCCCTCATTCTTACCGACGCCGAGCCCCCGGTGACCCGCCACACCGTGAGACACGAGCCGGTAGGGTCCGTGGCGCGGCGGTGACAGCCGTCGAGGGAGCGTCGAAGGAGACACTGTGCCCACTCGGGATGGTTCTGACGTGCTGCGCCGGATCGTCGAGAAGGTCGCTCAGGGGGTTGAGGGACCCCGAGACGGAGGCATCGACGCCTCGCCTGCGAGGATCGCCGAGTTCATCGCCCACTACCTGGGTCACGTCCCGACCGTCGATCTGGAGCACGTCGACCCGGCCGGCCTGCGCGGCGTGCTGGCGTCCCACTACCGGCTGGCGCAGCAGCGGCAACCTGGTGAGGACCTGGTGGTCGTGCAGCCCCCCGGCGGCGGGGCCTGGGACCTCGACGGGTCCACGCTGCTGCAGGTGGTCACCGACGACCGCCCGTTCCTCGTCGACTCCGTGACCATGGAGATCACGCGGCAGGGCTGGTCGATCCGCCAGGTGTACCACCCGCAGTTCCAGGTGATCCGGGAGGGCGGCGCCCTGGTCGACATGGTCCACCGGGCGGATCGGAACCCGGCAGCGCTGCCCGAGTCCTGGATGACCTTCGGCGTGTACCCGCCGCTGGGCGAGAAGGCCGGCGACCATGCCGCCGCGCTGGAGCGGGGGGTGCGCGAGGTGCTCGCGCTGGTGGGCGCCGCGACCGGCGACTGGCGGGCCATGCGGGGGCGCATGAGGGAGGCCATCGACATGGTCGAGGCGGGAGCGCCCGGCGAGGAGCGCACGGAGGCGTCCGAGCTGCTCACGTGGCTGCTGGCCGACAACTTCACGTTCCTGGGTTACCGGGCGTACGACCTGACCGGCGGCCGTCTGGTGCCGCAGCCGGGCACCGGGCTCGGCGTGCTGCGCGGCGACGAGGAGGCCCCCGACGCGTTCCAGGCGCTGCCGCCCGCGCAGGGCCCGGCGCCGCTGGTCGCGTTCACGAAGGACTCCGCACGGTCGCGGGTGCACCGCCCGTCGCTGCTGGACTACGTCGGCGTCCGGGTCTTCGACGAGCGCGGGGCCGTGGTCGGTGAGCGGCGCTTCGTCGGGGTGATGGCGTCTCAGGCCTACAACGACGCAGTCACCCGCATCCCTGCCCTGGCCGCGAAGACCCGCGCGATCATCGAGCAGTCCGGGTACGACCCCCGCAGCCACGGTGCCAAGGCGATGCTCGCCGCCGCGAACTCGTACCCGCGTGACGAGCTGTTCCAGGCCTCGGCCGACGACCTGTTCCCGGTCATCGAGGCGATCGCGGCCGTGGGGGAGCGGCGGCAGGTGCGCCTGTTCGTGCACCGCGACCCGTGGGGCCGGTTCGCGAGCTGCCTGGTCTTCCTACCGCGCGACCGCTACACGACCGAGGTGCGCGAACGGCTGCAGCGCGAGCTGCTGGACGCGTTCGGAGGGGACGGCGTCGACTTCCAGGCGCAGATCGGCGAGTCGGTGCTGGCCCGGCTGTACTTCGTGGTGCGGCTCCCCGCCGGGGAGCGCCCCGACGTCGACCTGAGAGCATTGGAGCAGCGCCTCGCCGACGCCACCCGGTCCTGGCAGGACCGCTTCACCGACCTGGTGTCCGCCTGGCCGAGCGAGGCACGTGGCGTGGAGCTCCCGGACTCGTACATGGCGGCGTTCTCGCCCGAGCGCGCGGTCGCCGATCTGGAGGTGTTCAACGACCTCGGCGAGGACGGCATGGCCGTGGACCTGGTCGACGCGGAGGACGAGGAGGCGTCCGACCTGCGGCTGCGGATGCACCGCCGCTCCCGCGCCACGCTCCCAGACGTGCTGCCCCACCTCGATGCCCTCGGGGTCCGGGTCATCGACGAGTGGCAGCACGAGCTGACGCTGCGCGGGGAGCCGGTCTGGTTGTACGAGTTCGGGCTGCAGTCCGACCGGCCGGCCGCCGAATGGTCGGAGGACGACCGCGCACGCTTCGTGGCGGCCTTCGAGGCGTCGCAGAGCGGGCGGCTGCAGGTGGCCTCCATCAACGCGCTGGTCACCCGTGCCGGTCTCGACTGGAACGAGGTGTCGTGGCTGCGGGCGCTGACCCGTTACCTGCGGCAGGCCGGGCTGACCTACTCGATGGAGTACGTCGCCGCCGCCCTGGTCGCGAACGGTTCGCTGGCGGGCCGGCTGGTGCGCGCCTTCCGTCTCGCGCACGACCCCGCGGGCGAGGGCGACCCGGTCGCCAAGAAGGCGGCGGCCGAGGCCGAGCTGGCCGAGGTGGAGGCGGCGCTGGACCAGGTGAGCAGCCTCGACCACGACCGCATCCTGCGGGCTCTGGTGGCGTTGCAGCGGGCGATCGTCCGCACCAACGCGTTCGCCGACCGGGGGCCGGACGGGGCGCTGGCGTTCAAGCTGCTCCCGCGCGAGCTGGCGCTGCTGCCGCAGCCGCGGCCGATGTTCGAGATCTGGGTGTGCTCGCCACGCGTCGAGGGCGTGCACCTGCGGTTCGGCACGGTGGCCCGGGGCGGCCTGCGCTGGTCGGACCGCAGCGAGGACTTCCGCACCGAGGTGCTGGGCCTGGTCAAGGCGCAGATGGTCAAGAACACCGTCATCGTGCCCGTGGGGGCCAAGGGTGGTTTCGTTCCCCAGCGGCTGCCCGACCCGGCCGTGGACCGCGCCGCGTGGGCCGAAGAGGGCAAGGCGTCCTACCAGGTCTTCATCACCGCTCTGCTCTCGCTCACCGACAACCTCGTCGAGGGCAGCGTCGTGCCGCCGGCCGGAGTGGTGCGGCACGACGCCGACGACCCGTACCTGGTGGTGGCCGCCGACAAGGGCACCGCGACCTTCTCCGACGTGGCCAACGCCATCTCGCTGGAGCGGGGCTTCTGGCTGGGTGACGCGTTCGCCTCCGGCGGGTCGAAGGGCTACGACCACAAGGCGATGGGCATCACCGCCCGCGGCGCCTGGGAGTCGGTGAAGCGGCACTTCTTCGAGATGGGCGTCGACTGCCAGTCGCAGGACTTCACCTGCGTCGGCATCGGCGACATGTCGGGCGACGTGTTCGGCAACGGGATGTTGCTGTCACGCCACACCCGGCTGGTGGCGGCGTTCGACCACCGGCACGTGTTCATCGACCCGACGCCCGACGCGGAGTCGAGCTACGCCGAGCGGGAGCGGCTGTTCGCGCTGCCGCGCTCGTCGTGGGCCGACTACGACACGTCGCTGCTCTCGGCGGGCGGTGGGGTGTACGCCAGGGATGCGAAGTCCGTCCCAGTGACGCCGGAGGCGCGAGAGGCCCTGGGGATCGACGAGGGCGTCACCGCACTGTCACCGGCGGAGTACATCCACGCCATCCTGCAGGCCCCGGTAGACCTGCTCTGGAACGGCGGCATCGGCACGTACGTCAAGGCCACCCACGAGACCCACGCCGACGTGGGCGACCGGGCCAACGACGCGATCCGGGTGGACGCCCCGCAGGTGCGGGCCCGGTGCGCCGGCGAGGGCGGCAACCTGGGCTGGACGCAGGCGGCGCGCATCGAGTACGCGCACGTCGGCGGCCGCATCAACACCGACTTCATCGACAACTCCGCAGGCGTCGACACCTCCGACCACGAGGTGAACATCAAGATCCTGCTGGCCGACCTGGTGGCCGCCGGCCGGATCACCGAGGCCGAGCGCGACGAGCTGCTGCCGCAGATGACCGACGAGGTCGCCGGCCTGGTGCTGGCCCACAACGTCGACCAGAACATGGCGCTGGCGATGGCCGGCCGGGGGGCGGCGGCGTTCGCCGCCATCCACGAGGACTGGATGCGTGTGCTGGAGGCCGACGGCTACCTGGACCGCACCATCGAGGTGATGCCGTCGAGCGACCAGATGGTGTCTCGGATCGCCGCGGGGGAGGGGCTGGTCGGGCCGGAGCTGGCCACGCTCATGGCCTGGACCAAGATCCGGCTGGCCGACATCGTGCTGGCCAGCGAGCTGCCCGACGACCCGTACCTGGCTGACCGGCTGGTGCAGTACTTCCCGGCCGCGCTGCGCGAGCGCTTCCGCGACGCGATGCCGGCGCACCGGCTGAGCCGGGAGATCATCACCACGGTGGCGGTGAACCGGTTCGTGAACAGCCAGGGCATCACCGCGTTCCACCGGCTGTCGTCGGACACGGGGGCGTCGGCTCCGGACGTGATCCGGGCCCAGCTCGCCTCCCGGGCCATCTACCGGGTGGGTCCGCTGGAGGTGCAGCTGTCCCGGCTGCCGCTGGACGCGGAGCGGCTGCTCTCCTTGCGGCTCGGCCTGCGCCGCATCGTCGACCGGGGCGCCCGGTGGGTGCTGCAGACGCAGCCGCGGCCGATCGACGTGCAGGCGGTGGTGGACCGGTTCGCCGGACCGACCCAGCGGGTCATCGCCGGGCTCGAGGGCGCCCTCGCCCCGGTCGGGCTGGAGTACTTCCACGGGATCCTCTCCGAGCTGCGCGAGGCCGAGGTGCCCGACGAGATCGCGCGGACGATCGCCGGTGCCGCGTACGCGCCGTACGTGCCGACCATCGCGACCATCGCCGAGACCCGCGGGCGCGACGAGCTGGAGGTGGCGGCGGACTTCTTCGCCCTGCGGGAGAGGCTGCAGCTGTGGCGGCTGTTCGAGCTGGCCGACAGCCTGAGCCGCACCGACCGCTGGTCGCTGATGGCCCAGGCCGCCGTCACCGACGAGCTGTCCGACGTGCAGGCCAGGCTGGCCGAGGAGGTGGTCGCCGGCGTCGAGCCGGGCACGGCGCCTCAGGACGCGGTGGACGCGTTCGCCACCGCGAGGCCCGACCTGACCCGGGTGGCTCCGCTGCTGCAGGAGCTGGAGACAGGGCCGGCGGACCTGGGACGGCTGTCGGTGGCCGTGCGCATGCTGCGGTCGCTCCTCCAGTCATGAGCGTCCCCAGCCTGGCCGCCGCGCGGCCGCCGGTCATCGACCTGCACACGCACTCGACGGTGAGCGACGGCACCGACTCGCCGGCCGAGCTGGTCGCGGCAGCCGCGGCGGCCGGGCTCGACGTGATGGGCCTCACCGACCACGACACCTTCGACGGGCTCGCGGAGGCCGAGGAGGCCGGCCGTCGGCTCGGTGTCGAGGTCCTGGCCGGTGCGGAGATCTCGACGACGCTCGACGGGGTCACGGTGCACCTGCTGGCGTACGGCTGCGACACGACCGACGAGCCGTTGCTGACCGAGCTGGCCCGGCTGCGGGGGAGCAGGCACGAGCGGCTGGCGCGGTCCCTGGAGAGACTGGCGGCGCTCGGGATGCCGCTCACGGCCGACGAGGTGATGGCGCAGGTCGGCCGGTCGCCGTCGCTGGGCCGGCCCCACCTCGCCGACGCGCTGGTGGCGAAGGGGTACGTCGCCGACCGCACCGAGGCCTTCGAGCGCTTCCTCCACGACGGGGGGCCTGCCTACGTGGAGCGCTACTCGACCCCACTGCCGGACGCGCTCCGGCTGGTACGGGGGGCCCGCGGCGTCGCGGTCATCGCCCACCCGTGGGGTCGTGGGTCACGCCGGGTGCTCACCGAGGACGTGATCGCGTCACTGGTCGCGGACGGACTGGACGGCCTGGAGGCGGCGCACACCGACCACGACGCCGAGGCGGAGGAGCGGCTGGCCAGGCTGGCCGCGGGGCTGGGCCTCCTGGCGACGGGGTCGAGCGACCACCACGGCACCGGCAAACGAGACAACGCGCTGGGCGTCCGCACCACCAGCCCCGAGGTGTACGGTGCGCTGGTCGACCTGATCCGTGCGCGCGGTGGTCGACTCCCGGTGTGACGGGATCGTGGAGCCCCGTGCCGCGTCATCGCGGCTGTCGCCCCAACGATCGCTAGGCCGGGAGCCCCCGTGATAACGTCTCGACCATGCAGCACAGGGGGTGGTGGCCGTCACACTGACGGCCGTCCCTGAGCTTCCACACATCCAGCGACCGTCCCCGGGGCCGGTCGCTGACGCATGTCTGCACAGGTCGCCGGGGGAGAGGACCCACCATGACCATCGACACCCACGAGAGCACCGGCAGCGCCGGCGACGACCTCGCGCAGAGCACCTCCGACGCCTCCCTGGCCCGCACCGTGCAGCGCAGCCACCAGATCAAGGAGCAGATCGCCCAGGACCCGTCGCGGTTCCGGGTACTCACCGGGGACCGGCCCACCGGCAACCTGCACATCGGCCACTACCTCGGCTCGCTGGCGAACCGGGTGCAGATCCAGGACGCCGGCGTCGAGACGTACATCCTGGTCGCCGACTACCAGGTGATCACCGACCGCGACGGGGTCGGGCCGATCCGGGAGCGGGTCTACTCGCTGGTCGCCGACTACCTGGCCATCGGCATCGACCCCACCCGCTCGACGATCTTCACCCACTCCGCGGTGCCGGCCCTCAACCAGCTCATGCTGCCCTTCCTGTCCCTGGTCACCGACTCCGAGCTGCGCCGCAACCCGACCGTGAAGGCCGAGCTCGACCTCACCGGCGACCGTCCGATGTCGGGGCTGCTGCTCACCTACCCCGTGCACCAGGCGGCCGACATCCTGTTCTGCAAGGCCAACCTGGTGCCGGTCGGCAAGGACCAGCTGCCGCACCTGGAGCAGGCCCGGGTGATCGCCCGCCGCTTCGACGAACGGTACGGCCGCGTCGACGCCGACCGTCCCGTCTTCCCGGCCGCCGAGGCGCTGCTCGCCGATCGCGCCGTCAGCATCCTGGGCATGGACGGCACCAAGATGAGCAAGTCGAAGGGCAACGTGATCGAGCTCGGGATGTCGGCCGACGACACCGCGAAGATCATCAAGAAGGCCGTCACCGACGCCGACCGGCACATCACGTACGACCCGGCGAACCGCCCTGAGGTGTCGAACCTGCTCACCATCGCCGCGCTCTTCCTGGACCGCGACCCGGCCGGCATCGCCGCCGAGCTGGGCGACGCCGGCGGTGGCGGCCTCAAGAAGCTGGTCACCGAGGCGGTCAACGAGAGCCTCGCCCCGATCCGCGCCCGGCGGGCGGAGCTGATGACCGACCCGGGTCATCTGCAGGCGGTGCTGGCCGAGGGCAACGCCCGCGCCAACGCGGTCGCCGACGCGACCCTCGCCGAGGTGCGTCAGGCCATGCAGATGGTCTACTGAGCGCGGCCTAGCCGGCGCGGCCCTCCGCGTCCTCGAAGCCGCGCAGCAGCGCCTCGACCGTGGCGTCGACGTTCTCCAGCATCGGCACGTGGGTGGCCTCGGGGATCGTGATCGGCTCGACGCCCAGGCGACGGGCCATCTCGTTCTGGGTGCGCTGGTTCCAGGTGCCGTCGTCCGCCCCGAACATCACGTAGCAGGGCAGCCCGGTCGCGGCGACCTCGTCGATGCGGTCCTCGGCGCCGAGCAGGTCGTCGATGTTGCGCAGGGCGGCGGCGTGGTCGCCGACCACGAACCGGTCGCGCAGGAACGAGGCCATCGCCGGGTGCATGTCGACGTTCTCGTACGCGGTCTTGGCGTCCCACGCCTCCGAGAGCGACTTGCCCTCCAGCTCTGTGCGGAACATGGTGACCCGGTCGATCGTGACCGGCACCAGGTCGGGCTCGGCCGTGAGGCCGGCCGGGCCCGAGCACACGAGGGTGAGGGAGGCGAAGGTGCTGGCCGACGAGATCACGGCCCGCTGCGCCGAGAGGCCGCCGAACGAGTGGGCCACCAGGTGCACGTGACCGCCCAGGTGCTGCGCGAGCGCCACCACGTCATCGGCCAGCACGTCCAGGTCGAACGGGCCAGGGGAGACCGACTGGTGGTTGCCGCGCAGGTCCATGGCGTACCCCGCCCAGCCCGCCGCCTCGAGCTCGGGCAGGACGAAGAGGAAGTCCTCCTTCGCGCCGGTGAACCCGTGCACGAACAAGACGGTGCCGCGGGGGTCCTCCGGCACGGCGGTGAGCAGGGCGAGTTCCGTGCCGTCGGGGCGGCTGAACGTCGTCGTGGCGAGGCTGCCGAAGAGGTCGAACACGCGCGCCAGGGTACCCCGAGCCGGACCAGGGGGCCGGTCTCAGGCCCGGTTCCCCAGCACCGCGAGCAGGGCCTGCCCGTACGCGGTCTCCACGTCGGTCTCGCGGGCCCGCTCCAGGCGGTCGCCCAGCGCGTACGTGATGATCCAGCCCGCACCCTCGTGCTCCAGCGCGAGCATGGCGGGCCCGAGCGCCTCTCGCAGCTGGTCCTCGCGGGGCAGCCACAGCACCTGGTCGGCGGGCACCGAGTCCAGGGCCCACTCCGTGGTGCCGTTGAACTTCACGACGCCCTCGCCGTGATGCTGGGAGATCTCGATGGTCATCTCGGCCACGTGGAACACGTCGCCGTCCATCTCCTTGCCGGGGATCACGAACCTGTCGCCTGAGGAGGGTTGCCAGCCGAGCCCCGCGTCGCGGAGCCGCTGCGCCATCTCGATCGTGATCATCGGCCCATCATCGCGCTCCGCGCGGGCGCGTGTGCAGGTGCCGTCCGCATGAGGGCCTAAGGTGCAGCACATGAACTTCGAGAAAGTCGTGTTCGGCTTCTTCGTGGTGCTCGCCGCCACCCTCAACTTCGGGTTCTGGACGGGGCAGATCGACGTGGCCCACCACCACAACGCGGTGGAGCTGTACGCGGCGGTGGTCGTCAACCTCATCGCCACCATCTTGAAGTTCGGCGACCGTACGCAGATCGGGGCGATCCACCTCGCCACCAGCCTCTGCGCCAACGTGCAGCTGATCGCCGCCGCGTCCTTCCTGATCTGGGCCACCCAGCAGCCTGGTGAGCTCACCCCGGGTTACGTCAGCGTCGTGGTCTCGCTCTCGGGCGGAGCGCTGTTCGCCAACGTCGTGTCCGTGATCCTGCTGATCATGGAGACCGCCTCCTTCCGGCGCCGCTGATGCCCAACCCGCTCCTGGGGGCGAGGGAGCGCAGGCCGCTGCGCAAGCACAGCGACCTGCGCCGGCGACGGGTGCCCGTGCCGAAGATCGCGCGCATCGACGCGCTGTTCCTGATCCTGCGGCGGATGCGGGCGCCGCTGCTGATCCTGGTCGGCGTCTACGTCATCTCCATCCTGGGTTTCACGCTCGCGCCGGGCCGTGACCCCGACGGCAACGTGTACTACATGTCGGTGTTCGACGCCTTCTACTTCCTCTCCTACACGGCCACGACGATCGGCTTCGGCGAGCTGCCGTATTCCTTCACCCCGCCGCAGCGGCTGTGGGCGACCGTGTCGATCTACCTGTCGGTGCTGGCCTGGGCGTACACCTTCGGCACGCTGTTCCAGCTGATGCGCGACTCGGCGTTCCAGACGGCGATGGCCCGGCAGCGCTTCGCGGGCCGGATCCGCGCCTTCCGGGAGGACTTCGTCATCATCGCCGGGTACGGCCACACCGGCCGCATGATCGCGCACGCGCTCGACGGCCGGGGCGTACGGCTGGTGGTGCTCGACAACCGGCAGGAGCGCATCGACACCCTGGAGAGCGACCAGCTCGTCGGTGACGTGCCAGGGCTGGTGGGGGACGCCAGCAACGTGTCGCTGCTGGGGCTCGCGGGCCTGGGGCACCCCCGGTGCAAGGCCGTGCTCGCCATGACCGACGACGACGAGCAGAACCTCGGGGTGGTGACGGCGGCACGCCTGCTGCAGCCCAGCATCCGGGTGATCGCCCGCTGCCAGAGCCGGGCGGCAGCGAACCGAATGGCCCTGTTCGAGCCGGAGGCGGTGCTCAACCCGTACGACCGCTACGGGGCCTACCTCACGCTGGCCCTGCACCGCCCGGTCGTGTACCAGCTGGTGAAGTGGCTGCTCAACGACCCGGGCGAGCCGATGCCGCCGTGCCCGGAGGGCCTGACCGACGGCACCTGGGTGGTCATGGGCGACGGCGAGTTCGGGCGCGAGATCGCGCGCGACCTGCGGCGCGACGGCCTGGAGGTGCGGGTCGTGGAGCCCGACGACGACGTCGACGTGCAGGGCATCGTTGGCTTCGTGGCCGGCACCGACTCCGACTCGAAGAACCTCGCGGCGGCAGCCCATGTACGGCTGGCGGACCCGCACGTCTTCCTCTCCGTGCGTCAGCACGACCACAACAACCGGGCACTGCTCACGGCGTTCGACCCGGACTCGGCCTTCTTCCCCAGCGAGATCATCGTCGACGAGTGCCTGGCGCGGATGGCGAGCCCCGGCTACTGGGGGTTCATCGACCACCTGATGCACGCCGAGGAGCTCGACGCCAAAGACCTGCTGGAGCGCCTCGTGCGGCGCGTCGGGAAGCCCAGCCCCGACCACCTCAAGCTCACGGTCGGGGAGCGGGACACGCCCGCCGTGGTGCGCTGGATGGAGAACCGTACGCTGACGGTGGGCGAGCTCCTCCGTGACCCGGCGAACCGCGACCGCGACCTGCGCGCCGCGGTGGTCGAGATGCTCCGCGGCAGCGAGCGCACCATCCTCCCGCCCGACGACCTCCCGCTCCAGCCCGGCGACAAGCTTGTGCTGATCGGCACCACGGGCGCGCTGAACGACCTCGGGGAGGCCCTGTACGACGACTCGACGCTGCAGTACCTCGTCACGGGGCGCGACGTGCCGACCTCGCTGGTGTGGCGGCTGGCGACCGGGCGGGTGCTCATCGGCGACCGGCGCGACGAGGGCGGCGACCTCTAGGCGGGAGCCTGACGGACGGGCCGCGGTGCCAGGGGGACACCGCGTCTCGTCGATGCCTTGCCGGGCCAACCTGCCGCGGCCGACCCCGCGTCAGGGACTACTCCGTGGCACCCGATCGGCGCAGGACCTCCGAGAGCCGCTCGGCTGCGGCCATCACGGCGGCGGCATGCAGGCGGCCCGGCTGCCTGGTGAGGCGCTCGATGGGGCCAGAGACGGAGACGGCGGCGATGACCCGGCCCGAGGGGGACCGCACGGGTGCCGACACCGACGCCACGCCCGGCTCGCGCTCGGCCACCGACTGGCACCAGCCCCGGCGGCGTACGGCCGCGAGGGCCACCGCGGAGAAGTTGGCGCCCTGCAACCCGCGCTGGATGCGGTCGGGCTCCTCCCAGGCGAGCAGCACCTGTGCGGCCGAGCCGGCGCTCATGGTGAGGTGCGAGCCGACGGGCACCGTGTCGCGGAGACCGGAGGGGCGTTCGGCGGCGGCGGAGCAGATGCGGATGTCACCCTGCCGGCGGAACAGCTGGGCCGACTCCCCGGTGATGTCGCGCAGGCGTGCCAAGATCGGGCCGGCGGTGGCCAGCAGCCGGTCCTCGCCGGCGGCGGAGGCGAGCTCGCTGAGCCGGGGGCCGAGCACGAACCTGCCGTGCAGGTCGCGGCTCACGAGACGGTGGTGCTCCAGCGCCACGGCGAGGCGGTGCGCCGTCGGGCGGGCGAGGCCGGTGGCGGTGACCAGCCCGGCCAGGGTGGTCGGACCGGTCTCCAGGGCGCTCAGCACGAGCGCCGCCTTGTCGAGTACGCCGACCCCACTCCCAGTGTCCATACTGTGATACTAGCGTCTCACTTGTTGGCTGGTCTAGCACATACTGAGCGTGCAGGACGTTGTCGGCGACGGCAGCTCGAGGCCCCAGACGATGAGGGAGACATGGGCAGGACTCTGGCGCAGAAGGTGTGGGATGACCATGTGGTGAAGGCCGGGGACGGCACGCCCGACCTGCTCTACATCGACCTCCACCTGGTGCACGAGGTGACCTCGCCCCAGGCCTTCGACGGGCTCCGGCTCGCCGGGCGCGGGGTCCGGCGCCCCGACCTCACGCTGTGCACCGAGGACCACAACACCCCGACGCTCAACATCACGGCCCCGATCGCCGACCCCGTGTCGCGCCTCCAGGTCGACACCCTGCGCGCCAACGCGAAGGAGTTCGGGCTGCGCATCCACTCCCTGGGCGACAAGGACCAGGGCGTGGTGCACATCATCGGCCCGCAGCTCGGCATCACCCAGCCCGGCATGACCATCGTCTGCGGCGACTCCCACACCGCCACCCACGGCGCCTTCGGCGCCCTCGCGTTCGGCATCGGCACCTCCGAGGTGGAGCACGTGCTGGCCACGCAGACCCTGCCCCAGGCCAGGCCCAAGACCATGGCGGTCACCATCACCGGTGAGCTGCCCGAGGGCGTCACCGCCAAGGACGTGGTGCTGGCTCTGATCGCCAAGGTCGGCACCGGCGGCGGCGCCGGCTACGTGGTGGAGTACCGGGGCGACACCATCGAGAACCTCTCGATGGAGGGCCGCATGACCATCTGCAACATGTCGATCGAGTGGGGAGCCCGCGCCGGGCTGGTCGCCCCCGACGAGACCACCTTCGCCTACCTCAAGGACCGCCCCCACGCCCCCCAGGGCGAGGAGTGGGACGCCGCGGTGGCGTACTGGCGGACGCTGTTCAGCGATCCCGACGCGACCTTCGACGCCGAGGTGACCATCGACGCCACGACGCTGACGCCGTTCGTCACCTGGGGCACGAACCCGGGCCAGGGCGTGGGGCTGGGCGATGCCGTCCCGTCGCCGGAGGACTTCGACGACCCGGTGCTGCGCACGGCCGCCGAGCGCGCCCTGGACTACATGGGCCTGGAGGCCGGCACGCCGATGCGCGACATCAAGGTCGACACCGTCTTCCTCGGTTCCTGCACCAACGGCCGGATCGAGGACCTGCGGCTCGCCGCCAGCGTCCTGGAGGGGCGTCAGGTCGCCGACGGCATCCGCATGCTGGTGGTGCCGGGGTCCGCCCGCGTCCGCCTGCAGGCCATGGCGGAGGGCCTGGACAAGGTCTTCACCGAGGCCGGTGCCGAGTGGCGCGAGGCGGGCTGCTCGATGTGCCTGGGCATGAACCCCGACACACTGGCGCCGGGGGAGCGCTCGGCCAGCACCTCCAACCGCAACTTCGAGGGCCGTCAGGGCAAGGGCGGGCGCACGCACCTGGTGTCTCCCGCCGTCGCCGCGGCGACCGCCGTGCGCGGCACCCTCAGCGCCCCGGCCGATCTCTGAGAGCAGGAGCACAGACATGGACCCGTTCACCACCCACTCCGGCATCCCGGTCCCGCTGCGGCGCAGCAACGTCGACACCGACCAGATCATCCCCGCCGTCTACCTCAAGCGGGTGACGCGCTCCGGCTTCGAGGACGGCCTGTTCGCCGGCTGGCGCAGCGATCCCGGGTTCGTGCTCAACACCGAACCGTACAACCGCGGGACCGTGCTGGTCGCGGGCCCGGACTTCGGGACCGGCTCCTCGCGCGAGCACGCCGTCTGGGCGCTGCAGAACTACGGCTTCACGGTCGTCGTCGGCTCGCGCTTCGGTGACATCTTCCGCAGCAACTCCGGCAAGGCGGGCCTCCTGATCGCCACCGTGCCGCAGGAGGTCGTCGAAGAGCTGTGGGCCTTCGCCGAGAACGATCCGGGCCGCGAGGTGACGGTCTCGCTGGAGGAGCGCACCATCACGGCGGGTGAGAAGAGCTACCCGTTCCAGATCGACGACTACACCCGTCACCGTCTGCTCAACGGCCTGGACGACATCGGCATCACGCTGCAGGACGAGGCGGCCATCACGGCGTACGAGTCCCGCCGGCCCGCGTACAAGCCGGCGACGCTCCCGGAGCGTACGGCCGGCTGACCGGAGGTGCGCCCTCGGCGGGCCGCCGAAGGCTTCTCGCGATCTTCCTGCGACCCGACCCGCTCCCCCATAGAGTCGCGCCTGGAGCAGGTCGCCTCCCGCGGTCTGCCTGACGGCTGGGGGCACCAGTGAACAAGGGAGAGCTGGTCGACGCGATCGCGCGTCGCCATTACGAGGGCAACCGCGCCCAGGCCGAGGTGGCCCTGCGCGCCGTCGTCGACACGATCACCGCCGAGACCGCCCGGGTGGGCCGCGTGGCCATCTCGGGGTTCGGCATCTTCGAGAAGATGCACCGCGAGGCGCGCACGGTGCGCAACCCCAAGACAGGCGCCCACAAGGACGTGGAGGCGAAGGACTACGTGCGGTTCCGGCCCGGGACCCGCCTGGAGGGCATGGTCTCGGGCAGCATCCCGATCGTCTGACGGCTCACAGGGTCGCGCGTCGCACCAGGTCTGCCTCGCGCTCACCCCGTAGGCGCTGGCCACGACGCAGCCGTACCAGGCGGGGGTCCGTGGAGGCGGGGTCAAGACGCAGCAGCCTGCCGTCGTCGTCGACGCACGCCCAGGTCCCGTCAGGGCCGGGCTGGTCAGCGATCACCGTGACCCAGGAGGGTGAGTCGTGCACGGTGACATCCTGCCGCAGCCGGCGATCGCTACCGTAGCCCGGACGCACGAGCAGAGGACGAAGATGACGAAGCGCACCCCCGGGCTGCCGGACAGACCGCTGCCAGAGCTGGCGACGGTCAACCAGGAGCCCGCCGAGCCCACCTACCGGCGGCTCGCCTGGCTGGTCGGCAACGTGTCGCGGCTGCTCGGCCGGCGCGAGTGGCACGGCCAGGAGAAGGTTCCCCAGACCGGGGGCGTGCTGGTGGTGGCGAACCACACCTCCTACTACGACCCGCTGGCCATCGGCGAGTACCTGATCTGGTCGGGCCGTTGGCCCCGCTACCTGGGCAAGGTCGCCATCTTCCGGACACCCGGCCTGGGCTGGCTGGCGCGGGCCTGCGGCCAGATCCCCGTCGACCGCTTCACGGAGAAGGCCGTCGACGCGCTCCTGGCCGCCGAGGCAGCCCTGGACGAGGGCAAGTGCGTCGCCATGTATCCCGAGGGCACCCTCACCCACGATCCCGACGGCTGGCCGATGACCGCCAAGTCGGGAGCGGCGCGCCTGGCCCTCGAGACCGGGGTCCCCGTCGTGCCAGTGGCCTGCTGGGGTGCGCACGACTTCATGCCGCCCCACCGCAAGGGCTTCCCGTTCGTCTTCAGCCGTCGTCACCGGTTCCAGGTGGCCTGCGGCGACCCGGTCTCGCTGGACGACCTCCGCGTTCAGCCGGTCACCGCCGAGGTGCTGGCCGAGGCCTCCACCCGGATCATGGACGCCATCACTGACCTGGTCGCGGGTCTGCGGGGCGTGCCGGCTCCCAGCGAGCGCTGGGACCGCAAGGTGGCGGCCCGCACGCCCGTACGCCGAGGGCAGACGGGCACCGAGCCGGTGGCCTGAGGCCCCCGTCGTGACGCACTAGGGTGATCCCACCCTCGACTCAAGGAGCACTCTGTGGCGCGCGCCCATGTCCTGCTGGTCTTCGGCGGCGACTCCTCCGAGCACGCCGTGTCGTGCCTGACGGCAGCCGGGGTCCTCGCGGCGACGGACCGGGACCGGTTCGAGGTGACGTGCGTCGGCATCGCGCCTGGTGGGCGCTGGGTGCTGGTCGACGAGGCGACGGTCCTCGCGTACGCGGTCGGTCCTGACGGCGCCCTGCCGCAGGTGACGCCCGAGCACCCCGACGCCGTGCTGCTGCGCACCCCGGCGGGCCTGGAGGTCGCCCGGCGTGACGCTGACGGCCTCGCAGCGCCGGTGGCCGTTGACGTGGCGTTCGCGCTGCTGCACGGCCCGTTCGGGGAGGACGGCACGGTCCAGGGGCTGTTCGAGATGATGGGCGTGCGCTACGTGGGGGCGGGAGTGCTCGCGAGCGCGGTGTGCCAGGACAAGATCGCCATGAAGCAGCTGCTGCTGGCCCACGGGCTGGAGGTCGGCCCGTTCGTCGGCTTCGACGACCGGCGCTGGCGCGAGGAGCGGGACGCGGTGCTGCGCCAGGTCGACGAGCTGGCGTACCCCTTGTTCGTGAAGCCCAACCGGGGCGGCTCGTCGATCGGCATCACCCGGGTGACCGGACCGGAACAGCTGGTCGCGGCTGTCGAGCACGCGCGCGAGCACGACCCGGTGGTGATCGTGGAGCAGGGGCTGCTCGACGTGCGCGAGGTTGAGTGCGCCGTGCTGGGAGGCCGGGCCGGGGGCACCCCCAGGGCGTCACTGCCAGGCGAGGTCATCGTCCACGGCGAGGACAAGTTCTACGACTTCGAGACCAAGTACCTGCCCGGCCAGGGGGTCACCCTCGCGGCCCCGGCCGACCTCTCTCCCGAGCTGGTCGAGCGCGTGCAGGAGGTGGCCCGTGAGGCGTTCTCGGCGCTGGGCGTCGAGGGGCTGGCCCGGGTGGACACGTTCGTGCTGCCCTCGGGCGAGGTGGTGGTCAACGAGCTCAACACGATGCCGGGGTTCACCACGACCTCGATGTACCCGATCCTGTGGGGGATCTCCGGCCTCGACTACACCAGCCTCGTGACCGAGCTGCTGGACCTGGCGCTGGCAAGGCCCGTCGGTCTTCGCTGAGGCCGGCCCGGCCAGCCCCCGTGCCCGGGGGTGAGGCCGCTACGGTGAGGTCATGCAGGTCACACCGGACACGGTCGGCTCGCTCGGCGAGTTCCCCCTGATCTCACGGATCACCACGGGCCTGCCGACGGCCCCGGCCGTACGCGTCGGGCCGGGCGACGACGGGGCGGTGTTCCTGCTCAACGGGTCGGGGGTCACCAGCGTCGACGTGCTGGTCGAGCACGTGCACTTCCGTCAGGACTGGATCCCCGCCGAGCGGCTGGGCCACCGCGCGGTCGGTGTGGCTGCCGCCGACATCGAGGCGATGGGGGCCAGCCAGGCGTTCGTGCT
Organism: uncultured Propionibacteriaceae bacterium; assembly: GCA_936924635.1. GTDB lineage: Bacteria > Actinomycetota > Actinomycetes > Propionibacteriales > Propionibacteriaceae > Fen-668. The sequence goes on from CAKZHP010000052.1 coordinate 19,279, forward strand.
CGTCGGGCTGTCGCTGCCCCCGGAGACGCCGACCGCCTGGGTCGAGGACCTCAACCGGGGCATCCGCGACGAGTGCGAGCTGGCCGGTGCCGTGCTCGTAGGGGGCGACATCACCCGAGGCCGAGACATCACGATCTCGATGACCGTGGTGGGGGAGCTGCGGGGCCGTGACCCGGTGCTCCGTTCCGGCGCCCGGCCGGGCGATGTGGTCGCCGTGTGCGGCCGGCTGGGCTGGGCCGCCGGCGGGCTCGCCGTGCTCAGCCGCGGGTTCCGGTCGCCGCGGGCGCTCGTCGAGGCCTACCAGGCGCCCCAGGTCCCGTACGGGGCCGGGGCCGAGGCACAGGAGGCGGGTGCGACCGCCATGTGCGACGTCAGCGACGGGCTGCTGGCCGACCTGGGTCACATCGCCCTCGCCTCCGGGGTGAGCATCGACATCGACACCGAGCGTCTCGACGTGCCCGACCCGCTGCGGGCGGTGTCCGCCGCCACCGGCAAGGACCCGCTGGGGTTCGTGCTCACCGGCGGGGAGGACCATGCGCTGGTCGCCACCTTCCCGCTCGGCCAGGTACCGGTCGAGTGGGACGTCATCGGCCAGGTGGCCGGGGGAGAGCCCGGGGTGCTCGTCGACGGGGCCGCGTACGACGGGGCGGGCGGCTGGGACCACTTCGCGCGCTGACCGGCGCGGGTCCCCGGCCGTGAGGGTGCCGTGTCCTAGGGTCGGCTCTCATGGCGACCCGTGCACCTTCCCCGCCGCGGTCCCGCAGCTCGGCTCCGTCGTCGCGGAGCGGTTCGTCGCGGCCCACGGGGACCAAGAAGACCGGCGGTACGAGCTCACGCACGCGTGCTCCTGAGCCCACGGGCCCCGGGTTCTTCGAGACCATCGGCCGGGGGGTGGCCGCCGTCTGGCGGGGTCTCGCACGCGGCCTCGGTGGTCTGGTGCGGGGTCTCGGTCACGGTGCCCGGGACCTCGACCCGGGGTTACGGCGCGACGGGTGGGGGATGCTCTGGCTCTCGCTCGCGATCGTGGTCGTGGCGGTGTTCTGGTTCAACCTGCCCGGTCCGGTCGGCACGTACGCGCGGCTGGCCCTGTCCACGGTGTTCGGCATCGCCGCGTACGCCACCCCGCTGGCTCTCGCCGCGATGGCCTGGCGCACCCTGCGCCACCCGGAGAACAACGGGCCGTGGGGCCGCCAGGTCGTCGGCTGGGGCCTGCTGCTCTCCGGCGTGCTCGGCATCGTGAGCATCGCCCGGCGGGTCCCGCGGCCCAGCGACATGGACGCGGTGCGCCGCGCCGGGGGGATCCTCGGCTACCTCTCCTCCTCGTTCGTCGCCGACCTGCTGACCGTCTGGGTGGCCGCGCCCATCCTGGTGCTGGTCGCCCTGTTCGGCCTGCTGGTGGTGATCGGCCGCCCGATCAGCGAGATCGTCGACGGCGCCCGTGACCTGGTCGGCCGCGCCCGGCACCGGGGTGACGACCACGAAGAGCTCGAGTACGGCGTCGACGAGGCGTACGACACCCCCCTCGTGAAGGACCGCGACGACCAGGACGAGAGCCCCGAGCCGGAGGAGGAGCCGGCCCCGGCTCCTGCCGCCCGGCCTCGGAAGGGCTCTCACGCGGTCTCGGCCGAGTCGTCCGAGGACGGCCCGGAGGACCGTCCCGAGAAGCCGGTCACGGCAGGCCTGCCGCCGGCGCGCCCGGAGCCTGTCGCGGAGCCCGAGCCGGCAGAGCTCCCTGCCCCGGTGTTCACCGGCGGGCCCCTCCGCTCGGAGCAGCAGATGCTGTCCGGCGACGTCGTCTACCACCTGCCCGACCCCGCCCTGCTCAAGCCGGGCAGCGTGCCCAAGACCCGCACCCAGGCCTCCGACGCCATCGTCGGCAGCCTCACCGAGGTGCTGCGCCAGTTCGACATCGACGCGCAGGTCACCGGCTACACCCGTGGCCCGACGGTGACCCGGTACGAGGTGGAGCTCGGCCAGGCCGTCAAGGTCGAGAAGGTCACCGCGCTCAGCAAGAACATCGCGTACGCGGTCGCCTCGCCCGACGTGCGGATCCTGTCGCCGATCCCCGGCAAGTCGGCCATCGGCATCGAGATCCCCAACCGGGACAAGGAGGTGGTCTCCCTCGGAGACGTGCTCCGCAGCCCCGTCGCGCGCAACGACCACCACCCGATGACCGTGGGCCTGGGCAAGGACGTCGAGGGCGGCTTCGTCGTCGCCAACATGGCCAAGATGCCCCACCTGCTGGTCGCCGGCGCCACCGGCTCGGGCAAGTCGAGCTTCGTGAACTCGCTGATCACCTCGATCCTCATGCGGTCCACGCCCGACGAGGTGCGGATGCTGCTGGTCGACCCGAAGCGGGTAGAGCTGAACGCGTACGAGGGCATCCCGCACCTGGTCACGCCCATCATCACGAACCCGAAGAAGGCGGCCGACGCGCTGCAGTGGGTGGTGCGGGAGATGGACCAGCGCTACGACGACCTGGCCGCGTTCGGGTTCCGGCACGTCGACGACTTCAACAAGGCCGTACGTGCCGGGCAGGTCGAGCCTCTGCCCGGGACGGAGCGGAAGCTCGAGCCCTACCCGTACCTGCTCGTGATCGTCGACGAGCTGGCCGACCTGATGATGGTGGCCCCGCGCGACGTCGAGGACTCGATCGTGCGCATCACGCAGCTCGCCCGGGCCGCCGGCATCCACCTGGTGCTGGCAACGCAGCGCCCCTCGACCGACGTGGTCACCGGCCTCATCAAGGCCAACGTGCCGTCACGGCTGGCGTTCGCGACCAGCTCGATGACCGACTCCCGCGTCATCCTCGACCAGCCCGGCGCCGAGAAGCTGGTCGGCCAGGGCGATGGCCTGTTCCTGCCGATGGGTGCCGGCAAGCCGGTCCGCGTCCAGGGCGCCTGGGTCACCGAGCAGGAGATCCGTCAGGTGGTGGCCCACGCCCAGGGGCAGCTGCAGCCGCAGTACCGCGAGGACGTCGCCGCTCCCGCGGAGTCGGCGGCGAAGGTGGCCGAGGACATCGGCGACGACCTGGACCTGGTGATCGAGGCCGCGCAGCTGGTGGTCAACCTCCAGCTCGGCTCGACCTCCATGCTGCAGCGCAAGCTGCGGGTGGGGTTCGCGAAGGCCGGGCGGCTCATGGACATCCTGGAGACCCGCGGCGTCGTCGGGCACTCGGAGGGCTCGAAGCCCCGCGAGGTGCTCGTGAAGCCCGCCGAGCTGGAAGAGGTGCTGGCAAACCTGGCGCTCGGATGACCTGCTGACCCCCTGACCGCTAGGTTCGTCGCCGTGAGCCAGATGAGTCAGGTGCTGAGCCGGTTGCGTGCCAACGCGGACGCCTACCTGGCGGAGGCGGCCGCCATGAGCGCGGCCGACAGGGCGGGTGCGGCCGCGGGGGTGACGCCCACCGCGGTGGTGACGGTCGACGGGTCGGGCCGGATGATCCTGGTGGAGATCGTGGGGAGCACGCAGTCTCCCGACCGGTGGGCGATGGACGTGCAGCAGGCCTACCAGGAGGCGCTGGCGCTTCGGGTGCCCACGGTGGCTCGGCCTCTGGTCCCCGGCGTCGTCACGGCTCCGCCGCCGGAGATGTCTGACGACATCGTGACCGCGCCCGTGCGGGAGCGCGGCGAGGCGCTGCTCGAGGCGGCGTCCCGGCTCGCCGGGGAGGTGCCTGACCAGACGGCCGACGCGACGGTGGAGGGCATCACCGTCACGGTGAACGGGATGGGGCTGATGGTGGGGGTGCGGATCAGCGACGCCGAGCTGCAGGGCCCGGCCGGCGACCAGGAGACGCACCTGCTGGCTGCGTACGAGGCAGCCCGGTCGGAGATGGACCGTCAGATCACCCAGTCACTGGAGGCCGGAGCATGAGCTCGTTCGAGGTGATGCCGTCGCTCCTGGCGGCGGGGGCGAGCAGCGTACGCCCCGCGGCTGGAGCTCTGTCGGGGACGCAGATCGCCGAGCCGGACCCCGCGATGTACGGACCGTTCGTGGGGAGCGCCGCCGCCGACTGCGAGCCGTCGACGACCCAGTCGTTCAACGAGCTGCTGAAGGCCCTCGGCGGCCTGGTCGGCGATGTGGCCGACCGGCTCGACACGTCGAGCCGCTGCTACCTCGATGCTGAGAAGGGCAACACCGCCCTCGCCTCGCGCATCGGAGGGCTGCTGTGAGCGTCGGCAGCGGCAGCATCACCGCCGCCTCCGCGCTCCTGGCCAACAATCCCGCCCCGGCCGCGCAGGCGAGCGTGGCCTCCATCGCCGGGGGCCTGACGGGTGCTGGCGGCTCGGCGATCATCGATGTGGTCGTCAACACGTCCGGCTATCTGGTGGCGGGGACCATCCAGCCGTTCGCCGGCTGGATCAGGCAGGCGCTAGGCACGTTCCAAGAGCTGCTGACCTCGCTCACAGGCGACTCTTCGGCGATCCTCGGGCACGCTGCACACCTGTCCGACGCGGCGAGCCGGGTGGAGGCACAGATCGCCCAGGTCGAAGGGGGCAGCCGTCAGGCCGGGGGCTGCTGGTCCGGGCAGGCTGCGTCGGCGTTCGGCATCACTGCGGACGCGACGATCGCCTGTCTCGGCTCGACCGCCGGGGTGCTCCGCTTCGCCTCTGACGGGCACCTGACGCTCATGGGTCAGCTGGCTGACTGCAAGTCCGGCGTGGTCACCGTGGTCAGTCAGCTCGGCACAGACCTCTGCGCCGCCGTCGGCCGGTTCTTGGCGCAGATGGGCCTGACCGTCGCCGGTGGAGTCGTCTACATCGCGGCCAGCACCGTGGCGGGCGGCGTCAAGGGGGCCGTGAAGGGCACGGTCAAGGGGCTGGTCCACGGTGGCCCGGTGGGCGCCGTGAAGGGGTTCTTCACCGGCGGGGCCCACGGCGCAGCAGAGTCGGCGGCGGAGTCTGCAGAGCGTGTGAAGCAAGCCCTGCAGGCGGCCTTCGCGAACTTCGTGCGCTGGGCCGCCAACCACGTCTCGACGGTGATGGACCAGGTCTACACGTTCGTGGAGGAGCGCGTACGACCCATGGTGGCTGTCATCGGTCAGATGAGCGGCGCTGGCGTACGGGCGCACCGGGCAGCCTCGCTGCTGCGCGGTCAGGGCGATCCTGGGGCCGACACCGACCGTCCCGCCGGCGGCACGTACGCGGCCGTCACGCAGGGCCGCGATGCGCAGGGCCGCGACGACGAGATCATCACCCTCAACCAGGCCGTCGGTGACCCCTCGGCTCAGCTCCCTCCCGGGTACGAGCGGGTGACGGATGCGGAGCTCACGGCCCTGGGCCTCGACCGCTCCATGCTGCTCGACAAGAACGGCTTCATCGCCGACGTGTTCCGCACCCCCGAGGGCGGCTACGTGGTGGCGTTCGGTGGCACCACGGTCGGCCCGGGAGGCGCGATGCCCGACGTGTACGAAGACGCGGTCGGCGGCACCACGGTGTCGCCGCAGACACGCCAGGTGCTGGCCATCACCGAGGCCCTGGAGCGAAGCGGTCACAGTGACCAGGTGGCCTACACGGGGCACTCTCTGGGCGGCCGTCTCGCCGGCGAGGCGGCCCTGGCGACGGGCAGCTCGGCCATCACGTACAACGCTGCAGGTGTCAGCCCCGCCACGGTCGACTACATCGCGAACCGCAACGGGGTGGACCGGGAGACCCTGCTGCAGCAGGCCAACGACGGGCAGGTCCGTCGCTACTACACCGGCGACGACCCCCTGACGGCAGCCCAGGAGCGGTTCCGAGGCACCCAGGAGCGGATGCCCGACGCCGTCGGTTCACCCATCCAGCTCTCGCCGAACGCCCCGGGAGACCCGACCGTTGATCCGTTCAAGGACATGGACCCGTACAAGGAGGGCCACTTCCTGGACCGTGTCGACGAGGCGTGGAAGGACCGCTACACGACGGATGGTCGCCCCAAGTAGGAGTGCCTAGGCTGGGGTGGTGACCACCTTCGACCACATCCGCCCCAGCGACGGTGAGCGCGTCGGCACGATCGAGATCACCGACGACGGTCTGTTCGTCCCGTACGACCTGCTGGGGCGCCGGCAGGGCGAGCCGGGGGACCTCGACGTGGCGGAGGCGGTCCTCGACGAGATCGGGCTCCGGTCACTGGCAGAGTCGTGGGTGCTGCGCACCGACGGCGAGGCCGATCTGGATGTACGGATCGTGGAGGTCCACCCCGACCACCTCGTGGTGGCCCCGTTGGCCACCGACGACAACGTGGCGCTGGCGGTCGACCTGACCCGGCGCACCCGGCTCCCGCTGCCGACCGACCGGCTCACCGAGCGCTGATCGTCAGCCCCAGCCGGCCATCCGCGCCAGAGCGGCCGCGAGGGCTCCCACGATCACGACCACGATGTACGGGGCGCGCAGCCACAGCGCCACCGCGGCGGCACCCAGGGCCGCCAGGCGGGCGTCCAGGTGGATCGCCTGGCCGGAGCCGACGGTGTTCATGACCACCAGCGACGTGAGCAGCCCGACCGTCATCGCCGTGGTCGCGCGGGCCACGACCGAGTGCCGCACCAGATTGGCCGGCACCAGGTAGCCGACGAGCTTGAGCAGGTAGCACGCGAGCGCCGCGGCCACCACCCATCCCCACAGGCTCATACGGCGACCTCCGCGCGACGCAGCAGGCCCACGGCTGCCGACGCACCGGCCGCGACCAGCAGCGGCACGCCCGGGGGCAGGAACGGGAGCAGCACGACGGTGACCACGGCCGCCACGACGGCGACGGCCCACGAGTCCCGCACCTTCAGCCGCGGCCAGAGCAGGCCCAGGAAGCCAGCGACGGCGGCGCCGTCGAGACCGTACGTGCGGGGGTCACCGATCACCGACCCCGCCAGGGACCCCACCAGGGTGAACACGTTCCAGCAGACGAACACGCCCAGCCCGGCGGTCCAGAACCCCCGCCGTTGCTCCTCGGGCGTGGGCTGGGCGACAGCGGTGGCGAAGGACTCGTCGATGGTGAGGTGGGCCTTGGCCATCCGCCACGGCAGCGGTGACGGCATCAGGGCGTTCAGCTCGGCTCCGTACACGGCGTTGCGCAGGCCGAGCAGGAACGCGGCCGACACGGCCGTGGGGCCCCCGCCCACCAGCGCGCCGATGAACGCGAACTGGGAGCCGCCGGTGAACATCAGCAGCGACAGCACCTGCGTCTGCAGCACCGAGAGGCCGGCCGTCGTGGCCAGGGCACCGAACGAGACCCCGTACACGCCGACGGCGGCGGCGATGGACAGACCCATCTTCATGGCCGGCGTGATGCTCACCGCGGCAAACTAGCCCACGGCCCCCGGCCGCGACCGGACGCCCATGAGGCTGAGATAGCGTGTCCCGCGTGACTGAGACGACCCGCGTGCACGTGGTGACCCTGGGGTGCGCCCGCAACGAGGTCGACTCCGAGGAGATGGCGGGCCGGCTGCAGGCCGGTGGCTTCGAGCTGGTCGGCGACCCGGAGAGCGCTGATGCGGTGCTGGTGAACACGTGCGGCTTCATCGATGCGGCCAAGAAGGACTCGGTGGACACCTTGCTGGCCGCCGCCGACCTCAAGGACGCGGGCCAGGCCAAGGCCGTGGTCGCGGTGGGCTGCATGGCCGAGAGGTACGGCACCGAGCTGGCCGAGGCGCTCCCGGAGGCGGACGCGGTGCTGGGCTTCGACGCGTACCCCGACATCGCCGACCGGCTGCGTCGGATCGTGGCGGGAGAGCGGCCGGGCTCGCACGTCCCTCAAGACCGCCGGCGCCTGCTTCCGGTGACCCCGCTGGCCCGGCCGAAGGCGGCCGCGGCGGTCGCCGTGCCCGGTTTCGCACAGCCCGCGGGCCCGGTGGGCCCGGCGAGCGGGCCCCGCGTGCTGCGGGCCCGTCTTGAGCGTGGCCCGTCGGCGCCGTTGAAGATCGCCTCCGGCTGCGACCGGCGGTGCGCGTTCTGCGCGATCCCGTCGTTCCGCGGCTCGTACGTCTCGCGGCCGGTCGACGAGGTCGTCGCCGAGGCGGAGTGGCTGGTGTCGCAGGGCGTGCGCGAGCTGTTCCTGGTGAGCGAGAACACCTCCTCGTACGGCAAGGACCTGGGTGACCCGCGAGCGCTGGAGCAGCTCGTCCGTGCGCTCGGTGACGTCGACGGTCTGGGCTGGGTGCGGCTGTCGTACCTGCAGCCGGCCGAGGTGAAGCCGTCGCTGCTGGCCGCCATGGCCGAGAGCCCCGTGGTGGTGGACTACTTCGACCTGCCATTCCAGCACGCCTCGGCCAGCGTGCTGCGACGGATGCGCCGTTTCGGTGACGCGGAGTCGTTCCTGCAGCTGCTGCGTCAGGTGCGGGCGCAGAGCCCGGCCGCGGGGGTGCGCAGCAACGTGATCGTCGGGTTCCCCGGCGAGACCGACGCCGACTTCCAGGTGCTGAAGGACTTCGTGGCTGCCGCCGACCTGGACGTGCTCGGCGTGTTCGCCTACTCAGACGAGGAGGGCACCGAGGGCGCGCGGCTCGGTGACAAGGTGCCTGACGAGCTGATCGAGGAGCGCCGGGCCGAGCTCACCGACCTGGCCCTGCTGCTGATGGAGGAGCGGGCGGCCGCACGCGTCGGCGAGCAGGTCGAGGTGCTCGTCGAGGAGCGAGACGACGAGGGCTGGCGCGGGCGGGCCCGGCATCAGGGGCCGGAGGTGGACGGCACGACCCTGCTGACGGGGGCGTCGGGCTCGACCGCGGTCGGCGACATCGTGCCCGCAGTGGTCTCGTCGAGCGACGGCATCGACATCGTGGCGGCCCCGGCATCACGGAGGGGCCCCGGTGCCGACGGCGTCGACTAGCGAGCCGAGCCCGCTCAACCTGCCGAACATCCTCACGGGTGTCCGGCTGCTGATGGTGCCGCTGTTCGGCTGGCTGCTGCTCTCCCACCCCGCCGACGCGGCCTGGCGCTGGGCAGCCGCCATCGTCTTCGTGCTCGCCAGCGCGACCGACGTGGCCGACGGCAAGCTGGCGCGCAAGTACGGGCTGGTGACCCGGTTCGGCAAGCTCTGGGACCCCATCGCCGACAAGGCGCTGACCGGCATGGCGTTCGTGGCTCTGTCCATCCTCGGTGAGCTGCCGTGGTGGGTGACGGTCGTGGTCTTGGTCCGCGAGTGGGGCATCACGCTGCTGCGGTTCCTGATCCTGAAGTACGGCGTGATGGCGGCCAACCGGGGCGGCAAGCTGAAGACCGTGACGCAGTCGGTCGCGCTGGTGGCCTACATCCTGCCGCTGCCCGCCCTGCTGCACTACGTCGCCGTCGGCATCATGGCCCTGGCGGTGGTGCTCACCGTCGTGACCGGTCTGGACTACTGCCGCGAGGCGTGGCGGCTCCGCAAGCGGGCGCTGGCGGATGGCACCCGAGGCTGACCTGGCGACCCGGCTCGTCGCGGCGCTGCGGCGGCGGGGTGAGACGGTCGCCACCTGCGAGTCGCTGACGGCAGGCCTGGTGGCGGCGGAGATCGCCACGGTGCCGGGCGCGTCGGCGGTCCTGCGCGGTGGCCTGGTGACGTACGCCACCGAGCTCAAGACGACCGTGGCCGGGGTCGACCCGCGGGTGATCGGCCGCTTCGGGGTGGTGTCGCGGGAGACCGCCCAGGCGATGGCCGCCGGCGCGCGCAGCGTCTGCGGGGCGGCCTGGGGGGTCGCCACCACCGGTGTCGCCGGGCCTGAGGTCGTCGACGGCCTGCCGCCGGGCACCGTCTGCGTGGCGGTCTCAGGGGCCGGAAGGGTGGTCTCCGAGCAGGTGGCCCTTGTCGGCGACCGGGCCAGCATCAGGCGCGGCAGCGTGACCGCGGTGCTGGAGATCCTGCTGGCCGAGGTCGGCCGTGGGCGAACGGTCGGGGCGCCCGCTTCGCCGGGCGGGTAGAGTCTGCGCATGCACAAGGTCCACGTCACCCCCCTCCTGCGCGAGGTGCTGGGCGATTCGCTGCGCGAGCTGCGGACGGAGCAGGGCCGAACGCTGCGTGAGGTCTCTGCCGGCGCCCGGGTGAGCCTGGGCTACCTCTCCGAGGTGGAGCGCGGGCAGAAGGAGGCGTCGTCGGAGCTGCTGGCCGCCATCTGCGGCGCGCTCGACGTGCCGCTGTCCGTCGTGGTCGACGACGCCGCGCGCCGGATGGCGGCGTACGAGTCGGTGGCCGTCCTCCCCGTCGGCACCGTCGTCGCCGCCGCCTGAGGATGCGCGAGGCCGAGCTCTGGCAACGGATGGAGAGGGCGCTGGGGCGCGCGTACGCTCACGCGTGGGCCGACCAGGTCGTCCTCACCGACCTCGGCGGACGCACGGTGCGCGAGGCGCTCGGAGCCGGCATGAACGCGAAGGCCATCTGGCGGGCCGTGTGGGCCCAGCTCGACCTCCCGCCCGTGGACCGCTGAGGCAGAGCCGTCCGCGGACGCGCCGATCGGAGAAGACGCGCCGGGGCCGGCAGGGCAAGGTGGAAGCCTGATCGGTGAAGGAGAGCCCGTGCCCACACCGTCTGGACGCCTCGTCGCTGGTGACCTGGAACTGACCCGGCTGCTACCGGTGCCCGTCGCGCAGGTATGGGCCGCGTTCACCGAGTCCGGCCGGCTGGAGCGGTGGATCGGCCGCTACTTGGGCGACCCTCGCTCGGGCTCCGTACGCTTCGTGATGACCGCCGAAGGTGAGGGCGACGACGATGGGGGGTCGGAGACCCGGATCGAGCGGTGCGACCCCCTGCGGCTGCTGCCGGTGACCCAGCGCTCCGGCCCGGTCCTGAGCGGCGTCTGGTCGCCGACCCGTGGATGCTGCGCGTGGCTGGGCTGCTCGAGGACCAGGCGCAGATCACGACTGACCTGACCTGTTCCTCGACTGCGACGCCACGACCCGGCCATCTGCTGGGGTGGATCGGCGGGGGAGCGAGGGGGCCGTGCCGGTCGTCGCGCGACACGCCGACGGCCGTGCAGCCCGTTCGAACAGGTGTTCGGTAAGTTGTTCACCGTTGGAGAACGACACCAGCTCTCATCCACAGCCGCACCCCCGCGGCGCGGGATTGTCAGTGGGCCCCTCTACTGTCACCCACAGTGGCTCGAGCGGGTCACTCACACAGACCTCGAGTCGCGCAGACTCGTCGACGGAAGGACTCAGTCATGGCGGTGGCAGACCGTTCCAAGGCCCTCGAGGCGGCCCTGGCCCAGATCGAGAAGCAGCACGGCAAGGGCTCGGTGATGCGCCTCGGCGAGGGCACCCGCCAGCCGATCGACATCATCCCCACGGGGTCCATCGCCCTCGACATCGCTCTGGGCATCGGCGGCCTCCCACGCGGCCGGGTCATCGAGATCTACGGCCCGGAGTCCAGCGGTAAGACCACGGTCGCCCTGCACGCGATCGCCAACGCGCAGGCGGCGGGTGGCATCTGCGCCTTCATCGACGCCGAGCACGCGCTCGACCCCGACTACGCGCAGAAGCTCGGTGTCGACACCGACGCGCTGCTCGTGAGCCAGCCCGACAACGGTGAGCAGGCGCTCGAGATCGCCGACATGCTGGTGCGGTCGGGTGCGCTGGCGCTGATCGTGATCGACTCCGTGGCCGCGCTGACGCCGCGGGCCGAGATCGAGGGCGAGATGGGCGACAGCCACGTCGGTCTCCAAGCGCGGCTCATGAGCCAGGCGCTCCGCAAGATGACCGGAGCCCTGAGCGGTGCCGGCACGACGGCCATCTTCATCAACCAGCTCCGCGAGAAGATCGGCGTCATGTTCGGCTCGCCCGAGACCACCACGGGCGGTCGGGCGCTGAAGTTCTACTCCTCGGTGCGCCTCGACGTGCGCCGCATCGAGACGCTGAAGGACGGCACCGACATGGTCGGCAACCGCACCCGCGTCAAGGTCGTGAAGAACAAGGTGGCCCCGCCGTTCAAGCAGGCCGAGTTCGACATCCTCTACGGCGAGGGCATCTCCCGCGAGGGCAGCCTCATCGACCTCGGTGTCGACAACGGCGTGATCCGCAAGGCCGGTGCCTGGTTCACCTACGAGGCCGACCAGCTTGGCCAGGGCAAGGAGAACGCGCGCACCTTCTTGAAGACGAACCCGGATGTGGCCGACGAGATCGAGCGCAAGATCCTGGAGAAGGTGGGCATCGGCAAGGGCGCCCCGGTCGACGCCGAGCCCGTCGAGCGCATCGACCCCATCACCGGCGAGGTCGAGTTCTGAGCCACGGCCGCGACGTCGGCGCGGTGCGAGGTGCTTCTCGTGGGCGACGCCGTGCCGGTGGGGCCGCGCGGGCGGAGGTGAGTCGTCGTGACGTCGTCTGAGATCGAAGACCTGAGGCGCCGGATGAACGAGATCACGGCCACCTCCGTCCCGGCCGTGACGCTGGGCCCGGGCGTGGGCGGTGAGTCAGGAGCGACGCCCCCGCCGTCCGAGGCCCGCCCGCGTCGGGGGGGCCGCAGGAGCGTCGGCGGTGAGGTTGCCGGCGAACTGGCGCTGGAGGCTGCTGACGTGGCCGAGGCTCGCACCCGCCGTCGCGAGAAGGGCCGCGGCCGTGCCGTCACCGGCGGCCGGCGCCAGCCCGCTCCGGTCGATCCGACCGACGACCAGGTCGACGAGGAGCTCTCGCCGGAGGAGGCGGAGGCGAAGAGGCGTCGTGAGACCTCGCGTGCTCACGAGATCGCGCTGCGGCGGCTCACGGTGCGCGGTCGGAGCCGGTGGGAGCTGGCGACAGACCTGGCCCAGCGTGATGTGGATCCTGAGGTGGCGGGCGCGGTCATCGACCTTCTCGAGGGCGTCGGTCTCGTCGACGACGCGTCCTTCGCCACCAGCTGGGTGGAGAGCCGCCGCGGGTCGCAACGGGTGTCGTCGGGTCAGATCCGGCGGCAGCTGCGGCAGAAGGGCGTCGCCGACGAGCACATCGACGCCGCTCTCGCCGAGAACGGCCCCGACGACCTCGCCACCGCTCGCGACCTGGCCCAGGCGCGGATGCGCTCCCTGCGGGGGTTGGACAGGGCTGCGCAGGAGCGTCGCCTGGCTGGATACCTAGCCCGACGGGGATACGGCGGGGGTCTGGTGAGCCAGGTGGTCCGCGAGGTGCTGGCCGACCTCTAGCCCACCGCTGCGGGTGATCAGTCACTGCCCCGACTCCGTCGACCTCGTGCCCTTGGAGTGGCCTGGGCCCGGAGTCACGGCCGTCACCCCGCGCATCGTGTCGAGTGTCCAGTCTGCACAGTGCGGGGGTGGGAAGTCGCTGGAGTGCGTAGTGCCCGGTCTGCAGAGCTGCGGGTGCCTAGTGTCCGGTCTGGGTGGCGGCGGGTCTGGGTAGTGGCCGGGCTGCGCAGGTGTCCAGTCCGGTAGCCGCCTGGCTAGTGGCGGGTTGGGCCATGCATACTGTCCGGTCTGCAGGGGTGCTGCTGGGAGCAGCGGCTGGTGCGTGCAGCGTGCGGTCTGGGCGGTGGCCGGTTCTGCGCTGGCTGGTGAGCGTCGTGGCCCGTGGGAGCAACGCGGTGGCTGCCCTCGCTGGGCGAGGGTCGTGAGGGGGCTGGTCACGGTGCCGCGGTGCTGTACCCAGAGGGGGCGCCGGGAGCGCTTTCCGGCAGTACCGCCGGTAAACTTTTCCTCATGCCAGCGCTCGCTCTCGTGGACTCGTTCGGGCGGGTGGCGACCGACCTGCGGCTGTCGGTCACGGATGTGTGCAACCTGCGGTGCACGTACTGTCTCCCGGCCACCGGCGTGCACTGGTTGCCCCGGGCCGAGATCCTCAGCGTCGACGAGCTGACGCGGCTCGCCCGCATCGGGGTGACCCGTCTGGGCATCACCAAGATCCGGCTCACCGGCGGGGAGCCGCTCACCCGGCCTGACCTGGTCGACATCGTGCGCGGCATCCGTGGCTCGCTCCCCGACGTCGAGATCGCCCTCACCACGAACGGGGTCGGGCTCGCGTCGAAGGCCGCCGAGCTGGCCGCTGCGGGCGTCGACCGGGTCAACGTCTCGCTGGACACCATCCACGCCGAGACGTTCCTGGCGATCACGCGTCGCACGGGGCTGTCGGACGTGCTGGACGGCATCCGCGCCGCTGCCACCGCCGGTCTGGGGCCAGTGAAGGTGAACGCCGTGCTCACCAGGGGTGTCAACGACCATGAGGTGGTCGACCTGGTGGACTTCTGCCTCAGCGAGGGCTCAGAGCTGCGCTTCATCGAGCAGATGCCGATCGGCGCCACCAGGAACTGGGCCGAGGAGAACCTCATCAGCGCCGCCGAGATCCGGGGCGCCATCGAGCAGCGCTACACCCTGCGGTCCCTGCCGGGCCGCGGCCCTGCCCCGGCGGAGCGGTGGGAGGTTCTGGACGGCGACGCGGTGCTCGGCACCGTGGGCATCATCGCGTCGGTGACCGAGCCCTTCTGCGGCACCTGCGACCGGACCCGGATCAGCGCCGACGGCCAGCTGCGCTCCTGCCTGTTCTCGAGCGACGAGAGCGACCTGCGCACCCCCCTTCGCTCCGGCGCCAGCGACGACGAGATCGCCGAGCAGTGGGCCCGCACCATGGCGGCCAAGCCCCGCGCCCACGGCGGTGGCGGCGGGTTCGGAGCCGGGTTCACTCAGCCCGCGCGCCCCATGAACGCCATCGGCGGGTAGCAGCGACCCACCCACGCATGGGCGGGTAGCGAGACGTTGCCTGGAGCGGCCCGGATGCCCTGGTGGCCCCCGCCAGTCCAGGAAAGCGATCTCTCCTCCCGCCACGTCGCATCCGATTCTGTTCTTCGCATCCGTCTGGCGCTGGACGCGTGCGAGGAGCAGAGACGGATGTGATGGTGCGTGATCCCGGCGGTCAGACTCGGGCGGCGCCAGTCAGGTCCCGCAGCAGGTGCGGCAGGACGGCGGTGAGCACCGCCGCCACGTCTCGGGCCCCGCCCCGGCTGGAGGGGGCGTTGACGACCACGGTGTCGCCGCCCACCACACCGGCAAGGCCCCGCGACAGCAGGGCGGCGGGGGTGGCGTCGGCGCCCCGGCGACGGATCTCCTCGCCGATGCCTGGCAGCTCCACCAGGCCCAGCTCACGGGTGAGCTCGACGACGCAGTCACCGGGCCGGACCCCCTGCCCGCCACAGGTCACCACCACGTCCGCCTGTGCCACGGCCTCGGCGAGCTCCCGACGCAGCACGCCGGGGGCGCTGGGGACCACGCGACAGCTGGTCTGGCAGCCGACCTCCCGCAACGCCTCCACGACGACCGGCCCGGCTCGGTTCTCGGTGGGATCGGTGAGCGCTGCGTCGCACACCACCAGCACGCGTGCCCGCGTCGTCCGCGGCCCGGGTCCTCGCACGGCGGGGACGTCACGAACGCGCGCGGTCACGGCCTGGTCGCGTCATGGGTGGCGACACCCGGCTCGGCTGCTGCGGCCTCGCGGTTCTGCTTGAGCAGCAGGGTGAGCAGCAGGCCGGCCACGGCGGTGGCGACGAGCGCCCAGAGCCCCTTGGCGTACGAGTGGTTGACGGCGTCGTACGTGGCCGCCATCACCAGCGGGGGGAAGTACCCGCCCAGCCCACCGGCGGCGGCGACCGTCCCCGACACCGCTCCCACCTTGTCCTTGGGGGCGATCCGCGGCACCCAACCGAAGATGGACCCCTGGCCCAGCCCGAGGCAGGCGGCCATGAGCAGGAACGTGATGCCGGTCAGCGCGCCCTCCTCGGGCTGTGTGGAAGCGACGAGGGCGGTCACCGCGACGCCGGCCAGGGCCAGCAACGAGACGATCTTCGGTCCCACGCGGTCGGCCAGCACGCCGCCGATCGGTCGGGCGATCACCGCGGCGATCACGAAGGACCCCATGCGGTTCGCGGCAGCCACCGCGTCCAGGTGCGGGTAGACGGTGGTCAGGTACTTGGGCAGGAAGGTCGAGAAGGCCACGAAGCCGCCGAACACGATGGCGTACAGGAAGCACATCTGCCAGGTCACGGCCAGCTTCAGGGCGGAGACGATCCGGGGCACGATCGGGTTCACCTGGGGCTGCCAGGCCGGGGACTCCTTCATGAGGAACCACACCAGCAGCGCCACCGCCACCAGGATCGCGGCGATGATGTAGTGGGCCGGGGCGTAGCCGGCGGCCTTCACCAGGCGAGGGGTGACGAAGGCGGCGACCGCGGTGCCGATCATTCCCATGCCGAACACGCCGTTGGCGAAGCCTCGCTTCTCGGCGGCGTACCAGGCGCTCGAGAACGGGATGCCGACGGCGAAGATGGTGCCCGCCACGCCCAGGTAGAAGCCTGAGCCGATCAGCAGCGGGTAGTTCTGGGTCTGCCCGGCGATCGACACCAGCACGACGGCGGGGGCGGCCAGCAGCAGGATCGCGGTGAACATCTTCCGGCCGCCCAGCCGGTCGGTCAGAGCGCCCACGATGATGCGACCCAGCGACCCGACCAGCACAGGGGTGGCCAGCATCATGGCGATCTGGCTCTCCGACAGCCCCATGCTCTGGGCGTAGCTCTTCTGCATCGGCGCGATCGACATCCACGCCCAGAAGCCGGTGGCCGAGGCCAGCGTCGCCAGGATCACCTGGGCGAGCTGGCCCCTCAGGTCGGGAGCTCCGGTGGGGGTGGTCTGGGTGGGGTGCGTGGCGGGGGAGCCGGGTGTGCTCATCGGTGGAACTTCCTGTCGGTGGTGCCGATGGGGGACCAGCCGCGGGTGCTGCCCGTGGAGACGGGGGTCGGTGCACCGCTGCGGCTGCGGTAGACGACGTAGGGGCGGAAGAGGTAGTGCAGGGGCGCGGTGAACGCGTGCACCAGCCGGGTGAAGGGCCAGATCGCGAACAGCAGCAGCGCCACCAGCACGTGCAGGTGGAACACCAGGGGAGCCTGGGTCATCGCCTCCACGTCGGGGCGGAAGACGAACAGGGACCGGAACCACGGCGAGACGGTCTCGCGGTAGTTGTGCTCGGCACCGGAGACCCCGTGCGTGCCGAACAGCGTGCACAGGGTGCCCAGCAGGATCGCCGCGGCCACGAACACGTACATCACCTTGTCGTTGACGGTGGTGGCGTCGAAGACGCGGGCGTTGGTGCGGCGCCGGTAGATGAGCATGACCAGGCCGATCACGGTGGCCGCCCCGGCGACGAGGCCGCCACCGTAGGCGATGACGTGGTACGCCTCCTGGCTGAGCCCGACGGCATCGGTCCACCGCTTCGGGATGACCAGACCCATGAAGTGACCGACGATCACCAGCAGGATCCCGAAGTGGAACAGCGGGGAGCCGATCTTCAGCAGCGTGCTCTCGTACAGCTGGGAGCTGCGGGTGGTCCACCCGAACTGGTCGTAGCGGTAGCGGTAGATGGTGCCGCCGATCAGGAGGGTGACGCAGGCGTACGGCAGCATCGCCCACAGGAAGGTGTTCACGATCGGGTCTCCGATTCGACGAGGTGGACCCCTGCGGCCAGCCGGGGGCCGAGGGAGGGACGTTCCGGCTCTCCGTACGCGGGCAGCCCGACGGTCTCGGTGGGCATCGCGGCGTCCACCATGGCCTGCACCTCGGCCCTGGTCTGCGGGGAGCGGCCGGGCAGCGTGGCGCACAGCGCCGCGACGATGCCGGCGTGGGGCAGCCGGTCCTTCTCCAGCTCCATCCGCAGCAGCTCCAGGCTCGGCCGGTACCGGCTGAGCAGCTCGAACCCGCGCTCCGGGTCGCCCACCGCCGCGAACTCCAGCACCAGCGGCAGGTGGTCGGGCAGCTCACCGGCCAGGTCGACCAGCAGCCCCGAGTCGCGGTAGACCTGCTTGATCCGGCCCAGCGTCTCGCCGCGCCGCCGGGTGTCGCCGTCGGTCCAGTACGTCAGGTGCAGCGCATGTCGCCTTGAGGTGTCGAACTCCGCGACATGGAAGCACTGCGACTCGACCAGGGGCTGGCCGGCCAGGTGGTCGATCACCGGCTGGAACAGCTCCGCGTACGGGGTCTCGGCGAGCGCCTCCTCGAGGATCTCCAGGCGGTCCAGCAGCAGCTGGTCGGGGTAGCTGAGCAGCAGGGACGCAGCCTGGTAGCAGACCGGCCGTGCCGCTGCGGAGACGCCGACCGGGCTGGTGCCCTGGCTGACCTCGGCCGTGCCGGTCGTGGCGCGGAGCCTGCTCCACCAGCCGGACATCAGCGGCCGCCCGTACGGTAGTCGTGGCTGGGCGACGCTGGGCCGGACCTGTCGATGCCCTGCAGGCCGTCGCCCGACGGCACCAGCGGCGGCGGCGCCTGGTCGGCGGCCGCGGCGGCCTGCCGGGCCTTGAGGGCGGAGAAGGTCTCCAGCGCGACCGGGACCGGGCCGCCGGCGGAGCTGGAGCCGAACGGCCCCTCCTCCTGCATCCCGGGGCCGCCGTCGAAGTCCAGCGAGCACGCCATCTCCTCCAGGCTGTGGGCCTGCTCGGTGTGGGCCTTCGGGATCACGTACCGCTCGTGGTACTTCGCCACGGCCAGCAGCCTGTACATCTGCTCCATGGCCTTGGGCTCCATGCCCACGGCGGCGGCCAGGTCGGCGTCGCGGGTGCCGTCGAGGGTCACGCCCCGCATGTACGCGCGCATCGCGGCCAGCCGCTGCAGCACGCCCGTGACCACCCTCGTGTCACCGGCGGTGAACAGCTCGGCCAGGTAGGAGACCGGGATCCGCAGCGCGTCGATGGCGGCGAACAGGTTGCCCGGCGCCTCGGCGTCGTGCCCCTGCTCGCGCAGCAGGTCGACCATGGGGCTGAGCGGCGGGATGTACCAGACCATCGGCATGGTGCGGTACTCCGGGTGCAGCGGCAGCGCCACCTGGAAGTGCTTGATCAGCGCGTACACGGGGGAGCGGCGGGCGGCGTCCAGCCAGTCCTCCGGGATGCCGCTGGCCCTGGCGCCCGCCAGCACGGCTGGGTCGTGCGGGTCCAGCATCACGTCGAGCTGCGCCTGGTACAGAGCCTGCTCGTCGGCCACGCTGGCCGCGGCGGTCACCGCGTCAGCGTCGTACAGGATGACGCCGATGTAGCGCAGCCGGCCCACGCAGGTCTCCGAGCACACCGTCGGGATGCCCGCCTCGATGCGCGGGTAGCAGAAGTGGCACTTCTCGGCCTTGCCGGTGCCGTGGTTGAAGTAGATCTTCTTGTACGGGCACCCGGTGACGCACTGCCGCCAGCCGCGGCACTTGTTCTGGTCGACCAGCACCACGCCGTCCTCGCTGCGCTTGTAGATCGCGCCCGAGGGGCAGCTCGCCGCGCACGACGGGTTCAGGCAGTGCTCGCAGATGCGGGGCAGGAAGAACATGAAGCTCTTCTCGTAGTCCAGCCTGATCCGCTCCTCCGACTCGCTGCGCAGCTTCTGCAGCACCGGGTCCTGCGCCTCGATCTCGTGGGTGCCGCCGAGCGAGTCGTCCCAGTTGGCCGACCAGGTGATCTGGGTGTCCTTGCCCGTGATCAGGCTCTTGGGACGGGCCACCGGGAAGTCGTCGCCCAGCGGGGCGTTGGTGAGGGTCTCGTAGTCGTACGTCCACGGCTCGTAGTAGTCCTCCAGGCCCGGCTGCACGGGCGAGGCGAACAGGGTGAGCAGCTTCTTCAGACGGCCGCCCGCCTTGAGCTTCAGACCGCCCGAGGGCGTACGCACCCAGCCGCCCTGCCAGCGTTCCTGATCCTCGTAGCGCCGGGGGTAGCCCTGCCCGGGGCGCGTCTCGACGTTGTTGAACCAGACGTACTCGACGCCGGCGCGGTTCGTCCACGCCTGCTTGCAGGTGACCGAGCAGGTGTGACACCCGATGCACTTGTCGAGGTTCATCACCATCGCGACCTGTGCCATGACTCGCATCAGTACTGGACCTCCTGGGAGCGCTTGCGGACCGTCGAGATGATGTCCCGGTTGACCCCGGTCGGGCCGATGTAGTTGAACGCGTACGCCTGGTGGGCGTAGCCGCCGATGAGATGCGTGGGCTTGAGCAGGATCCGGGTCACCGAGTTGTGGATGCCGCCGCGGCGCCCCGTGGCCTCGGACTTGGGGACGTCGATGGTGCGTTCCTGCGCGTGCTGCACGTACGCGATGCCCACCGGCAGCTTGGTGGTGACCACGGCGCGGGCCACGAACACGCCGTTGGCGTTGGTGCACTCGACCCAGTCGTTGTCCACCACGCCGATCGCCTCCGCGTCGGGGACGCTCAACCAGGCCTGCGGGCCGCCGCGCCCCAGCGACAGCATGAACAGGTTGTCCTGGTACTCGGAGTGGATCGACCACTTGTTGTGCACGGTGAGGTAGCGCAGCGCGATCGACCGCTCGCCGCGGGCGCCCACCTCCGGCTCTCCGTACAAGCGGCTCATGTCGAGCGGCGGCCGGTAGATGGGCAGCTGCTCGCCCGCGTCGATCATCCAGTCGTGGTCGAGGAAGAAGTGCATCCGCCCGCTCAGCGTGTGCCAGGGCTTCTTGCGCTCGGTGTTGATGGTGAAGGCGGCATAGCGCCGGCCGCCGGTCTCCGACCCCGACCACTCCGGGGAGGTGATCACCGGCTGCGGGGAGATCTGGGTCTGGGCGAACGTGATCAGCTTCTCCTCGCTGCCCTCGGCGAGGTCGGCGAGGCGCACCCCCGTGCGCTTCTCCAGCGTCCGGAAGCCCTGGGTGGCCAGCTCGCCGTTGGTGGTGCCGCTGAAGGTGAGGATCGCCTCGGCCATCCGCTGGTCGGTGTCGATGGCCGGGCGCCCCTCGGCGGGGCCGGAGTCGAACACCCCGTGCAGGCCGGCCAGCCGGTCCACCGCGTGCTTCACGTCGAAGGTGACGTTCTTGGTGGTGAACCCCAGCTTCTCGGCCAGCGGCCCGACGCTGGCCAGCTTGTCGGCGATGGCGGTGTAGTCGCGCTCCACCACCAGCAGGTTGGGCAGGTTCTTGCCGGGGACCGCTGGCACGTCGGTGCCGTACCAGTCGGGCACGTGCCCCCCGGGCTGCGCGAGCTCGCCGGGGGTGTCGTGCTGCATGGGCACCGCGACGATGTCCTTGCGCACGCCCAGGTGCGTCTTCGCGAGCCGGCTGATCGCCCTGGCGAGCAGCGTGAACGTCTCGAAGTCGCTCTTCGCCTCCCACGGCGGGTCGATGGCCGGGGTGAAGGCGTGCACGTACGGGTGCATGTCGGTGCTGGACAGGTCGTACTTCTCGTACCAGGTGGCGGCCGGGAAGACGATGTCGGACAGCAGCGTCGAGGAGGTCATCCGGAAGTCGCTGGTGACCAGCAGGTCGAGCTTGCCCTCGGGTGCCTGCTCGCGGAACGTGATGTCGCGCGGGCGGTGCTCGGCCCCGTGCCCGTTCTCCATCACGTTGTTGTGCGTGCCCAGCAGGTGCTTGAGGAAGTACTCCTCGCCCTTGGCCGAGCTGCCGAAGAGGTTGGAGCGCCACAGGATGAGGTTGCGCGGCCAGTTCTCCGGGGCGTCGATGTCGTGGATGGCGGGGGAGAGGCGCCCCTCCTTGAGCTCTCGGGCGACGTACGTGGCGACGTCCGGCGCCTCCCCGGCCTCGACGGCCGCCGCGGCCTCGTCGGCCAGGTCGAGCGGGTTGCGGTTGAACTGCGGGTAGAAGGGCATCCAGCCGAGCCGGGCGCTGGTGGCCAGCGCGTCGGCGGCGTGCAGCCCGTCGAGGTACCCGGTGCTCAGCGGCGAGGTGATGGCGTCGGCGCTGAAGCCGTCCGTACGCCACTGGTCGGTGTGCATGTACCAGTAGCCGGTGCCGATCATGGTGCGCGGCGGGCGGCTCCAGTCCAGGGCGTTGGCCATGTGGAACCAGCCGGTGATCGGGCGGCACTTCTCCTGCCCCACGTAGTGCGCCCACCCGCCGCCGTTGCGACCGATGCAGCCGGTGAGCATCAGCAGCGCCATGATCGACCGGTACGTGACGTCCGCGTGGTACCAGTGGCAGATGCCGGCACCGATGATGATCATGGTGCGGCCCTTGCTCTCCTCGGAGTTCTTGGCGAGCTCGCGCGCGATCCGCGTGCAGGCCTCGGCGGGCACGCTGGTGATCTCCTCCTGCCAGGCCGGGGTGTACGGGCTGGTGGCGTCGTCGTACCCCTGGGCCCACTGCCCGGGCAGCCCGTCGCGCCCGACCCCGTACTGCGCCAGCATCAGGTCGAGCACCGTGCAGTAGCGCTGCCCCTCGATGGTCACGGTCGGCACACCGCGCCGCAGCACCGAGCCCATGCCCCGGGGGTCCTCGAAGCAGGGCATCACGATCTCGGCCACGTCGTGGCCGGCGACCTCGGCCATGCTCAGCGCCGGGTCCAGCTCGCCCAGCTCGAGGTTCCAGCGGCCCTCGTCGGCGGAGTTGTGCCGGAAGCCCAGCGAGCCCTGCGGCACGGCGGGTGCGCCCGCCGCCTTGTCCCACAGCACCGTCTTGAAGGCGGCGTCAGGCTGCTCGCGCTCGGCCGGCAGGTCGGCGGCGAGGAGGAACTTCGAGGCCGCCAGGGCCCGGCCCTGGGGCCGAAGTCCGTCGGCCGAGGCGCCGTACTCGCGCTCCTCGAGCCGCACCAGCATCGTCAGGTCGGTGAACTGCTTGACGTAGTCGGTGAAGTACGGCACCTGGCGGTCGACGTAGCTCTCCTTGAGGATGACGTGCCCCATCGCCATGGCCAGCGCGGCGTCGGTGCCGGCCTGGGCGGGCAGCCACTCGTCGGCGAACTTCACGTTGTCGGCGTAGTCGGGGGCGACCGTGACCACCTTGGTGCCGCGGTAGCGCACCTCGGCCATCCAGTGCGCGTCGGGGGTGCGGGTGACCGGGACGTTCGAGCCCCACATCATCAGGTAGGTGGCGTCCCACCAGTCCCCGGACTCGGGCACGTCGGTCTGGTCGCCGAACACCTGCGGGCTGGCCACCGGCAGGTCGGCGTACCAGTCGTAGAAGCTGGTCATCGCGCCGCCCAGCAGGTGGGTGAAGCGGGTGCCGATGGCGTGGCTGACCTGGCTCATGGCGGGGATCGGGCTGAAGCTGACGATGCGGTCCGGCCCGTAGCTCTTGATGGTGTTGACGTAGCTGGCGGCGCTGATCTCCAGCGCCTCCTCCCAGCTGATCCGCACCAGGCCGCCCTTGCCGCGGCCGCTCTGGTAGCGGCGCCGCTTCTCGGGGTCGGTGCTGATCTCGTGGAAGGCGGCGACCGGGTCGCCCAGGCGCGTACGCGCCTCGCGGTACATCTCCACGAGGGAGGCGCGGCCGTACGGGTAGCGCACCCGCGTCGGCGAGTACGTGTACCAGCTGAACGCAGCGCCCCGGGGGCAGCCGCGCGGCTCGTACTCGGGGCGGTCGGGCCCGGTGGTCGGGTAGTCGGTCTGCTGCGCCTCCCAGGTGATGATGCCGTCCTTGACGTACACCTTCCACGAGCAGGACCCCGTGCAGTTCACGCCGTGGGTCGAGCGCACCACCTTGTCGTGGCTCCACCGCTGGCGGTAGAACACGTCGCCGGCCCGGCCCCCCTTGCGGAACACGGCGCGCCCGTCGTCGGTCTCCTCCCACTTGGTGAAGTAGCGCCCGAGCTTCAGCAGGGCGTTCGAGGCGGCTCCGTCGGTGCGCGCGATGTCGGTCATGGGCTCATCAAAGCAGAAGTCCACTACTTGAAGTAGTAGTTCTCGGCACTACTGTCGGTAGTAGTCTGCGGGACGAGGCTGGGGGCTTTCCAGAGCCCGTACGCGGAGGTGGGCGGCCGCCACGGAGGATGCGGCGTTCACCCTTGCCGGAGGCAGGTGGGGGAGGCACGGACCAGCCAAGTCCGGCGCTGGTGCCCGTGAGCCGGCCGCCGCTCGCGCGTGCCCCTGCCGGGGCGCCCAGATGCCCCGGTGCCGGCCGTGTCGTCGTCCTGCCCGGAGGGGCTCGGGGCACGCTTGCGAGGAGACGGGCGCGTGGCGGTCGCTCCCCGGAGAGACCCCCCGTCGGGGTGGGTCGCTGGCCGGGATCGGGCGGGGACCGCTGGGCCCGGTGCACGGCAGGGACCGAGCTGCCGCCCGGCCACCACCGCACGCCGCCGCCGCGGCGTGGACGAGCGGTCTCGGGCCCAGGGGTGGTGGAGGAAGTCAAGGCGGTGGGCGGTATACCGTGGCACGAACCGCCCGCTGAGCGCGTGGCCGGCGGCAGGGGTGCCCGGCGCCGAGAGGGACCGCACCACGTGAACGTCGTGCCGAGAGGAGAGCCATGCCGACCGGAGACGGGATCTCAGCGCTGCCGCTCGCGCTCGGCGCGATCGCGCTGGTGCTGGCCGGGGTCGTCGCCTGGCTTCTGGTGCAGCGGCGTACGGACCGGTCAGCCCTGGCGGCGGTGCGCAGCGCCCGTGACGACGGCAAGGCAGCGGTGGCTGCCGCCGAGGCCGAGATCGACGCGGAGCGCAGCAGGCTGGCGCGACAGACCGAGGAGCTCGACCGGCGTGTCGCCGAGCTGACCAGGCAGCGCGACGAGCTGGACAGGCGTCAGGGCGAGGTCGACCGTCAGCGGGAGGCGCTGGACCAGCGCCTGGTCGACGAGCGCGACGACATCCGCGCCGAGCGCGAGGCGGTGAGCAGACGAGAGGCCCTGGTCAGCGACCGCGAGACCCGGTCTCGGGAGGAGCAGGTCGCGGTCGAGGAACGGGCGTCTCGGGTGGACGCGCTCCAGGCCGACGTGGCGTCGCGGACGGCCGCCCTGGAGGAGACCGAGGCCCGGTTGCGGGACGAGACCGCACGTATCGCCGGGCTGACGCACGAGCAGGCCGTGGCCGAGGTGATGGCCGCCGCGGAGCACGACGCACGGCTCCGTGCGGCCGCCGCCGCACGCGACATCGAGCAGGCCGCCCGGGACACGGCGGACGCCCAGGCACGCAAGGTCGTCGTGGACGCGATCCAGCGCATCGCCTCGGAGCAGACGGCCGAGTCGGTCATCACCACCGTCGACATCCCGTCGGAGGAGATGAAGGGCCGCATCATCGGCCGCGAGGGCCGCAACATCCGCACCTTCGAGCAGCTCAGCGGGGTCAACGTCGTCATCGACGACACGCCCGGCAGCGTGCTGCTCTCCTGCTTCGACCCCGTACGCCGAGAGGTCGCGCGCCTCACCCTCACCGACCTCGTCGCCGACGGCCGGATCCACCCCCAGCGCATCGAGACCGTGTACGAACGGTCGCAAGCGACCATCGACGAGCGGATGAAGGTGGCCGCGCGAGACGCCCTCGCCGAGGTCGGGATCAGCGACATCCACCCCGGTCTGGTGCCCGTCCTGGGGTCGTTGCGGTACCGGACCTCCCATGGGCAGAACGTGCTCAAGCACCTCGTGGAGTCGGCCCACCTGGCCGGACTGATGGCCGCCGAGCTGGGCCTGGACGTGGCGGTGTGCAAGCGGGCCGCCTTCCTCCACGACATCGGCAAGGCGCTCACCCACGAGCAGGAGGGGTCGCACGCGATCGTGGGCGCCGACCTGGCGAGGCGCCACGGTGAGCACCCCGACATCGTCCATGCCATCGAGGCCCACCACAACGAGGTCGAGCCCACGACGGTGGAGGCCGTGCTCACCCAGGCAGCCGACGCCATCAGCGGGTCGCGCCCGGGCGCCCGGCACGAGTCGCTGGAGGCGTACGCGCACCGCATGACGCGCCTGGAGCAGATCGCCGCCGCCCACGACGGTGTCGAGAAGGTCTTCGCGATGCAGGCCGGGCACGAGGTCCGGGTCATGGTCTCGCCGAGCCTGGTGGACGACGCCGACCTGGCGGCCCTGGCCCACACCATCGCCCGGCAGGTCGAGGACGAGCTGACCTACCCCGGCCAGATCAGGGTGACGCTGGTGCGGGAGAGCCGCGCCACCGACGTGGCCCGCTGAGGGGGAGCTGCCCGGGCCACAGGGGTCTCGACGCGGGTCGTCCTCGTCCCTCGGGCAGCCCGTGCTCATCCGGCGGGACGGGGTGGCGACGCCCCGGGGCCCCGAGGTCCTGCTCAACCGACCGAGAGGCGGGGGCTCGACGCGAAGAGTCCCCCCGTGCCTCGTTACACCACCTGCTGGTTCCCGCGTGAGGTGGTGACAGGGTCAGCGGGTGTAGGAGGCGGGGTCCTCGAACTTGTCGTTGTCGGTGTACATCGGGGTGTCCGGGTCGGGGTTCGGGACGAGCTCGACCAGGGCGACGGCCCGGCCACCGGCGCGACGCTTGGCGAGCTTGCGCTCCAGGAACCGGGCCAGAGCCGTGAGGGCGTAGTTGATGACGATGAAGATCACCGCGGCCACCAGGAACGACACCACGAGGTTGCCCTTGACCGTCGACACGTTCTGCATCTGGCGGATCAGCTCGGGGTAGGCGATGAAGAAGCCCAGCGCCGTGTCCTTGAGGATCACCACGAGCTGCGACACCAGCGACGGCAGCATGGCCGTGACGGCCTGGGGGAGCAGCACCGTGCGGAGCACCTGCGGCTGGCTCAGCCCGATCGCGAGGCCGGCCTCCCGCTGGCCCCGCGGCAACCCGTGCACACCGGCCCGGATCAGCTCGGCCAGCACGCAGGAGTTGTACAGGGTGAGGCCCACGATCACGCCGGCGAGCGACTTAGTGTCGCCGGGCAGCGGGATGGTGTAGACGAAGATGTAGTAGGCGAACACCATCATCATCAGCACCGGGACGGACCGGAAGAACTCGACGAAGACCGCCGTGACATAGCTGATCACGCGGTTGTGGCTGAGCCGGCCCATGCCCAGCACGAACCCGAGGGCGGTGGCGAGCACGACGCTGATGATGGCCGCCTGCAGGGTGTTGAAGACGCCCGGGTACACGTAGTACTGCCAGGTGCCCGGGTCCAGCATCGGCGCCCACTTCTCCGCCGTGAGCTCGTTGCGCAGCCCGTACACGACGAGCCCGAGCAGCGCGAGGATGACCAGGCCACCCACGACCCCGTACACGAGGTGCCGGGCGCGTGCCTTGGGGCCCGGGTGGTCGAACAGGACTGCCTGGGCGCTCATCGCTGCACCGCCATCCGTCGGGAGAGACGCGTGAAGAGGATACCCATCGGGAGCGTGAGGATCACGAAGCCCAGAGCCATGATGAAGAAGATCGTGAAGAGCATGTCGGCGCGGTCCTCGATGGCGTAGCGCATCGCGTACGACGCCTCGGCGACGCCGATGGTGGCGACCACGGTGGTGTTCTTGGTGAGGGCGATCATCGCGTTGCCCAGGGGGGCGATCGCGCCGCGGAACGCCTGGGGGAGGATCACGTTGCTGAGCGACTGCCCGAAGTCGAGGCCGATCGCGCGCGCTGCCTCGGCCTGACCGACGGGCACGGTGTTGATGCCCGAGCGCAGTGCCTCGGCCACGAAGGTGGCGTGGTACAGCCCGAGGCCGATCACTCCCCACTGGAAGGCGTGCGTCGAGGAGCGGGCCGACAGCGGGGAGATGTGCCACTGCAGCAGGATGTAGAGGCAGTAGAAGCAGAAGAACACGATCAGTGTCAGCGGGGTGTTGCGCACCAGGTTGACGTACGCCGCGCCGGCCAGGTTGAGCACCTTGACCGGCGACACGCGCATGACCGCGACGATCGTGCCGAGCACGAGGGCGAGGAGGGCCGAGACCAGCGTGAGCTGGATCGTCAGCCAGAAGGCGTCCAGGATGTCGA
>CAKZHP010000053.1 GCA_936924635.1 uncultured Propionibacteriaceae bacterium
CCTCACCCGGTGCGGTGACGGCTGCGCACCGTGGTGTGCTCTTCCTCGACGAGGCAAGCAATGGAAAGTGCACCTCCTTATCGAAGGAGGTCACTGATGACGACGAGGACGAAGCAGCCTGGCGCGAACGCGCGGCCGGGTCGGGCGACGCGGGCGGTGGTCTACCCGGCGTTCAATCAGACGGGGCCGAACATGCCGGCCGGGGACACGCGGCCGATCTATCTGTATCTGCGGCTGTCGAAGTATCACAAGGACAAGGCGGATGCGATCGAGCGTCAGCGTCTTGATCTGACCCGCAAGCTCGCCACCGAGGGTGGGTGGACGGTGATGGGTGAGTACATCGACAACGACTCAGCGAGCGCTTCTGCGGCGAAGAGCCGCAAGGGGTGGCGTCAGTTGAACCAGGACATCCAGGCGGGGACGGTTCCGGCGGTGGCGTTCTGGAAGTTGGATCGCACGAACCGGATCGCGGCGAAGTGCATCGAGTGGATCGGGCAGTGCCAACGCTCAGGGGTGTATCTGGTCTCACATCAGGACAGCGCCGATGAGCTGAACACTGCGACCGCGGGGGCGAAGCTGGTGACCGGGATCAAGGCACTGCTCGCGGAGGTTGAGACCGATTCGATGAGCGAGCGGCAGTTGGCGTCGAAGCGGCACCTGGCCGAGGCCGGATTCCATCATGGCGGCACGCCGCCGCTGGGGTGGATGGCTGGCCCGCGTGTGGTCGATGAGTTCGGACGTTCCGGCGTGCGACTGGTGCCACATCCGGTTGAGCATCCGGCGTTGAAAGACGCGGTGGACATGGTGCTGGCGGGCAAAAGCCTGGCTCAGATCGCCCGCTACTGGAGCGACCAGTACGGGATCACCGCTGCCGCGGGCGGGCCGGTGTATGAGGCGACGGTGTACCGGTCGCTGGTCTCGCCCCGGATGATCGGCTACCGGATGCGGCAGGTGCCCGAGCACCAGCGCGGTGTGAAGCTCGACCTGCTGGACCACATCGCCCGGGACGCTTCGGGCGAGCCGGTGATCGCTCAGGAGCCGGTCTGTGATCGGGCGACCTGGTTGCGGGTGCGCCGGCTGTTGGAGGAAGCGAAGACCTCGCGAACCAGGCGACCGTGGGGCTCGCACGAGTGGCTGCTGACCGGGCTGCTGCATTGCCAGTGCGGGGAGCGCCTGTATGGGCATCAGAAGTACCGCAAGCGCGCCTCTGGCGAGCGGGTGCCGGCGTTCGCATACCGCTGCCAAGCCAACAAGGTCCGAGGCCCGGGGAACTGCTCGGGTGGATGCACGATCGATGCGGTCAAGGGCGAGGCATTCGTGCTGGGCTGGTTCTTCGCCCAGATCACCGATGATGCGCTGGCTGCCGTGCGTGCCCGACGGCGTGCCGCTCGGGCTGACGTGGGCATCAACGAGGTGCTGTCCCAGCTCGATGAGGCCAGGGCCGAGCGTGACGCGCTGCTGTCCAAGCAGGGCACCGGGGAGTATCGGGGTGCGATGGTGACGGTGCTGCTGTCGCTGATCGCTGAAGCGCAGCGACGTGTCGATGGTCTCCAGCGACGGTTGGATGCGATGGAGCTGGATGAGTTCCCGATCGAGGACGGCCCAGCGTTGATCGCGTCGTGGAAGGAGAGGACGATCACCGAGAAGCGCGCCTATCTGCGGCGGATGATCCACCGGATCGACGCGCTGCCGGGCACGGCACCGACCGAGGAGCGGTTGAGGATCACTCCGGTCGAGTGAGAGCGTCGGCCACGCTGGCGGCATCGAGCATCGTCGCGATCTGCTCGATCACGTCCTGCGAGGCCGGTTGGGTGTCGCGCCGGAGCGTCCCGGCCCGCCACCCGGCGGCGAAAGCCGCATGGGCGGGCTCGGCGACGACCTGGCCCACCTCAGCCGGAGGTGGGCAGGTCGTATCGGTGCTCACGGTTCCTCTCCGGCGATCGCGGCGAAGAACTCCTCCTCGGCTTGCCGGCGTCGCTCGACGTCGGCGATCATGAAGTCCACGAACTCGCTTTCGCGGTCGGCGATGATGACGTCTTCGACCGGCGGGGCGGGGTCCTCGCCGGGCCAGGTGGTCTGGCGGGTGGGCCGGTCTCGGTCGAGGCGGGTGCCGGAGGCGGCGACCCATTCGCGTAGCCGGTTGCGGGCGTCGGCGAAGTCGCGGTGCCAGCCGAGCGGGGCGCTGCCGCTCATGTCGGGGTCGTAGGCGCACAGCCAGTGCAGGTGCAGTGCGGACAGTTCCCAGACCAGCTCGGGGTGGTGGTGCCAGAACGGTGGGATCACGCTGGCGGGCAGTCCGTAGGTGGTGCGCAGCCATCGGACCCACCGGTTCAGCTCGAACCATTCGACCTCGGCGTCGGCGGCGGTGAGCAGGTTCCAGTTGATCGGGTGCGGAGGCTCGGCAACCAGCGGGTCGTCGTCCGGGACGAGGTTGTCTTCGTCCAGCTCGTCCAACTCGTCCAACTCGTTCAACTCGTTCAGTTCGTCGGGGTCGTCCAGGTGTTCGGGGTGGGGAGTGTGTTCGTTCATCGGTCTGCCGCCCCTCACATGCTGATCGCTGGCGCGGTGCTGGCTGGCCGGCGGTCGGGCGGGTTGAACGCCGCTGCGTCCCGCTCGGCGGTGCGTGCCGGTGTGGTGTGCTCGGGGGCGGTCTGTTCGGGGCCGGTGCGGCGGGCGCTGCGGTCCACGTCGTAGCGGGTGTAGGCGGTGTCGTGACCGATGCCGGTGACGACGAAGACCTCCCCTTCCATGCCGGTGTCGGCCTTGGGGAACTTGCGGACATAGCCCTGGGCGATGAACCGGTCGCCGGGGACGTAGTTGTCCATGATTCGCTGCACGTTGTCGTCGTAGGCGACGAAGGTGTCGTAGGTCTTGCCGAGGTCGGTGAACGAGCCGTCTTCCTCGCGGTGCTTGCGTTCCTGCCCGAACCGCACCTTCACGTACAGGGCGCCGTCCTGGGTCTCCAGCTCGCGGGGATCTTTGGCGATGAACCCCCGGATCGAGGGTCGCGAGTTGATCGACATGCTGTGCTCCTGCCCGTGTCAGGCCGCGTCAACGGTGCGCGGCTACACCAGGCAGGTGCACGACCGGCTCCCCGTGCGTCAGGTCGCCGCCGGGCGCCGCAGCAGTGCCTCGATGGCCGAGCGGTCCTTGCCGAGCTGGGCGGCGTCGGGGCGGGTGGGCCAGGCGCGCAGGTCGGTCACGATCGGCGGCGCACTACGGAGGAGGGTGATGCCGGTGCCGAAGGGCAGGGTGCGGATGCGGTCGGGCGGCAGGATCGGCACTCTCCTGATGGAGCGTTGGTTCGATCTCGTGCCGTGATCGCCCAGGGTCACGGAGTCGGTGTACTCGTCGCGTTCGCCGATGAGGGAGGACAGGTCTTGGAGGTCTCGGGAGTTGGAGGCGCCGCCGAGGATGATCTTGACGATGCTCGCGTCCCAGATGGCGCCGGCGGCGTTGTCGCCCCACTTCTCCCGTGCCTGTGCCAGTGACTGCAAGACGGCGAGGCAGGTGATACCGGTGCCGCCGCCCTCGGCCATCAGTGTCGGCAGCGAGGGCAACGGTGAGAGGTTGCCGATCTCATCCAGCGCGAGCAGCAGTGGTGGGTCGAGCCGGGCGCCGGGTGAGCGGGCGGCGAGGCGGCGGGCGGCTTCCACGAGGTCTTCCACGAACGCCGCCACCAGGGCCGCGGACGCTCCGGCCCCCGCACCGGTCGCGAGCAGATACAGCGTGCCGCGTTGGGTGAGGAAGGCTTCGGGGTCGAAGTCCTCACCCGCTCGTGGGGTGACGGCGTCCAGGACGCGCGGGTCAGCCAGGGCGGAGAGGGCGAGGGAGACGCCTTGCCAGATGGAGTCTCGGGTCTTGGGGTCGGAGTCGATCATCGCCCCGAGCGAGTCCGCCCATCCGGTCGCTGCGTTCGGGTGGTTGGTGAGGACGGCGACGGCTTCGGCGGCGATGGAGGGGTCCAGGGTCCACCGGAACAGTTCGGCCGGTGGCCGGCCGTCCAGGGCGGCGGCGTGCAGCAGCGCTTGGAGGGCGGTGCGTGTCTTGCCTTCCCAGAACCCGCCGGACTCCACACCGCCACTGCTGAGCCCGGTGGCTGAGGCGAGGCCCGTGGCGCGGACCATCGCCGTCAGCGGGTCCTCGCAGCCGCGGACCGGGGACCATCGCAGTCCGGCGGGGACGCCTTCGGCGAGGTGCTGGGGATCGAACACCCCCACCGGTCGGCCGTCGCGCTGGCGGGCGCGGAGGGTGGCGGTGAGGTTGTCCGGTCGCGTCGAGGTGGTGACGACGGCACCGGGCGCGTCCAAGATGGCGTTGATCACCACGTGGAGCCCTTTGCCGGAGCGGGGTGGGCCGAGCAGCAGGATCGAGTCCTCGACCGATGCCCAGACCTGTTTGCCGAGGCTGGTGCCAAGCAGGTAGCCCACATCCGCCGGTGCGGGAGCCTCCAGGGAGGGGCGGAGTGTGCTGGCGCGGCGCAGCAGTGCCTTCCCGGAGGCGGTCTGGCTGACTTCGTGCCCGGTGGCGGTGCCGGCGAGGCGGCGGGGGTCGGTCTCGGTCTTGCGGGTGTGGCGGCGCAGCCGCACCCACACCCACCCGCCACCGACCGAGAGGCCGGCGAGCAGGACGGCGGTGACGATCCAGTAGACGACCGGGTTCAGCCCGGCGGCGGCGTCGAGAGCGACGGCGGGGTCGCCGGGGTTGAACAGCACTCCGAGCCCGGACGCCGGTCCCGCGGCGGGTTGGGCGGTGCCGGTGAGGAACGCCGCCACGCTGCCGGCGGCGCGCAGGACGAGCGCGACGCCGAACATCCCGACGAGGGCGATGAGGGCGGCGTTGGTCAACTCGTCCCCGAACGAGCCGGTCTGACGACCCTGCGGGCTGCTCACGGTACCCGCCTGACCACAGTGGTGCCGGAGATGCGCCCATACAGCACCACCTCGTGCGGGCTCTCGGCCAAGGCGTCGAGCTGGCGTTGGTCGAGGAGAGCGCGGGCGGCGCCGGTGCCGGTGGCGTCAGTGTGGGCGACGATGACGGCGACGGCGATGTCCTCGCCGGGCACGAACCCGTCCCCGGTGACCTCAACCAGCACCGGCGGCTGCTGCTGGCGGGCACGCCGGCCACGGCGCGTCGGTGCCGCGGTGCTGTCTGCTTCGGAGGCGGGGCGTCGGCGGGTGTGGATGAGGTCGGTGAACACGGTCCCGTCGACCTCACGGACCTCGATCCGCACCGCGATGGTGCGGTCCTTGGTCACCGCGTCCAGCAGCAGCCCGAAGGTGCCACGTGTCCACTCCGAACCCGCGGCAGGGGGCGGGAACGGCGTGCCGTCGACGGTGACGTCCAGGGTGCTGTTCTCGGTGACGATGATGACGACGTGGGGCAGCACCACCGGTGTCTCGTCGGGCTGCTGGGACGAGGTGTGGTGCAGCGGGTTGCGGCCACTCATGACTGACCGCCCAGGTAGCGGGCATCGGTCCGGAACAGGTCCAGCTCGACGGGATGGAGTTGGTGTTGCGAAATGAAACTCCTGGACTTGATCTTCCACAGCCCCTGTCCGACCCCGAGGGTGGGGAGGAGCTTCTGCTCGGTACCGGTCAGCCCGAGGGCCTTCGCGGTCGGGCCGAGCTGGTCGGACTCTTGCCGGTAGACGATCCGGGTCTCGGCGTTCGCGAGCAGGCTGTTGGCGAGGGAGCGCATGGCCGAGCCTTGGTCGCCCACGTTGTCGAGGTCGGTGAGCTTGTGGAAGATCAGCATGTTCGCGATCCCGTAGTGCCGTGCCAGCCTCCAGTGCGCGTCCATCCGCCGTAGCAGGGCGGGGTGGGACATGAGGCGCCATGCTTCGTCGTAGATCACCCACCGCTGCCCACCATTGGGGTCCAGCAGCGCCGATTCTATCCACGCGCTGGAGCACGTCATCAGGACGCTGATGAGGGTGGAGTTCTCGGTGACGCGCGACAGGTCGAGGGAGATCATCGGCAGCGACGGGTCGAAGGCGACGGTGCTCGGGCCGTCAAATAGGCCGCCGAGGTCCCCGGCGACGAGGCGGCGTAGGGCGTGACCGACGAGCCGGCCGTCCTCCGCCAGGCGACCATCCGGAGCATCGGTCGGGCTGAGGATGTGGTCGACGACCATCGGCAGGATCGGCACGGTGTTCTCGGCAACGGTGGCGGTCAGGGCGAGGTCGATCGCGGTGTGCTCCAGCGGCGTCAACCCCCGCGCGAGCACGGTCTCGGCGAGGGCGCCGATCAGGTCACGACGCCGGGAGGCGACCGTGGAGGCCCACTGTTCATCCGAGAGACCGGAGGGCCGGTGGCCTTCATCGAGCGGGTTGAGGCGGGTGTGGAGGCCGTGGCCCAGCACGATGGCCCGCCCGCCGACCGCTTCGGCGACGCCGGTGTGCTCGCCCTTCGGGTCGCCGGGCACGTAGACGCGGCGCCCGAACGGCAACGAGCGGGTGTAGAGGGACTTGGCGAGTGAGGACTTGCCGGAGCCAACGATGCCGGCCAGCACGATGTTGGGTGCGGTGATGATCCCGCGCGCGTAGAGCACCCAGGGGTCGTAGACGAACGATCCGCCGGAGTAGAGGTCTTGCCCGACGAACACGCCATCGGAGCCGAGGCCGCCTTCGGCGACGAACGGATACGCCCCGGCCAGCGTCGCGGACGTGTCTTGATGGCGGGGCAGCCGGAACCGGCCCGGCGATTTGAGTGCCGCCGGGCCGGGTTCGCCGGCGGCCGGTAGGTAGGTCGTCGCGCGCCGCTCAGCCTTCTCGGCTTTGGCCTTTGCCCGTGCCGCCCCCTTTTCGACTGCGCGTTGTTCGGCTTGGAGGCGGGCGGCGGCCTGTCGGCGTTGCTTGCGCAGTCGGCGGCGTTCGGCGGCAGGGGCGACCAGGACGGATGTGTGCAGCCGCTCGGGCTCCGTGCCGGTCACAGGGACAGCCCTCGCCCGGCCGATCCGGTCGTGCGGGCGGGTCCGGCGAACCAGTCCTTGTCCGCGCCGAGGGCCGTCCGCCGCGTGGCGGACGCCTGCGCCGGCTGAGGTGCGGGCGGGGCGCCGATCCCGGTGATCGCCTCCCGCGCCGGCACCACGGCGTCTTCGAGGACGTCGGAGGCTGGTGCGTACTCGCGGAGGAGGCTGACGTGTCCGGCGAACGGGTTGTAGGTGAGGGTGTAGCCGTCTTCGCCGGTGATCACCCTGTCCAGTGCGCCGGTCGGGGGCTCGTCGTAGACGTAGCCGTTCTCCAGCGCTGCCTGGGTGGTCTCCTCCCCGTAGTCCCAGCCCTTCAGGTGCTCGACGCCCGCGGCGGTGCCGTCCCGGTCGATCAGGTCCAGCACTTCGTCGGCGTCCTCGCCTTGCAGGAACACCACGTTGATCCACCGGCGCTCAGGCCGGGACGCTTCGGCTATAGCCGTCCGTTCGGCGGGTTCGGTGAGTTCGGTGAGGGCGTCGGCGTTGGTGCGGGCGGCCTCGGCCACCCAGCTCGGGAACAGACCTGCGTGCTCGGGCTCGGTGTCGGGGTGGTCGAGGGCGTACTGACGGGCTTCACCGGCGGCGCCGAGGAAGGTCGCGAGGTCGTGGATCGCGTGGTCGGGGCCGACGGGCTGGCCGGCGCCGGTGAACAGGTCCCGTCCCTCCAGCTCCTGCCCGGTGGTGGTGTCCGTGATGCGGTAGGCGTAGCGCTGGTGCTCACCCACCGGGGCATCGGGCCAGACCGTCAGTCTCAGCGTCCCCGCCGTCGCGGTGGACGTGGCGGGGTCGTGGTCGAGCCCGGCTTGCGCGGGTGCGGGGTGCCAGGCGATGCGACCCGAGTGGGAGAACGCGGCGTTGAGGTGGTCGTGGGCCTGGTCGAGCAGGGTGCCGGCCTGGTGCAGCTCGTCCGCGGCGGCGAGGGCTGAGCGATCACCGGCGAGGTGGTCGCCGTCGTCGTGGTGCGCGCGTTCGCGGTGGGCGAGGTGGGTGGCGGCGAGCTGGTCGAGCACCTGCCGCAGCGACCGCATGGCCGCGGTGAGGTCGCCGAACACGGTGTAGGTGTCGGCCGGGCCATCGAATACGCGGGATGCGTGGGCGAGACCGCGTATCGCCTCGGATGCTTCGGCGGCATCGGCGAGTGGGTCGTGGAACGTGGGCATGACGGCCTCCCTGGACGCGGGCGAGTACCCCCGCGATTCGGGGGCCACCGGTCAGGTGCACCATCGCTCCCACGCGCGGCGGCCGGGTCAGATTCGGCGGCAGAGCGGGAGCGCGGCGGCGGTGAACGCGGCGGCTTGCTGCCCGACGAGGAGGCGGGTCTCGCAGGAGGCCTGGATCGCGGCCTGCTCGATCGCCGCCACGCCCGCGTCGAGTTCTTCCACGGTGGGGGCGGAGACGGCGATCAGGCCGGTGTAGCGCAGCACGCCGTGGCCGGCGGTGAGGTCGGCTTCCTGCTGTAGCACGTCGTGGTACTCCGCGGTCTGGGCGGCGTCCTCGATCTGTCCGATCTTCGCCCGTTGCGCCTGGTCGGAGATGTGCTCGACCTTCTTCTTGCGGATGTCGCGGGCGGCCTGATCGGAGCGCATCGGCGTGCACAGCAACGAGAACGACCGCTGAATCCCCGTCGAGAGGAGCACCGGGGACAGGAACCCCGGATACACCAGCGAGCGGGGCCATTCGGAGACCCACAGCACCGCGTGGTGGGCCGAGTCGGTGCGCAGCCGCGCCCAGGACTCGTTGACGGCGACCGGGCCGGCGGTGGCGAGGGACTGGCCAAGCTGCCCGTGGCGTTCGAGGGTGGCGGCGATCGCCGGGTCATACGCGCTGCGGAGGATCACCGCGATCTGTCCCGGCGAGAGCCACCCGGACGGTAACAGGTCGGCCGAGCGCAGGGCGGCGACCAGGGTGTTCATCTCCTGTCGCAGCACCGCGGCGGCACCGCGCAGGCCGCCGCCGGCGGTCCTGATCTGCCGCGCGCTCGCGTTCATGTCCAGCGCCAGCGACAGCGTGGTCGCGTGCCGTTCCCCGGCCGGGCCGGCGCGGTCGATCAGCTCCGCATATGTCTGTGCGGCCCAGGAGTCATCCGCCGTGCCGTGGGCTTCCCACCACTCCGCGAGTCCGGTGCCGGAGTCCGGCAGCGTCCGCTCCAGCACCTGCAAGGTGGCGATGCGTCCCGACCGGCACACGGTGGCGAGCACGCGGCCCCAGGACGTGACCCGTCGTTCCTGCTCGCCCGGGTCGAGGAGCACGAAGGCGGGGTGGGTGACCTCGCAGACCACGGTCAGCGTGCCGGCGGTGGGGTCGTGGATCATCCCAGCCTCGGTTTCGGGGTCGGTGTACTCCCGCAGCCGCGCCTGGTCGCCGGGCAGTGCCAGCGTCCCGACCGGGCGGGGCTTGACGACTCGGCGCCGGTAGAGGAGCTGTCCGCCGGTGGTGCGCCAGAGCCACCAGACCGCGACCGGCAGCCATTCCACCGCCGGACGCCCCGCTACGGGTATCCACGTCAGGCAGGCGGCGATCACCCAGACGGGGGCGGTGTAGGCGAGCAGGAGGCCGCCCCCGGCGTAGAGGGCACCGACAATCGAGAGGATGCCGATGGCGAGGGTGATGAGCTGCGAGAGCGAGAGTCCAAGGAGGATGCCGCGGCGGGTGAGGCGGGAGAACTTCACCGGCACCAGCTCGCCCGACGACGCGGCGGGCTCGTTCTGCTTCGCGGACATGGCGGCTACTCCTTGCCGGTCGGCTTCGGCGCCGGGGGCGGTGGCTGCTTCGGCGGACGCGAACCCGGCGCCGAGGGGCCTGCCGATGGCGTCTTGGGAGCCGGAGTCGAGGGCGGGGGTGCCTGCGCGGCCGGTGGCGGGGTGGTGTCGGTCTGGCCCGCGGAGTCGGCGGCGCTGTCACCCTGATTGCCGAGAGCCTTGCCGGCCTTGGGACCGGCGGTGGCGGCGTCTTTGGCGACTTTCGCGGCCACCACCGCGGCGGCGGCTGGGCCAGCCGCCGCACCCGCCCTAGCCCCAGCGCCCGCTCCGGCCCCGCCACCGGCACCGGCTCCTGCGGAGCTGCCGGCGGCGGTCTTGCCGCCTGCGCCAGCCGTGCCGCTGGAGGCGGGTGCGGGGTTCTTCGGCTCCGGCGGCTTCTTCCCGCCACCTCCAGGACCGCCGCCGTCGTTGTCACCGTCGAGGACCTTCTTCGGCTCCGCGCCGCCCTGCGGCTTCGAGGGGGTGGGGACGGGTCGGTTGAGGGCGTTCTTCGCGTCCTGTTCGGAGCCGATGGCGTGGTACATGTCGAACCCGACGAACGCGATGAACTTATACGTCAGGTAGGGCGCGAACGCGGCCATCGCCATCAGCACGATCCCCGCGATCGGGTCGGCCACCGAGGCCAGGTCCCCATCGATCGGCGCGCTGACCTGGGTGATGGCGACGAGGAACATCACGACCAGGACGAGCTTGGAGCAGATCAGGGCGATGACGAACATCGTCCACTTGCTGATCCACCCCCGGCTGGCGTCCCACGAGGCCCCGGAGAAGGCGAGGGGGGCGAACACGATCGCCACCAGCAGCAGCGCCTTGCGCACCAGTAGTGAGAGCCAGACGATCGCGGCAGCGGCGATGGCGAGGCCGGCGAGGAAGATGGTGATGATCGCGCCGACTCCTGGTGCGGCGATGTTGATTCCGACCAGGCCGGCGGCGAGCAGGGCGATCTTGTCGCCCATGCTCTCGGTGGTCTCCCCGGCGGCCTGGATGATCCCGACGCAGAGCTGGTC
This sequence comes from uncultured Propionibacteriaceae bacterium, assembly GCA_936924635.1. Classification (GTDB taxonomy): domain Bacteria; phylum Actinomycetota; class Actinomycetes; order Propionibacteriales; family Propionibacteriaceae; genus Fen-668. The sequence continues at coordinate 10,739 of CAKZHP010000053.1, forward strand.
CACGATCTCCAGCAGCAGGGCGGTCAGGGTGATGACCACGAACGACCCGAGCACGCTCTTGGCGAGCCCAAGGGCCGCTCTCGACAGTGCGGTGGGGTCGCGTCTGATGAGTCCGGTGATGAGTTGGAGGCAGAAGAAGATCAGCATCACGAAGATCGCGATGCCGAACAGGATGTTGTAGACCGCCACGTACTCATCGCTGGTGACATCCACGAGGGTGGTGGTGTCGAACACCGACCAGACGGCCTCGAAGAGCCAGCCGGCGGCGGCGCCCATCGCGCCGGCGAGCCAGTCGAACGGGGCGGAGACCAGGCTGGCTGCGGCTTCGCCGGCGGTGTCGCAGACGGTCGAGACCAGGGGGATATCGCATACACCCACCGCAGATCACTCCTCAGAAGTTGAGACGTTTGGTGGGTGGGTCAGACCTGCTGGCCGACGTTCCAGAAGAAGTTGATGAGCGTCACCGAGGCGCCGCAGATGACGGCGGCGCCGCAGCTCACGAGGACGCCGATCTTGCCTCTGCCCGCGAGGTGGGGGTTGGAGCTGTTGGCGCCGAAGCCCCACACGATCGCGCTGATGATGAGGGCGAGGACGGAGAGGATGAGGCCGACCGTCATGACGGCGCCGACGATGGTGCGCAACTGCGCGATGCCGGGCAGGCCGTCACTGTTGGGGTCGATGTTGATGTCCATCGGCACCACGACGGGTGCGGCGAGAAGGGCGGTGGCGAGGTCGAACACGATGGGCTCCTGACGGATGCGGACCCGCCGCGAAGGCGGGGAACACGGACGGGGTTCACGCATCAGGTGCGCGCACACGTCCACGCACCGCGCCCGCCCGCCGAGAGGCCCGCGACAGACGGATGTCGCACCCGGGGCAGGGTGAGACGGCATCGGTGGCGATGGTTGCGCAGGGCGGGTGTCAGAGTTGGTCGCCGAGGGCGATAAGCCAGTTCATCCATGCCACTCCGCCGCCGGCCAGCACGGCGGCGCCGAGGGCGACGAGGACGCCGGTGCGGCCCTTGCCGGCCATGACGTGGTTGCCGTTCGCGGCGGCGATGGCCCACACGATCGCGGAGACGATCAGCATCAGCACCGCGACGATCAGCACGAACGTCAGCAGCGCGCCGATCACGGCCCGCAGGTCGCCGATGCCGCCGAGCCCGTCGAAGTCGGGGAACACGTTCATGCCGCATCACCACTGGCGTGCCCTTCGCGGGTGCAGCGGGTAGACGCGATGCTGGTGGTGTCCGATGATCGAACTGCCGGAATAGCCCTCATGCCGGTAGGTGCGACTCGCTGGCCCAACTGCGCCGGGACCGCCCGCCTGGTCCTGCGGAACGCCGCGACCAGGGCACTCGCTCGGATCGCCCGCGCCGTCTCAGCGGGCCGCGGTGACCCGGGCGGTGGCCGACCCGTCGCTTACCTCTGACGCAAGATTCGTGCATCAGAGGTAAGCGAACAATCACGGATTCTGAGACACGGTGACGTGCAGGTGGTCGTAGTGGCCGCCGGTGACGTCGCCGGGGTCATGCATCCCGCCGCCGTCGTAGGGGCGCCAGCCTTCGGCGTCGCGGGATATGGACCAGATGCGGCCGTCCCAGATCAGGTACTCCACGCCCAGAGCTTCGGCGTGGTCCTTCATCCAGTTGGTGACCTCCCACCCGAGCTCGCGCTGTGCCGGGGTGGGCTGGGAGCCGATGGCGTTGCCGAAGGTGCCGTCGCAGGCCCGGCCGAGGGGGTGTTCGGAGACGGTGCCGGGCCGGGGTGAGTAGCAGACCCAGCTCGTGTCGGGGAACGCGGCGATGGTCTGGGTGTACAGGTGCAGCAGGCGGGCGGTGATCTGCCCGCCGCTGGTGGGGTCGTCGACCGTCTGGTTCGGGTCGCCCTCGAACGGCTCCGGCGCCCCACCAGGCGCACCGCCGGTGTCGGGGTCGCACTCCTGGCCCGGTGTGCCGGTCTCGGGTTCGGGCAGGTCGGCTACGTCATGGCTGTTGAGCCAGGCGGCGGGGTCGGTGTGCTCGCCATCGGTGCCGCCGAGGCTGACCTCGAAATGCAGGTGCGGGCCGGTCGAGTTGCCGGAGGAGCCGATGTCGCCGATGTGCTGCCCGGCGGTCACGGTGTCGCCGGCTTGGACGTGGATGCCGTGCTCCCACATGTGCGCATACGCCGTCGCGACCGTCTGCCCGCCGATGGTGTGCTCGATGACGATGAGCCCGCCGTACCCGCCGGAGAACTCCGCCACCGTCACCGTCCCGTCCGCTGCCGCCAAGAGCGCGGTGCCGTCCGGGGCGGCGAAGTCGGTCCCGGTGTGGAAGGAGTCCTCTCCGGTGATGGGATGCACCCGTGGCCCGTATTCGGAGGTGAGGACCCAGGTGCCTTCCGGGACCGGGAACACCACTCGCGAGGACTCTGGCCCGGCCACCTGTACGACCTCGCCGCCCGCGCCCGCGCTCGTCGTGGTGGTGAGTGTGGTGAGGATGGTCTCGGCGACCGGCTCGTAGTTGCGGTACCGGTCGGGGTAGGCGGACACTTCGACGGCTTGGGCGGCCTCGCCCTTGTCCATCTGCTCCCAGCCGGGGATGTCCAGCAGCCCTCTGGGGCTCGGATGGTTGGGTCCGGTGGGTCCGCCGAAGAACGCCTGCGCCTGGTAGATGGGGTCCATCAGCTCGGCGACCGTGCCCCACCCGGATTGTGGGCGCATCTGGAACAGGCCGAGGGAGTCGTGGTCGGAGCCGTCGCCGTCGTTGGGGTAGTCCGCGGACTCGGGGTAGGCGCTGGTGTTGGAGAGCATCCGCAGGGTGGACTCGGTAAGCGCCGCCATCAACGCGATCACCAGCCCGTCGCGGGTCACCCCGTCGATTTGGCTGCCGGTCTCGATGATCGTCGCCGCGTGGGTGAGCTGTTGCCGGTTGAGCGTGAACGTCTCACCGTTCGCGGTCGTCACGGTCAGTGAGTCGGGGACGTCTCCGACTGTGACCCCGCTGTTGACTGTGCAGGCGACGGTCGCGGTGGCGGCGGGGTTCATCAGGACCCCGACCGATAACAACGCCAGGACGGGTCCGAAGAACACCAGGACCAGCGTGGCGACGACGACCTTCTTCAACACGAACCACTCACCCCCAGGCGGCTATCGGAGGGGGTTGTCGAGCTGGGACAGGCGCAGCAGATGGCAGGTGTCATACGTGGGTGCGCAGACGATGAAGAGCGTGAACGCCACCGGATGCTCCGAGGTCACCTGCTCGTCGTTCCAGACGCCGGTGCGGTGGCGGGTGCCCTCGACCGTGTATGCGATGGTGCCTTCGGCGAGCTGTCCGGGTTGGGCCTGCTCCACCGCCGTGTCCCACGCCTCCGGCACGAAGGCGTCCTCGATGGTCAGGTGCTGCGCGGTCGCGTACTGACGCAGCTCCAGCCAGGCCTCCCTGGTCGGGAGATAGGCCGCGACATCAGAGGCGAGCCCAGCCTGCTCCGCACCCGAAGGATCACCCACAGCGAGGACCACCGAGCTGTAATCCAAGGGCATCAACTCGCTGCCGGTGTCCCACGCGAACAAGGTCTCGGCGACGTTGCGGGCGAACGTCTCTGGGTCGTCCGACGCCTCGACCTCCGGCAAGGCGGGAACGGACGGAGTTCCGGTCGGCGTCGGCTCGCCAGGAGCAATGACCACCGGAGCCGATGGTGTGCCGCCGCCACGGTCGGGGCTGCGATCGCTGGTGGGCGGCCCGGCCAGGAGGCCGTAGACGCCGACCCCGGCCAGCACCACGATCACCACCAGCGCAGAGACCAGGGCGATGAGCCGGCGCCGGGCACGAGCATCAGACGCAGCGAAGGGAGTCTTCATACCCGACAGGTGCGCTGGTCCTTCCCTCGCACTCAGAACGGGTCGGTCAGAGGGCGCGCAGGTGCCCCCGGCCCGAGGGCGCGTCGTCGGCCGGTTCGCGGTCGCGGGCGGCGCGCAGCTCGTCGGCGAACCGGCTCGTGCCTTCGGCGGTGTCGAGGAAGGCTTCGATCTGCTCGTCGGTCAGCTCGGTGGCGAGCTGGTCTGGGTCGTAGTGGGTCCACCACTGGGTCAGCTCGCCCCAGGTGTGGATGAACGCCCGCACCGGATACCGCACCGGCTCCCCATCCACATCGGTCAGCGGCACCGGACGCGGCGCCGACGTCTTGTCTTTCTGCTTCTTGGCGGCGGTGGCGCGGGCGACGGCCTCGTCGGCCATCTGGTGCAGGTCGGCCTCCCGAACGTCCTGCGCGATGGTCGCGGCATCGCGGACGGCTTGGAAGATCGGGTGCACTGGTGCGCCGGCCTCGATCTGCTCCAACGCCGCGGCAGCTTGCGCGCGCAGGGGTTCGGGTTGGGCGGGGTCGGCGGCGATGCGTTCTAGGTAGCCGATCCGCTCGAAGGTCTTGTAGGAGGCGCCGCCGCCGATCATGGAGGCGGCCTGCTCGCGGGTCTTGCCAAGTTGCCCGGTTGACGGTGGTGGACATTGTCCACCACCGTCGCTTCCGGGCTGGTGGTCGCTGGTAAAGCGGGTCGCGGCCTGCCGCCGGGCGGCGTCTTCGGCCATCTCCTGTTTCAGTTCCCGGTACAGGGCGGCGGCTTCGAGCTGGGTCAGCGGCTTGTGCAGCATGTTGTCGTCTTGCTCGCCCAGCAACTGCCCGAGACGATCCGACAGGCCCGAGCGAACCCAGACGCTGACGGTGCGCCAGCGGAGTTTCTTGATCGCCGCCAACCGCCGCGCCCCGCATACCAGCACTCCGTCGATGGTGACCGTCAGCGGTTGCAGCAGGCCCTCGCGTTCGATGGAGGCGGCCAGGGCGTCGATGTCGCCCAGGTCGGCGCGGTGCCGTGTCCCGACGATGATGGAGTCCACCACCCGGTCGAGCTGGACTCCGCCGGCCTGCACCTCACTCACAGCACATCACCCCCGCCACGATCACGGTCACTGTGGGTGGGGGCGGCGAGGGACAGGGAGAGCACCAGGTCGTCGTCGCGTAGCAGCACCGGTAGCGTCTCGCCGATCAGCAGCCGCAGCAGCACCCCCTTCCCGGCGTTCGTGGCGGCGTAGGCGGGGTGTGGGCTGCCGAGCAGCGCTCGCAGCAGCACGGTCCAGGATCGGCCGGGCAGGTCCAGTAGGACGCGGGCGTGCCGGCCCCGCCGCAGCCCCTCATACGCGGACTGCCGGGTGCCGGCCCGCATCAGCGCCCCGCACACGTGCTCGACCGAGGCCCGCGCGGTCTCCGGCGCCCAGCCCAGCAGGCACAGCAAGGCGATGGCGTCCTCGGCCGCCGATCCCGCGGACATGCACGCCCGATCCGACCCGCCGCCGGAACTGCCGTTGTCGTCCGCATCGGTGCGGGCGTCGGTCTCGGTGTCCGCCGAGGTGGGGTCGGTGACGTGGAAGGCGGGGTGGTAGTCGGTGAGCGGGTTGTCCCGGTCGGCGAACCGCTCCGGGTCGTGGAACGCGGACACGTGCGGGCGGCGGGCTTGGTGGACCGAGCAGAGCAGTCCTTGGGCGCGTTCCTCGAAGATGCAGGTGATCCGCACCCCGTGGGTGACCATCGCCCACGGATCGTCCGCGCGCCGGGTGGAGGCGTACTGCATCGCGTCGAACGCCGCAGATGCGGCCTCCCACGGATCGAGGCCGTGCTTGCGCGCCAGCGGGGTGTACTTCTCCGCGGCGTAGGCCATCAGCTCCCGCGCGGACGGATCGGACGCCCACGCGCCCTCGCCCGCCTCATGCAGCCGGTTCAGCAGCGCACGCAGGCCCTCACTGGTCGTGAAGCCCTCGCCGGCCTCGTCGTGGTCTGTTGTGGTGGTCATGGCCGGTCACCTGTTCATTCCGACACCAGCGCGTACCGGCCCCGACGACGCGTTGCCGCTGCGGCCGAAGGCGGACAACGGGGGCAACCGTCGCGCCCGGTCTGTGAGGTCCTGCAGCCGGTTCGCGATCGGGGCGCGGGCGCGGCGGGCCAGCTCGGCCTCGAAGTCGATACCCCGCCCCGACAGCGTCGCCCCGTGCCGGGCGATCAGGTCGGTGGGTCGCACCCACTCCACACCCCGCGCCCGCCTTCCAGCGGGCGTGTGCTCCTGGTCGTCGCGGCGAATGTGCGCGGCTCCCACCGCGTCCGGCGTGCCGGTCGATTCGGCCAGCTCCCGTTCGCGCTCGGGCTCAGGGATCGGCCGTCGCCGCTCGTGTTGTTCGTGTGGGTTCCCGTTCATCGGGTCGCCTCCTCACCATCGTTGCTGTCAGAAAGGTGCGCACCGGCGAACCAGCGCCCGACCGTGGAGGGGTGCACGCCGAGTTCGCGGGCGATGCGCTTGTTCGACCAGCCCCGCCGCCGCAGCTCGGCCGCCTGGCTCCTTCGCTCCGTTGCGGCGGTTGGCGTGTCACTTGTGGGCGCCTGCATTCCGGGCGCCGGGTCATCTGGGCGGGGTGGCACGGTCAGCTCCACACGGCGTGGCTGCGTCGGCGCGTCGAGGACCGCGGGTTCGGGCGCCGCGAGACTGGCGGGGTCATCAGGGCTGGCGGTGTCGGGTGTGGGGCGGGTGAGGATGACGGTCAGGTGGGTGATTGCCAGCACCACCGGCGGCACCGCCGCCACACTCGCAGCGAGTACGCCAGGTACGTCGGCGTCGGCGGCGACCACGGCGTGGATCGCGTTGGCGGTCACCGACACCGCGGCGCCGCCGATCAGCAGCGCCCAGGGATACCAGGCCGACTTCTGGCCGGCGAGGGCGACGACGGCGACGGTGGCGACGACGATGATGCCGTCCACGATCAGCGGCCACGCCCACGCCTGCTCTGTACCGATGCCGCTTCGGGCCGCGAGGTCTGCCAGCGCGGTGAAGGACAGCCAGAACGCGCCGGCGGCGATGAACACCGTCCCCGACACCGCCGTCATCACCGCCCATCGGCGACCCGCCGTCCTGCTCGCGACCGTGCTGCTCGCGGCCGGGGTGGTCATCACAGCCCCCGCACCCTCGATGTCCCCGTTGCGGCGCTTGCGTCGCGACGGAACCAGCCGTCCGCGACCTGCGGCGACGCACCGCGTACCGGCGGCGACGATGGGCCGTGTCGGGCAGGTTCGCCGCGGACGGTGCGGTAGGCGGACCGGACCGTGGCGGTGATCTCTCGTGGCCCGAAGTCCGACTTCGCTGCCGTGAGCACGGCGTCGAGGGCATCGTTGAGCGGGACCCCGCCTTCGGCGAGACGGCAGGACGCCCAGAACAGCTTCAGGTTGCGGTCGGTGTCCTGCCGGTCCAGCCACGCCGCCAGCCGCTGCGCATCGTCCCGGCCCGCCGGCTGCCAGGTCTCGGGCCGTGGACGAGGTGCGGGGCGGGGGTCGAGGAAGTCCCGCAGCGCGTTTGAGTCCAGCAGGCCGGCGGGGCGGGTGTTGATCGTCTCGACCTGGTAGCCGACCGTGGTGCCCTGGATCGAGCGGGTCGAGGGCGGGACGATGATGTAGCCGCCGTCGCCGCGGAAGTCGATCCCGGCCCGCCCGGCCTGCCACGACCGCTGCTCCGTCCCGGGTGTCGCCGGGTAGTAGGCATGCAGTCCACCGGTGGGGGTGCGGACCAGCAGCTCCCACCCGTCCACCAGGCCGGCGCGCATGGCGCGGTCGAAACTGGTCCGGCCGTCGACCGGGCCGTGCACATCCAGATCCACCACGACGACCTCGGAGGCGGCGCCGGTCGGGACACCGATGTTCGCGCCCGGCGACTGCCGCCACCACGCCTGCACCTGATCGAGGTCCGTGGTGGCGTCGTGGAACCCGTGTCCGGTGGCCGGCCGCTTCCCATACGCCACACAGGGGAAGACCGGCACCCCCGCCGACGCGAACTCCCGCGCGGCCGCCGACAACGGCCACGCTCCGCTCATCCGCAGCAGCACTGAGGAGACCGCGCCGTGCTCGGCCATCACAGTCCCCGCCCCTCGAGCGCCGGCACCGGGACGGGGCGTGCACCTGGTTCGGGCAGCGACGCCACCTGCCGCGACGGCACCGGCTCCGGTGCCGGTGGTACGTGCGCGGGTGTCTCGCGGTGGGCCGCCGCCCGGTCCAAACCGGGCGGGGTACCGTCACCGACTTGCGCGGTGTCGAGCTGGTCCAGGATCGCCAGGGCGGTCTTGCGGACCCGTTCCCCGGTGGCCTTGACCACCTCCACCGGCTCCGTGCCATCGACCCGTGTCGCCCAGGTCGACACGTACGGGATCGTGTACCCGGAGGTGTCCATTCCGTGGGCGGCACCGACCATCAACGCCACGGACTCGGCTTCGACCTCGCCGATGCCGCGATGCTGACGGACATCCTCGGCGTCGGGGCCGTGGAGGAGGACGTGGCCGAGTTCGTGGGCGAGGGTCTTGACCTGCGCGGCGGGATCCATGTTCTCCCGCACCGCCACGGTGTTCGCGGTGTAGTCGGTCATCCCGTTCGCGCCGTGGATCATGCCCTCGTGCGGTACCCGCAGCACCGCGAACCCGGCCGCCTCGACCTGCGCCGCCAGACCGCCCCACAACCCGGCGGGCACTTCGCCTTCCAGCACCCGCGGTGCCGGGGGTTCGGGGATCGGGTCACCGGCGGTCTGGCTCGCGTCCCACACATATGTAGGTCGGACGCCGACCATCTTGGAACGCACCACCTCACCGGCACGCGGCTTCTCACCCTTACCGAGCCGGCGCCAAGACTCCGCATCCTGCGGTGTAGCCGAGGCGAACCTGCCCGTCACCGGCGCGAGAATCTGGTAGCCCGGCTGGCCCTTCTCCACCTGCCGTCCGAGGGCCTGCCACTGCTTGTAGCCGGCCACGTACGAGGGGAACGGCTCCGGCACCCGGCCCTGCTCGTATGCTTCCGCGTGGGCGACCCAGATCAGCAGGGTGTTGTTGAAGCTCCTCGATCGGAACCGGGCCGCGAACGTCAACGCGCGCGCCCAATCCGGCCCGGACACCAGTTCTTCGACCGCGCCGGTCAGGCTCTCGTGCAGCTCGTCGAGCTTGGCCTCTCTTGCGGCTTGCGCTTGCTCTCGTGTCTTCGCCATCGGCGTGTCCTCCCGATACCCTGAGCACCGGGCCGACCAGGCTCGGTGACCATCAGGTACGCCGCGAAAACCAGCAACGGCAGACGGACAACGAAACAAGCCATGTGACCGTCAGGCACGGCGGTGAACCCGGCGAGTCCCCACCACTACTAGCCCTTGGCGCGTTCCCTGCCAGCAGGCGGGAAGGATGCGGAGATCCGTACCGTCGACGCTGCGATGTGTACCTTCAGGATCAGGCGGCCGCTCTCTGCCGGATCATCAGCCGATAGCGAGTTGGTGTGACACCTACGGCGTGGCGAAACATCCGCGCGGCATGACCGCGACTGCGCCACCCCACTTCGCGCATCGCTGCCTCAATAGACAGGTCAGTCTCACGCAGCAGCCGAGCCAGATGCTCGGCTCGGACAGTAGTGAGGTACGTCATGGGGGTCTTGCCGTAAGCGTCCACGAAGATCCGCCCGAGCTGTGAGGGCGATAGATGTACTCCGGCGGCGAGTCGACCGAGTGTCCAGTCCTCGGCCGGTGCATTGCGAAGCAGGTCGAGCGCTTCGCGAGCCTCGGCCCGCAGGGGCGCGAACCGCCGGTAACGTGGTGTGCCAGGACGACCCGTCCTCTTCTGGGTCGTGGTTCGTGATACGGGCGAGGTCTTCACATACGGGCTCACGACATCGAGCACGGCAAAGAGCAGGGCCTGCGTCCGGTAGAACCTCTTGGTGCACGGTCCGTCAACACTGAGCGCGACCAGCTCGTCCAGGAGTGGCGTGAACATCCGAGTGCGGTTCTCTCCGAGGCGGAGTATCTGGGCCGACTCGGAGTAGATCTCGTCGGCGAAGTCATGGGCATCGAGCCGGTCTGCAAGCAGCTCGGCATGCTGCCAGAAGACCTGGTCGACGACGTAGTCTCGGTCCAGGTAGAGCGTGGTGACGGTGACAAGATCTTCGGGTTCGCCACCACACAGGGTGTTGGCACCCAGGGCCACGACGTCACCGGCGCAGACGGGCTTCTCACCAAACTCGCTGAGCACGATCGCAGATCCTGCGCGGACGAAGATCAGCTTGACGCAGTCATGCGCCACGGGCGCGATAGGCACACGGATGCTGCAAGTGCGAGCAATGATTGGTTGAAGGCGCGCCGAAGGCATACATGCCTGCTACGGCCGACCCGCACCAGGCGTGGGCCGGGTCATGGCGCGCAGCCTCTCATTGCGGTCGCTGGTGGGGCGCCACGAGGTCTAGGAACCAGAGACGTCACGGGGCTGACCCCCAGAGGGGGGGTCGGGCAGCCCTACCCCAGCGCGTCGCGGCGAGCAGCCCACTGGCCGACCGGTCGCGCCATGGTGAAGTCGGGGTGGTCATAGTCGGCGTTCTTGGTCCTCTCCTCCGGCAGCAATGGTGCTTGGATCCCCGCCCAAGGGCCTGCCACGGCTTCTGCCGCGTGTGTGGTCTCCCACCGGGCATCACGGTAAAAAATGTAGCAGATAGTACAATTGACCGCCTGTGGCTGAGTTCGCGGTCGCCGCGTCGGTGTCGAGTCGCGGGCGAAGGGGGTGAGACGTGTCGTAGCTCCCGAGCGGGAGATGTCACCGTCATGCGCGGGAGACTTAGCGCACTATAGAACGAGTTCTACCTCAGTCTTGGACCTAACTAGGGCATCGCAGGCTGCGAGATTCCCAACCCATACTCACGCCATTGGTATCAAAGATCGTACTTGACGGTACATAAATGGCTCTGGCATCGTGATGTGCTGTGAGTGGAGATCCTCGTGTGGCCAACGGTTGGGGTGCCGAGCATCGGCGTGCCCAGGCCGAGCAGATCAGTTGTGCCGACGTGGTCGATGCGCTGGGTCGTCGTCACCGCCACCGTGCGCACATCCTGGGGCTGGAGAGTCCCACCCCCGGCAGGGTCCTCTTCGGACCAGTCGTGACTATCGCCTTCTTCCACAGTTGCGCTGCCAGCGTCGACCCCGCTGTACACGATTTCCGATCGCTGATCCGTGAGGCGGTTGGCGACGACGCCGAGGGAAAGGTCCTCGTGCTCGCGACCAACGGCCATCCAGGCGTCTCGGTCGGTGGTGGAACGAAGCTTGGCCGCGTTCACCACTACGGGCTCGACGGGGTGCTGACAGATGGCCGGCTCCGGGACTACGCCGAGCTTCGAACGTACGGGTTCACCGCGTACTGCGCCGGGGAAGCGGTCGAGGCTGGCGGTGCGCTGATCACTCCACACCAGGCGAACGTTCCCGTGGTGCTGGATGGTGTCGGCATCATGCCGGGCGACTACGTTCTCGCCGACGGATCGGGGGCGGTCATCATCCCCGGCGCGGAGATCGACGAGGTCCTACTCGGTGCGACAGCGGTGAAACAGGAGGACGCGCGCTTCCGTGAGCAAATCGCGCAGGAACGCGCCAGTGCCGGGGAGAGCGCCCGGGGAGAGCGAGAGCGATGACCGAGCCGGGACGCGACGAGCGGACAGAACCATCACCAGACGCTGGAACGGGAGATAGCCCTGGCTCCCGCAGCGCTTCTCGACACCACGCCGAGCCGGAGGCGGGCGACCACTCCAACGACAGCGTTGGCCGCGAGATGTTCGCTTGCCCGCACTGCGGGCACCAACTCAGCATGTTCAGAGAAGCGCGGTCGAGCCCCGGAGACAAGGCCGCTGCCTGGGTGGCGAGCGTCGCGGGCTCATGGCCGTTCCTGCTAATCCTGGTGGTGGCGATTCTCGCGTGGTTTGTCGTGAACACTATCCTGCCGCTCTTTTATCCCCACCCGACGGCCATGCTGGACTATCTAGGAACGGCTCTGGCGATCGTCGCGGCTCTGCAGGGACCGCTGATTCTGCTCACTCAGCGACGGGAGTCGGACCGGGACCGTGCGCGAGACATCGAGACGTTCCACATCTCTCAGAACACCGAAGCCGATCTGCACTCGATCAGTCATGCCATCAACTCGGTTCTTGAGCAGTGGGAACGCGACCGGTCGTCAGGTGCCGTTGACGTACCGGGAGGTGGCGGTACGGCTGAGAAACCGCGGACGGGAGCCACTCGATCGCAGGACTCATCGTGACCTCCGAGGCTGGCGGGTTCAGTCCAGATCGGGAGCACGGTGAGTGAGAAGAAGCCGCGACGGCTGACCGCCAAGGGCGAGGCCACTCGCCTGCGTATCGTCGCGGCAGCCGCCGATCTCATGTACTCGCAGGGCGTCGAGGCCACCAGCGTTGACGATGTCATAGAGGCCAGTGGAACGGGCAAGTCTCAGGTTTACCACTACTTCTCGGACAAGACCGAGTTGGTTGAGGCAGTCGTGAGGGCCCAGATTGAGCGGGTGCTTGGCGAGCAGGCACCATTCCTCGACGACCTGCGCACGATGCGCGGCTTCGAGCGTTGGCGGGATGCGATCGTGGTAGGAGTGCGTGGTTGGCGAGGTGCTCACGGCTGTCCGATGGGGTCGCTGGCGAGCGAAATCGCTGGCCGGTCTGAGACTGCGCGTGAGAATCTCCAGCGAGGATTCAGCGTCTGGCAGCACTGGTTCCGTCTCGGACTGGAGCGCATGCAGGACTCAGGCGAGCTACGGCCGGACGCAGATGCTGAGGAACTCGCCGTCGGTCTGATGGCGGCTGTCCAAGGCGGGTACCTCCTCGTCAAGACCACACGGGACGAGCGCAGCATGGCAATCGCGCTCGACATGGCTCTCGACTCCATCCGCGTCGCGCTGAGCGCCGCAGAGTGAACTGCGGAGGAGAGCACATGCCTTCTGAGGCACGAGTCCCAGAGCCCGCGGACGATTCCACGAGCCATGCCGTGAGGAGGAGTTCTGCCCCGGCCTTTCACAGTTCGAGCTCTCTCCACTCGATGCCTCCCGAGCATGATGGTGCGAGTCAGGCCACGGCCAGCTTGCGGGCAATGGTCGACCGGGTTCCTGAAGGCTGGACCGTCGTCGCATACGAAGGTCGCTCATACGGATTGACCCGGACCACGCGAGTGCAGGGCCAGAGCATCAGCATCTCGGCCGAAGAGCTAGGAGGCGAAGACCTGATCAGCGCCAACGTGTACCGCACTCGCAAAGCAGAGCACCTACGGCCCTGTGAGGTATCCGAAGCCAAGGTGCTGGCATTCCTGCGCGGGTGGACGCCCGCATGACCCCTCGCGACACTCTGTCAGCAGGATCAGGAATCCACGCCGAATCCTCTGGTGTGGCTTCATCGACTACGAGGACCACGACATGTTGGCATGGCCCCGTTTAGAGATTCCACGCCTGGATGTGCACGGGCCCGCAGTCTCGGTCTATGACACTGAGAAGCGATCGTTGGTGACGTTGCGGCCGGACGACGCCGCGCGGATGTACGTCTGTGGTATCACACCGTACGACTCCACTCATCTCGGCCATGCGGCCACCTACGTCGGCTTCGATCTGCTTAACCGCGCCCTTCGAAACGCTGGGCGCGATGTCATCTATGTCCAGAACGTGACCGACGTCGATGACCCGCTGCTGGAACGCGCCCACGCGCGAGGCATTCCCTGGAGTGATCTCGCACAACGCGAGATCGAGCGATTCCGGCAGGACATGACAGCCTTACGCGTGCTGCCACCCGCGCATTACATCGGGGTTGCCGAGACCGTCACCAAGATCATCTCTCGCATCGAGATGTTGAAAGAACGCGGCTCCATCTACCGAGTGGGGATCGACCTCTACTTCGAGGTGTCTGCCGACCCATCCTTCGGCCGTATATCGTCACTCGACCGCGACGTGATGCTGAAGGACTTCGCCGAGCGTGGTGGTGACCCCGACCGGAAAGGCAAGCGCGATCCGCTCGACTGTCTGGTTTGGCGCGGCGAGCGGCCAGGGGAGCCGTTCTGGCCCAGTCCGTGGGGGCCGGGACGACCCGGATGGCACATCGGATGCACCACAATCGCCCAGGAATATCTGGGACCATCCTTCGACGTACAGGGTGGAGGACGAGACCTGGCATTCCCGCACCACGAGATGTCCGCAGGACTCGGTCATGTCATTCATCCACAGCATCGGTTCGCGCAGACCTTCGTCCATGCCGGGATGGTTGCCTACGACGGCCAGAAGATGTCGAAGTCGCGCGGAAACCTGGTCTTCGTCTCCTCTCTGCGAAAGCAAGGAGTGGACCCTGTGGCCATCCGCCTCGCCCTCATGCGGCACCACTACCGATCAAGCTGGCAGTGGACAGACGCCGAACTCCCTGCCGCACTCGTCACGTTGAAGCAGTGGCGGCGTGCCCTGGCGCTCGGTAGCGGGGCGCCGGCAGCACCGGTCGTGCAGGCCGTGCTATCGGCACTAGCCGCCGACCTGGACGCTCCGGCCGCGGTTACCATTGTGCAGGCGTGGGTTGACGCCTCGCTTGGTACCGACACTGTGGCGGACAAGCGAGACAGCTCTGCCTCTATGACGGTTCGACGTCTGGCGGACGCTTCACTCGGTCTCCTGCTCTGATCGGATCACCCCGGACTGGGAATATTCGGCCATCGTGCACGAGCTGGCTACGCCTGCGTCCAGGTGGTGCCGGAGGTGTGGTCCTGGATGGCGATCCCAGCACTAGCCAGTTCGTTCCGGATGCGGTCGGCTGTGGAGAAGTCTCCTGCGTCTCGCGCATGAGAGCGATTCGCGAGCAGGACCTCGACGAGGGTAGAGATCGTGCTGCTCTGCACGTCGGCTCGCGGGGCGGTCGTGAAGCCGCCGGGCTCGGCTCCTAACACTTCGGTCATCGCGAGCACCGATTCGTACGCGGACATGACGGCAGCTGCATCGCCGTTATCCAGAGCGATGTTGCCCGCGCGCACGTGGTCGTGTAATACCGCGAGCGCCGCTGGAACATTCAGATCGTCGTCGAGCGCGGCCGCAAAGGCAATGGGCGGCTTCGGGACGTCGGATGCTGTGTTCGCGAGCTGTGTTCGTGCGCGGCGCTGGAAGGTCGCGATTCTCGTGACCGCAGCTTCGGTGTGCGCGAGGGCTTCCTGGTGATAGTCCAAGGCGCTGCGGTAGTGCGCGCTGAGCAGGTAGTAACGCAGGGTCGCCGGGCCGACGCGGCGGAGGAGTTCGTCGGCATACAGAGAGTTGTCTAGCGACTTGGCCATCTTCTGACCGCCGACGGTGACGAGGCCGTTGTGCACCCAGTACTTGGCGAACTCCTCGCCTGCTGCGGTGGACTGGGCAAGCTCGTTCTCATGGTGCGGGAACCGCAGGTCGAGGCCACCTCCGTGGATGTCGAATGCACGGCCGAGGTAGTGCCTGGACATCGCCGAGCACTGTATGTGCCATCCCGGCCTGCCGGTTCCCCATGGTGAGCGCCAACGAGCGGATGCTGGGTCGCTGGGCTTGGCTCCCTTCCAAAGCGCGAAGTCGCGGGGATCGGTCTTTGCCCCGCCAGGCCCTTCGTCAGGGTCCACCACGGCGTCGGGGGTCTGCCGGGTGAGCGTGCCGTATGCCTGCCAGCTGCTGACATCGAAGTAGACGTCGCCGGAGCCGTCGCCGGCGACGTAGGCGTGTCCGCGGCGAAGGAGTCGTTCGATCAGGGTCAGTGCTTGCGGGATGTGACCGGAGGTTCGGGGTTCATGGGTTGGCGGGAGAACACCCAACGCGGTGTACGAGCGCGCGAACTCCGTCTCGACACGGTAGGCGCGTGCCCACCATGGTTCAGTCTCGGTTGCTAGGTCCAGAACCTTGTCGTCGACGTCGGTGACGTTGCGAACGAGGGTGACCGCGTAGCCGCGGTGGGTGAGCCAGCGTCGCCAGAGATCGTAGACGAGGGCGCTACGAAGGTGCCCGATGTGCGGCGCGGACTGCACGGTCGGCCCGCACACATAGATGGAGACTCGTCCTGGGGTCAGCGGGACGAAGCTACGTAGCTCCCGGACAGCACTGTCGTAGATGCGAAGCATCAGTCCGCAGCCTCCTGCCTGGTAGAAGCCGCGATCGCGACGAGCGGACCAGTCATAGGCGGGGCACCCTGATGTAGTCCAGGCCCGAGAGGTTCACTAGCGTCTCTCGGAAACCGCGGACGATGACGCCCAGGACCGCCTGACAATGGCCGCATCGCATGACTGCACCCATGGCCGTGATGAAGACATGCGCGCAGGCGAGGTTGAAAGAGCTGCCGCAGCCCCGGCACCTGCCGACCGTCACAGTGATCTCGATACCGAGAGCAGTCGCGAACGCACCCGCGAGGGCGTTTCCGTCGACGTGAGTCATCGACTGCCTCCAAATCGTTCCGTACGAATCTGCGTGGGGTCGTGGCCCAGTTCGACAAGCCAACCGGCGACGGCCTCAACGAACGATGTCGGTCCGCAGACGAAGATGCGTGGCGACAGCGACGCGGGAAAGGTCGACGCTGCGAGCGCCTCACGCGTCAGCCGTCCAGGTGGCCGGCCCGCTCCAGGTGCTGACTCGCGCGTGTAGACAATCTCGACGACGGTTCGTGAGAGCTCTGCCAGTTCGTCAGCGAAGAACTCATCGCGCGGACTGCGGACCGAGTACAGCAGCCGAAACTCAGCACCTTTCAACTCACGTTCACGCGCCGAGGCCATCGAGAACAAGGGCACAACCCCTGAGCCGCCCGCGATGAGCTGAACCGGTGACTGCTCGGGCTCAGCGGGGATCCAGACGAAGAAGCGTCCGAGCGGTCCTTGTACCTCGACTTCTTCACCTTCCGCGAGCTGACGCACAAGAAACGGCGACACCTCGCCCCCGGGTAGCTCCTGGACCACCAGCACGACCCGTGTCGACTCACCCGAAGACGCCAGCGAGTAAGACCGGGACGCCTGGTACCCGCCCGGTGCCGTGAGCCGGATGTCGAGATGAGCTCCGGCGTCGTTTCCAGGCCAGGTCGGCACAGCCAGTTCAAGACGCACGGCCGAGCCGGTCTCAAACTGCCGACTGATCACCCGCCCGAGGTGCCACCGGACTCGGTTAGAGGTGATCACCAGTAGCGCTCCTCCCGCCACGGGTCGCCACGGAGGTGATAGCCGTTCTGTTCCCAGAACCCCGGGTCGTCCGAGGGCATCATCTCCATCCCGCGAACCCACTTCGCGCTCTTCCAGAAGTAGAGGTGAGGCACGAGAAGTCGAGCAGGACCTCCGTGCTCGGGCCTGAGAGGCTCGCCCTCCGCTTCGGTGGCTACCCATGCCTGACCATCGAGCAGATCCTCGAGAGGGAGGTTGGTGGTGTATCCGCCGTAACTACGGACCATCACATAGTCGTAACTGGTCTCGACATCCTCGAACAGCCGGTCTATGGGCACGCCACGCCAAGCCATGTCCAGCTTCGACCAGTGGGTGACGCAGTGGATATCGGTGACGATGTCTTCGACGCCCACCTCCTGAAGCTCACTCCAGTTCCATCGGTGCGCGACCTGGTCCTCGGTCGTGATCGTGAAGCTCCATCGGCTCTCGTCGACATTGGGCGTGGGTCCCGTCGAGAGCACCGGCCAGTCGTAGACGTGGGTCTGCCCAGGAGGCAGTCGCGGGTCACTGGAGCCACCTCGTCCTCCGAAACCGCTGTTGATCACTGTCATGGCTACCCCTTCCTCCGGGAACTCTCTACTGTGGCCCGCGCGAACGGTCGGCGTCGCTCACGAGGGAGCGATGTTGGGTAGGTGTTCCGGACGACGCCAGGCTCGGAGTGGCACCCTGAGCCAGCTTTAGGCGGGTCCACACGTTCATGTTGATGACGACCGCGGCGATCTCGGCGACTTCGCGCTCCGTGAAGTGGAGCCGCAGTTCTTTGTGCAGGGCCGGAATCTCCTCGTGACGGAACAAGGTGAGACCTTCGCAGTAGGCGAGCGCGACTCTCTGCCCGGGCGAGTACATGGCGCTCTCGCGCCACGACGCCAGGTGTGCGGTCTGCTCGGACCGGATCCCGATCCTGGCCGCCACCTCGGCGTGGAGAATCAGGCAGTAGGAGCAGGGGTTGAGCTGTGCGACGCGCAGACGAAGGAGTTGTAGCAGGACACGGTCCGCCGACAGCTCTGCGGCGTACCCGAACTGTGCGGCCATGTCCTTGGCAAGTTCGTGGAACGGGGTGATGTCTGGGTCGAAGCGAGTGTTCTCGAACCGGAGACTCCCGAGTACCGGTTTCGGGTCTTCGGTGCCGGGCTCAGGCATCGTCGCGACCGTCCCGTCCAGTGCCCGGAATGTCCACCATGGCGGCGTACTCGGGGTTGCGCTCGATGAAGGACCGGAACACGGGGCACCTCACGGTCGCGCTCTTGCCCTCCGCGCGGATGCTGTCCAGCACCCTGCGGGTGAGTTCGGTCGCCAAGCCCTGTCCTCGGTAGTCCGGCAGGATCGAGGTCGCCAACAGCGTCACTCTGCCGTTCTTGTCCGCGAACGGGACGGCTCCGAATTCGACGCCATCCTTGGTTGCGACGAAGGCGCTGGCCTGAGCATCCACTGCGATCGAGAACGACGTGCCGTCCTCGAGGTTCGTCGACCTGGCATCGGGCTCGTCATGCCGTGCGCCTGTGTCCGTGAAGGCGCCACCAGCCTGATTCTGGTCCTGTGGGTCCATACTTCCTGTCACCTGACCCAGGTCCTCGGGTTCGTTCATGCCGTTTCCTCTCCAACCTCTGTCGCCGGACCTGCATCGCCGAGGAGTCTTGGTTTGACCCTAGCAGCCGCGTGACATCGGTCTTGTCGGTCGTCGCGAGACCAGCCGCCCCGCCTCGGGGGCGACGCATCGTCTGGCCTCGACTCTAACGCAGGACATGTGGAATAGTTGGACCGCCCGGTCCGTTACAGCACGTGATGGCGCGGCCGCGCGTCACCTGCTAGGAGGAGCCAAAGTGACCACCAACGACTACCGCAGGACCCCTGAGTTGCTCAGCCGCCTGAGCGACGAGCAGCATCGGGTGACGCAGCAGGACGGCACAGAGCCGGCCTATCGGAACGAGTACTGGGACAATCACGAGCCTGGCATCTACGTCGACATCGTCTCGGGTCAGCCGCTGTTCTCGTCCACCGACAAGTACGACAGCGGCACGGGATGGCCGAGCTTCACGGCGCCCATCGCCGCCGACGCTGTCACGACCAAGGCGGACCGGACGCACGGCATGATCCGCACCGAGGTGCGCTCGGCGGGCGCCGACAGCCATCTCGGGCACCTATTCCACGACGGACCCGCCGCCGCCGGGGGCCAGAGGTACTGCATGAACTCGGCCGCGATGCGCTTCGTTCCTGCCTCCAAGCTCGTCGAGGAGGGCTACGGCCAGTTCAGTGCACTGTTCGACACCGACCAGGACTCTACGAAGGGAGCCACCGCATGACCAGCGGGACCAACGACAGCGGAGCGATCGCGCAGGTCTCGGGAGCGGAGACAGCCGTTCTGGCTGGCGGGTGCTTCTGGGGCATGCAGGACCTAATCCGTCGCCAGCCGGGCATCTTAGGAACCCGCGTCGGGTACACGGGTGGGCAGAACGAACACCCGACGTACCGCGACCACCCAGGCCATGCGGAGGCGATCGAGGTCGTCTTCGACCCTTCGAAGACGAGCTATCGGGACATCCTGGCGCTGTTCTTCCAGATCCACGATCCCTCGACGCTGAACCGTCAGGGGAACGACCGAGGGACGAGTTACCGCTCCGCGATCTTCCCGGTGACGCCGGAGCAGGAGCGGATCGCCCGCGACACGATCGCGGATGTGAACGCATCGGGTCTGTGGCCGGGTAAGGCAGTTACCAGTATCGAGCCGGTCGGTCCGTTCTGGGAGGCGGAGCCCGAGCACCAGGACTACCTGGAGAAGTATCCGAACGGCTACACGTGCCACTTCCCCCGCGACGGCTGGGTACTACCGGAGCGGAGTTCGCCCAGCGTGGCAACATAGCAAGGTTCTGAGGTTTGGGCCCGGGCATCTGGGGTCGAGATCCGCCTCGCCGCCCCCGAAGGGTCCGGTGACGGTTGACGACTGCACAGCCATGCCCAACCGCGAGGGCCCCGATCCTGAAGTACGACATGAGGCTCTCGTCGGCTGCTCGCAAGGGTGGTCCACGCCGATGGTCGTTGGCACCTGAGTGCGGGCGAGAGACCGCCCAACCCGAGGCGATTAGCCTTGGGGTATGACTGACAGCGCCAGCGGCCCCCGCCCGCGCCGCTTGACGGCGCGCGGCGCCGCAACGAAGGCACGGATTATCGAGGCAGCCGATCAGTTGATGTACGAGCGCGGCGTTGCCTCGACGACTCTGGCCGACGTCCGTGCATCGAGTGGGACGTCGAAGTCGCAGCTCTATCAGCACTTCGCTGAGAAGGACGCACTGGTGAAAGAAGTCATTGAGGCACGTGCAGAGGCACTGCTGTCACAGCAGCGCCGTCGCCTTGCGAGGGTCGAGTCGCTGCGCGGACTCGAACTCTGGCGCGATGAGCTAGTTGAACGCAATGCGCTCCGAAACGGCGCCTATGGGTGCCCACTAGGAGCGCTGGCGAATGAGATCGCTGATCATGACGAAGACACACGGAAAGTCATTGCTGCTCATTTTGACGCCTGGCTCCAACTCTTGACTGATGCGATTGAAGAGCTGAAGAAGCGCGGCGTGCTAATCCCGAGCGCCGAGGCGCACGCGTTGGCCACTGGGCTGTTGGCTGCTCTCCAAGGAGGTTACCTACTCGCTAAGACGGCCCGAGACGTCCGTCCCATGCGGGTGGTCCTCGACATGGCCATCGCACAGGTGCGGGCGTACTCGACGGAGAGCAACTCTGCGTGACTGCGCCCCACCCCGCTCGGCCAGCGCAGCGACCCTGAGATTCGCCCGGCTCCTAGAATCTGTGGACTTGAGGGTCCAGAACACGTTCAAGTCGAACGCGTAGGGAAGGCGCTGCGCTCTCCCGGCAGCCCTTTGGCTTAAGGCCCATGGCGCTTGCGCCGCTCGCGAAGATCGGCAATCATGAGAGTGGACCCTGGGGTCCATTGTTAGCTCACCGAGCGATTGGACGGAAGATGGCAACGGTTGATGTGACAGACAAGAACTTCCGCGAAGTGACCGAGCGGGAAGGGATCGTCATCCTTGACTTCTGGGCTACCTGGTGCGGTGCATGCAAGGCGTTTGCGCCGGTGTACGAGGCAGCATCTGAGAGCCACATGGATATCCTCTTTGGCAAGGTCGACACGGAGGCGGCGCAGCAGTTGTCTGAGTCACTCGCAATCCGCGCGCTACCAACAATCGCGGTCTACCGCGACTCGATCAGGGTGTTCTTCCAGGCCGGTGCGCTCCCGAGGCCCGCGCTTGACGACCTGATCACACAGGTACGGGCGCTCGACATGGCGCAAGTGCGAGCCGAGATCGAGAGCCATGCCCACGTCCACTAGTAGTTGCCGTGGTCAGGAGGACGATGTCCCGGACATGCGTCGGGCTGCGTGAGGCGTCTCCCTGATTGGATCGGGTCGTCAGGAGTTGATGTTGTCGAGTTCGGCGAGGTCCTGTTCTGTGAGGGACAAACTGGCGCCGGTGATGTTCTCGCGCAGGTGCGCGACCTTCGAGGTCCCAGGGATGAGGAGGATGTTCTCCGAGCGCTGCAGCAGCCAAGCAAGGGCGACAGCCATCTGGGTTGTCTCCAGACGGGTTGCCACGGCGGTGAGCGCATCGGCCTGGAGCGGGGAGAACCCACCGAGGGGGAAGAAGGGGACGTAGGCGATGTTGTCGGCGGCGAGGCTGTCGATCAGATGGTCGTCCCACCGGTTGGCGAGGTTGTACATGTTCTGCACGCAGACGATCGGTGTCACCGCGCGGGCTTCGGCAACCTGCTCAGCGGTGACGTTACTGACTCCGAGCTGGCCGATCAATTCCTCTTGCTGGAGGCCGGCGAGGGTCTCCATGGCTTCGGCGATCGAGCCTGGCTGGGGGCCGTTGGCATCTCCCATGCGCATGTTCACCAGGTCGAGGCGCTCGGCCCCCAGGGATTCAAGGTTGTCCCGGAACTGCTGGCGCAGCTCCTCGGGAGTGCGCGCGGTTGGCCAGCCGCCCTCGGCGTCGCGGTTCGCGCCGACCTTGGTGGCGATCAGTACCGACTCCGGATACGGATGCAGCGCCTCACGAATCAACTCGTTGGCGACCCGCGGGCCGTAGGCGTCGCTGGTGTCGATGTGCGTGACGCCCTGCGCGACCGCCTCGCGTAGCACCGCGATCGCGCCGTCATGGTCAGCCGGTGGCCCCATCACCCAGGGTCCCGCGAGCTGCATGGCCCCGTAGCCGAAGCGGGTGACACTCCGTTCGCCAAGGTTCCAGGTGCCGCCGGGAGCGTGATTGACGCTGTGGTCATCGTGTCGTGCCTTCCTTGTTCGGATCAGGGGTGGTGCTCCGCACCGTCTTGTATCAGTGTTGGAGAGCAACTCTCTTCTGGGAAGTACGCACTTCGGAGTGCGTTACCTCCTGTGGAAAGGCGGACATGATGGCGACGACGACCGCGGCCGAGAAGCGCGAGCGGGCCAAGAGCGCGTACAACGCGTTCCTCGCGGTGTGCCCGAGCCGTCAGCTCCTCGACCGGCTCGCCGACAAATGGGTCGTGCTCATCCTCTGTGCTCTCGGCGGCGACGGCACCGGCAGCGTCGGCGAGCCGGCGTCTATGCGGTACTCCGAACTCTCCCGCCTCATCGCCGGTGTCAGCCAGAAGATGCTCACCCAAACCCTTCGATCCCTGGAACGAGACGGCCTCATCACCCGCACGGTCACCCCGACTGTCCCCGCCACCGTCGACTACGCGCTCACAGACCTCGGTCTCTCGCTCCACCGGACCACCCGGCAGCTCAGGGTCTGGGCGCAAGACCACATGGACACTGTCCAGACCCATCGCGACCACTACGACACCCAGCACTGACACCGTGCGACATCCGGGTACGCTGACCGAGCGCTTCGCTCCCAGGCTTGACATTGAGGCAGGGGAAGCCACCGCAGAGGATGTCCATCGGTTCGACGGCGCTCCAGTCGATGCTGGTGACGTCACCGAGGTTCAGCGCGTCGGGCCAGTGGCGGGCGACGGGTTCGTTGATCTCGAAGAACCAGATCGTCTCGGCGTCGAAGACATACTTGACAGCCAGATCGAGTCCGCCGTATCGAGACAACAGCGACCCGACCCGCAGACGACGCTCACCAGACGGGGTGTGGTCGTGCATGAAGGCTCCGGCAGTTCGGTGACCCCGAACCCGAGCCCCTCACGGCGCCCTGTCGCCGGGCTGATCACCTGCCAGGTGCACGATCCCGCCTGGTCGCCCGCGGAACCCCGCCGATAACCCGACGGAGCGCGTCCGCTCTCGACCGGCAGCCCGACGCCGATCCGTCTCCCCGCTCAGCCCTCTCTGAGCTGCCACGCGTCTTGCAGGTCGAGGGAGGGTGCCCCCTTCGTCGTGCGCCTCGGACCCCCGCCTCGTCGCCGACTACGGCTCGGAGCTGTCGGTGACGGATAACGTGAGTACCATGCTCAACTTGCTGGTTGACACCTCGACGTGGCTAGACCTGTCCAAACGACGTGACGGTCAGCGATGGATCGTTGCCCTCCGCGTCCTTGTTCATCAGGGTGAGGTCGAGTTGATCGTGCCGTCGCTCGTCATCGAGGAGTATGAGCGCAATCGAGAGCGTGTCGAGGCGTCGATGACCGCTAGTGTCGCTCAGCGCTTCAAACTGATCCGACAGGATCTTGATGACTTCGGCGGCACCGACACCGAGCAGGCGCTCAGGACCGTTGAAGACCTTGCACGCCACGCACCACTGATTGGCGCGATGACGACCCGCAACTTCGATGAAGTCCTCGATCTGCTCCGTGGTGGCCGCGCAGTGGAGGCCACGGACTCGGAACGCCACGCGGCGGTCGAACGAGGTCTCTCGAAGCGAGCACCTTTTCACCGCTCGCGCAACAGTGTCGCCGACGCGTTGCTGCTCGAGTTGTACGCAACCGCGATTGCAACTGTCGATCTTGCGCAACACCCCCATGCGTTCGTTACGTCCAACAGCGAGGACTTCTCATTACCCAATGGGGACAAGCGGCTGCCGCATCCAGACATCTCGGCAGCCTTCGCATCGGAGCATTCCACTTACGCACTGGGAGTCGACGGATTGAACGGGGTCCTTCGTCACCACTTCAGTCCAGAGATCGAGGAACTGTTCGCAGATACCGATTTCGTGGAGGAGCCGCGACGCTTGGATGAAATCCAAGACGCTGAGAAGGAGCTTTTCGATCGCATCTGGTACCACCGTTCACTGCAACACGAGTACCATTTGGAGGATGCTGGCGACTATGCCGGGCTCGAACGGTTACGGAAAATCGCCGGCGAGGGGCGAGCACGCGTTGAGGGGACCTACACGCAACCGGGAGAGCTAGGACCATACTCAGATTTCGAACTTGGCATGCTCAACGGGAAAATCTCTGCGTTGCGATGGGTCCTTGGCAGTGAGTGGGATTTTCTCGACACCTAGCGCCATCCGTGCGCATGCTCAGGTATGCCCGCGTTGCGAAATCCGAGCACCATCCATCGAGGTCAAGATGCAGTCGCCATGAGCACCTAAGCCGCGGCATGAGGCACGATCGGTGTTGCTGTCCGAGGTCAGAACGGGTATTGAACTTGAGGGCTCGCTCGCGACGGCTCGGCGAACTGGTCATCGCTGAGAGAGGGTGAATTGCGGCCGTACTCAGGATCGTCGTAGACAGCGAATCCACCTGGTTCCGACGCTGAGGCCACGAATCGATAGACAGGGCTTACGAGCACGCAAGCTGGGAGTATGAAGTGCTTGACGAAAGGAATGGCTTCAGCATCACGGCGCACGTAGGAGCGTCCGATTGGGCCTGGAAAGTAGTTCTCATCTCGGCTATGAGGGCTGAAGATTCGCTGGACCAGCTCGCATAACAGAACGACAGCGGCCAGTGCGGCGTCGCGCGCGTCACCGCTGTCGAGATCAGAGCGATAGTGCACGGCTGCGTGCCTCATGCGCATGAGACGTAAGTAGTCACGGGCGGTCTCTTCGTCGAGAACACCCCATTCCTTTAGCGTCCGCACGCACTTTTGCCAGTCATCGAGAGATTTCTTTCCAGCAACGTGTTTAGTCGCCGGATGCGATGAGTAGTCGTCTCGCAATGTCAGGACTAGCTGATTCAGTATTCGTTCACCAAGGCCGCAGGCCCCCAGAAGCGCTGAGTAGTAGCTCCCCGAGACAAAGGCGTTACGCACCTGCGCTAGGTAGACGTTGTGAAGCGCCACAACCGACCAGGGCGCCACACCGAGATCGGTGAAATCGCGAATCTTCTGCTCGAAGTCTTCGATGCCGAACTGGTAGATAATCGCTTCTTTCACATGCGATTGATTAGTTAGCCACTGCTTCTTTATCTGCTCTTCCCAGTCATCTTTGATCTCGGTAGTCAGCGTGTGAGCGCGTGTATCGAAAGTGATGGCGGCGGGCGTGAACCTACGCGAGTCATCGCCGTCAACGCGCTGCCGTCCGATCTCGACTTTCACGGCACGTGACGACGGCGGGCGTGCAGCACTTCCCATAGATCAACGCGCTCCTGTGCCGTCGAACGACTGACTATTCAGCACTCGCGCCACGGCTGCTATCGCTTGCGCGTAAGGACCATCCTCCGATCGCTTCGCAGGATCGAGCGAAGAGAAGGGCACGAGGGCATCGTGCTTAGGATTGATCGTCGCCATCCATACAGACCAAGCGTCATGGACGTCTTCAAGCGAGACGTCCACGCCCTTCACCAGTACAAGCAACGCATACAGACGATAGAGAGCCCAAGCGTCGTCGTCGGGTCGCTGTTCCGGATCCAGTGTTGCCTCGATGCGCGCGGCGATCTCGTCGATATAGTTCAGAGCCATACGATCACAGCCAGCACTAAGTTTATCAGCAGAAACACGACCGGGACGACTCTCTCGATCGTACCAAGTTCAGCGTATCTAGGACGCCATCTGGCGATCGGGTCACTCTTAAGTTGATTCCACTCGTCCAAGAACGGACGCACCTCGAAGTACTCTTCCTCAATTGCGTTGATGACAGCAAACTTCGCCTTGTTTAGGTCGCGGTAACTTTTCAGTTGGAGCCACCAGGTCGCACTTGTGACGACGCCGACAACGCAAAGAAGAAAAGACAAGAACGGCTCGATGGAACCTCGTGATCCTACTGCTTGAACTAAAGCAGGAGCGCCAAGAAGGATCGATTGCAGTGTCAGGTAGAACTGATTAGCATGGCCGCGCCGAGCGGAGACTCGATCGGCCATCTCGACAGCCAACTTGTAGAGCTCCACTGTGTCGTGAGTGGGTTCCTTCATCGATTGCCAGCGATCAGCAGTTTCAGATTGTCCCAAGTCCAGTCATAGAGCTTGTCGCTCGCCAAGGCTGCCGTAGGCCGCTGACACGTCACGTTGTAGCCCTTCAGGAGAAAGTACGGCGTACCCTCGTCGCGGGCGATCTCGATCTCAGCACTCACGCCTGTCGCGCTAGCAGTGTGCTGACCGCAGAGAACGATGACCTGGTCGCAGCGGCGGATACGACGACGTGCGTCCTCTCGCCACGTCGGGCTCGCAGTCTTCACTGACCAGTCGGCCACCTCGAACGGGCTATCTGGCAGTCGGGCCTGGCCGATGAGCAGGTCCTTCAGGCGCGCATCATGGTCATAATCGAAGCTGACAAACACATCCTGCGCCATGCTCTACTCCTCTATATAGCGAGCGCAGCACAGATAACTGGCTTACCGCTCGTGCCGTGTGTCCGTAGTCACGTCTCCATCCTACGACCGAGGCGGAACGAGGTCCGCGCGACACGACCACCATGCAACGAGCCACGATCGTCGCCGCGCGCACCTTCGATGCATGACGGTCTCGATGCGGGTGATGTCGGCCGGGGACGGCTACAAGTACCTGCTGCGCACGGTCGCGGCCGCGGACGGCGACCGTGCGCTGTCCACGCCGTTGACGAGGTACTACGTGGAGGCGGGCACACCACCGGGCCAATGGCTCGGGGCCGGCGTCGCCTCCTTCGGCCAGGGCCAGCTCGCGGTGGGTGATCGGGTTTCGGAGGCCCAGCTCCAGCTCTTGATGGGGATGGGTCGTGACCCGATCACCGGCGACCCGCTCGGGCACGCGTTCCCCGCCTACCAGTCGGTGCCGGAGCGGATCGACGCCCGGATCGCCGACCTCGACCCCGGCCTGAGCCCTGGCGCGAAGGGTGAGGCGGTCGCGCGGATCGAGGCCGAGGAGACCGAGCGCGGCAGGCGCCGTGCGGTGGCGGGGTTCGACTTCACCTTCTCGATCCCGAAGTCGGCCTCGGCGTTGTGGGCGGTTGCTGATGCCGGGACGCAGGCGCTGATCGGGGAGGCGCATCATGCGGCGGTTGCGGAGGTGGTTGCGTTCATGGAGCGGGAGGTTGCAGCCACGCGGTCCGGTGCAACCGCCGGCGACGGAGCCGTTGCGCAGGTTGACGTGACCGGGTTGGTGGCGACGTCGTTCGATCACTTCGACTCCCGCGCCGGCGACCCCCATCTGCACACCCACGTCGTCATCTCCAACAAGGTGCAGACCGCGTTCGACGGGAAGTGGCGGAGCTTGGATGGTCGGCCGATGCACGCCGCGGTGGTCGCGCTGTCGGAGTTGCACGAGGCGGTGTTCGCCGACCATATGACGCGCACCTTCGGCGTCGAGTGGGAAGCCCGCGACATGGGCCGGGACCGCAACCCGGCGTGGGCGATCAGCACCGTGCCGGAGGAGCTGGTCCAGGAGTTCTCGACTCGTGCCCGGCACATCGACGCCGAGAAGGACCGGTTGATCGCCGAGTATGTCGCCCGGCACGGTCGCCAGCCCTCCACGGCCACGATCATCAAGCTCCGCGCGCAAGCCACCCTGTCCACACGCCCGGAGAAGGAGGTGCGGTCGCTGGCCGACCTCACCGCCGAGTGGCGCACCCGCGCGACCGGGGTGCTCGGTCAGGACGCCACCGGATGGGCGCGCACTGTCACCGACAACGACAAGGCGTTGCTGCTGCGTGCCGACGACGTGCCGCTGGAGGTCGTTGCCGAACTCGGGCAGACCGTGGTTGAGGTGGTGGGTGAGAAGCGCTCGACGTGGCGGCGGTGGAACCTGATGGCTGAGGCGTCCCGGCACACGATGGGCTGGCGGTTCGCCACCATGCGCGACCGCGAAGCCGTCGTGGGGATGATCGCCGACGCCGCCGAGCAAGCATCGCTGCGGTTGACGCCGCCCGACCTCGTCACGAGCCCGGCCGCGTTTCGGCGGGTGGACGGCACCAGCGTGTTCCGCCCGAAGCACTCGACCGTGTTCTCCTCCGAGCTGCTGCTCGCGGCCGAGGACCGGCTGCTCGAACGCTCCCGCGCCCTGACCGGACCGACCGTGCCGCTGGCGACGGTCGAGAAGGTCACCACGAAGCCTGATCGTGAGGGGCGGATGCTCGGTGAGGATCAGGCCGACGCGCTCATGAGGATCGCGGTCTCTGGCCGGATGCTCGATGTGCTGGTCGGGCCGGCCGGCGCCGGGAAGACCACCGCGATGTTCGCGTTGCGGCGCGCGTGGGAGAAGGAACACGGCAAGGGCTCCGTGGTTGGACTCGCGCCGTCCGCGGTGGCTGCGCAGGTTCTCGCCGACGACCTCGGGATCGCGACGGAGAACACCGCGAAGTGGTGGCAGAACCATCTCGTCCACGGCACCGACTTCGAGGCGGGGCAGCTCGTCATCATCGACGAAGCCTCCCTCGCCGGCACTCTGTCGTTGGATCGGATCACGCACCTGGCCCAACGAGCCGGGGCCAAGGTGCTCCTGGTCGGCGACTACGCACAGCTCCAGTCCGTGGACGCCGGCGGCGCGTTCGGACTTCTCGTCGGTGACCGCGGCGATGCACCCGAGTTGGTCGACGTGCACCGGTTCACCAACGCCTGGGAGAAGACCGCATCCCTTGCACTGCGGCACGGACGCACGCAGGTGATCGACACCTACCTCGACCACGACCGCATCCGCGACGGTGACGCCGAGGTGATGACCGATGCCGCTTACACCGCTTGGCGCGCCGACCGGGAGCGAGGGTTGGTGTCGGTGCTGGTGGCCGAGACCCGCGAGGACGTGAGCGCCCTCAACCAGCGCGCCCGTGCCGATCTGATCCTCGACGGCACGTTGAAGCCGGGCCGGGAGGTCGAGCTGAACGACGGCACCACTGCCGGGGTAGGGGACACGATCATCACCCGCCGCAACGACCGCCGCCTCCGCAACGGCAAAGACTGGGTCCGCAACGGCGACACCTGGACCATCACCGGCGTCCGCGACGACGGCTCAGTCACCATCCGCAAGACCGGCCGCCGGTTCGGCGGCTCCATCGTCCTGCCCGCCGGCTACGTGACCGACCATGTTGATCTGGGCTACGCGATCACCGCGCATAGGGCGCAGGGCGTCACGGTCGATACCGCCCACGTGCTGGTGGAGCCGACCACCACGCGGGAGAACCTCTACGTCGCGATGACCCGCGGCAAGCACTCCAACCACGCCTACGTCATCCTCGACCGGGCCGACGAACACGCCCACCCGCATCCGGGCGACAACCCCGACGCCACCGGACGCTCCGTCCTGTTCGGCGTGCTCCAACACACCGGGGCCGAGCTGTCCGCACACGAGACCATCACCGCCGAACACGAGCACTGGGGCTCTATCGCGCAGCTCGCCGCCGAGTACGAAACGATTGCTGCCGCAGCACAACGAGACCGCTGGGCCACCCTCGTCCGTGCCTCTGGTCTGACTGCCGACCAGATCGACGCCGTGATCGAGTCCGAGACGTTCGGTGCGCTCACCGCCGAGCTGCGCCGCGCCGAGGCCAACCACCACGACCTCGACACCCTGTTCCCGCGCCTGGTAGCCGCGCGAGGCTTCGAAGACGCCGACGACATCGCCTCCGTCCTCCACTACCGCGTTGCGCGCGCCACCGCACGCCCCGCCGGCTCAGGCCGCACCCGCAAGACGCCACGGCTCATCGCCGGACTCATCCCCTCCGCGGACGGCCCGATGACCCGCGACATGCGGCAAGCCCTCGATGAGCGGCGAGAGCTGATCGAGACCCGCGCAGACGCGGTACTCGACACCGCGCGCGACGCCGCGGAGCCCTGGACGCGGACCCTCGGTGAGCCACCGCGTGACCCCCGCAAGGCAGCGGCATGGCGCCGGCACGCCCGCACCGTCGCCGCCTACCGCGACCGGTACGGCCTCACCGAGGACATGCCCCTCGGCCCGGCGCCGGAGAACACGGCACAGAAGATCGACCGCGCCAGAGCCGAGACCGCACTTCGCCAGCTCGCCGACCAGCCCGAACACCACCAGCAACACCGACTACCTGCCCCGACCCGGCAAGGGCCGAGCCTCTGAGCACACGCGGCCGATGGTGGCCGTCGCCAGCGCCCTTCCTCATGTCGGCGTGCAGTCGTAGAATGATGTCTAGGTAGCGCCATAGATATGCGCCGTCGACAGGTTCGGCGGCATGGCCCATCGCTTCGGCGACAAGGCCCTCTCAGGGAAGTTCGTTCGCTACGGAACCCCGAGGAGAGGACTGTCCACGATGATCCGTCTGATCTGGAACCTTAGCGTTCGTACCCGCCTGCTCCTGCGCGCCTGGATGCCGACCAACATCCTGCTGGACGCGATTCGCACTAGGCGCGGGTTGCGGTGGGGCGTCCCGGCGATGCTGCTCGCCACCCCGTACCTGCTGATCGCGAACCTCTGCGCGCAGGCCATCGCTGATAACGGTCCCAGGTGGCTGCACCTGGTTGTGTTGTGGTCGATCTGGAACGCCCTGAAAATGGTCTGGATCGGCCCTGTCAGCGTGGTCCTGCTCATCGGTGCCCGCCTCCGTGAGCGTGCCGAGCGCCGTCGTCAGCAGCGTGTCGAGGTCGAACCCCACCGCGAGATCACTCGCTCGGCGGCGAGCTGATCGGCAAGCGTTGCGGGGACTCTTCGCTACCGCGCTGTGGGGTGCGACAGAAACGAACGCTTCTGGACAGGCGTGGCGGCGCGCCCCTCGCGGCTGGTTGGAGGCGCGGGCGAGAATGAGCATGCCCGAGGACGGGCCCGGGAAGGATGGAGAACGCGCGATGGCCAAGGTCAACTTCAAGCGACTGCGCCAGGGCGCCTCGGTCCCAGCCAACACGATCACCGACCCCCGCGACCTGTTCAACGCCCTACCCGAGAAGGTCTCTGGCCTCGACTACCTGCGAGGGCCCCAGGACCAGGTGCTGGCCGCCTGGCATGACCGTCGCGACGAGCGCGACCTCGTGATCAAGATGAACACAGGAGGCGGCAAGACGCTGGTCGGGCTCCTCATCGCCCGCAGTTGGCTCAACGAGGGTATCCGGCCCGTTGCATATCTTGTTCCTGACGACTTCCTGACGGCACAGGTCACGACCGAGGCGGGACGAGTCGGGATCGCGACCACGAATGATCCCAGGTCGCCCGAGTACCAGCAGGGACGCGCGGTGCTCGTCGGGACATTCGCGAAGCTCTTCAACGGCCTGTCCGTCTTCGGAGTCGGCGGCAGCGTGTCCAAGCCTCCCTCGCACAGCCTTGGCGCGGTGATCATTGACGACGCTCACGCCTGCATCGCTCAGGCAGACCACGTGTTCCGGCTCCGCGTCGACGACGACTCGGAGGCGTACAGCGATCTGCTAACACTCTTCGCTGGTGACCTGAAAGCGCAGTCGCCCAACGGCCTGCTGGACCTAGAAGCGCGCCGCCGGACGGCGATACAGGAGGTTCCATTCTGGGCATGGCAGGACAAGCAAGATCAGGTCTTGTCGATTCTCCATCCGATCTCGGACAGCGCGCTGAAGTGGGGCTGGCCGCTCGTCGTAGACAGCCTCCCGCTCTGCACCGCCGTGATCACCAGCGATGCGTTCGAGATTTATCCGCCCTGCCATCCCACAGAGACACTCCTCGGCTTCTCGCAGGCACAGCGGCGTGTCTACCTCACCGCCACGCTTGCTGACGACTCGGTGCTGGTCCGCCACTTCGGCGCGGCACCGGAGTCAGTCTCACGGCCAATCTTTCCTTCGAGCGCTGGCGACATCGGGGATCGGATGATCCTCGTCCCACAGCAACTCGTGCCCAAGGCGACGGACGAGGAGGTCCGTGATCTCGTCCTGGACCTGGCCGAGGACCAGAACGTGGTAGTGATCGTGCCGAGCCACGCTCGCGCTGACTGGTGGCGAGAAGACGCGGCTCTTGTGCTGGACCGCAACAACATTCATCAGGGCGTCGAGCAACTGCGCAAGAACCCACAACTGGGTCTAGTAGTGCTCATCAACCGCTACGACGGGATCGACCTGCCCGGTGATGCCTGCCACGTCCTCGTGCTGGATGGCCTACCAGAAGCACTCGACGGACCGGAGCGGCTGACACAGGCCCGGTTGACCGGATCAACGAACCTCCTTGGCCGACAGATTCAGCGCCTGGAACAGGGCATGGGACGAGCCACCCGGTCGAACGAGGATCACGCTGTGGTCCTTCTCCTTGGGGCGCGGCTGGCCGAACGTCTCAATGCGCCGGAGGCACGCGGCTTCTTCTCACCCGCGACGAGGGCGCAGTTGGACCTCGCAGCAGAGATCGCTAGCGAAGTCGAGGCCGACTCGCTAGACGACCTCCACGACATCATGGAGCAGTGCCTCGAACGCGATAAGGACTGGGTGGCCTACAGCAAGGGCGCACTGGCACAGGTCCGGTACGACACGTCTCGGATCGCCGACACCGCCAGCGCTGAGCGGCGCGCGTTCGATGCCGCCCTACGCGGCGACTACGTGGTCGCAGCTCAGGAACAGCAGACAGTCGTAAATGGCATCACAGACGACGCCGCGACTCAGGCACTCCAGAGGCAGCGGCTCGCGTCATACACCAACTTCTTCGACCCTTCCGGGGCTCAGCAGACCCAGAAGACGGCCAACCTCGCGAACAGACGGCTACTCCGGCCCCTGACGGGTGTGCTGTACGAGCGTCTGAAGGCGGCGAGCCGCCCGCAGGGCGAACAGGCTTCATCCTGGCTGCAAGCGAAGTACACGTCCGGCAATGATCTCTTGCTCGGGTTCAAGGCCGTCCTACAGGACCTTGACTGGGGACCTCGTACACCACAGTTCGAGCAAGCCGTGCGCGACCTTGCGGAACACATCGGTCACATCGGGCAACGGCCCGAGGACACCCTCGGCCGCGGGCCGGACGGCCTATGGGCGCTTCGCGACGGGACGTTCTATGTCATTGAAGCGAAGAGTGGGGCCGACCCCGGACATCCCGTGTACAAGAAGGATGCCGAGCAACTCTCGAACGCCATGGACTGGTTCCGGCAGCAGTACCCCAACAGTGAGGCGACGCCACTGCTGATCCATCCGGAGGAAAGGTTCGACTCACATGCCGCGATACCGACCGGCTGTCGCGTCGTCACGACGAAGCGGCTTGCCCGGCTCCGAGAGTCCGTGTCGGCCTTCGCGACGGGTCTGGTGGCCAACGACGCCTTCCGCGATCCCGCTCGCGTCACCAGCCTCCTAAACGATCACGGACTGAGCGCGGCCAACTTCGTACGTCGCTTCTCGGTGCCAGGGCGGCACTAACCCGGCGACCTCGCTCCGTCGAGCCGACGATGGACCATAGAAACCATGGTCAGCACATCCAGCAGCTCATCGTCGCTGATCGAACGACTGAGGCGGGGGTCGTGAGCGGTGGGGTTGCGGTAGAGCCCGCCGAGCCCCTTGACCAGGTTCGCGAGGCCAGTCTGCTCGTCTCTTTCGGTTTGGGTTTGCAGAGAGTTGATCGCCAGCGCCGGAGTGCCGCTCTT
Source organism: uncultured Propionibacteriaceae bacterium (assembly GCA_936924635.1). Classification (GTDB taxonomy): domain Bacteria; phylum Actinomycetota; class Actinomycetes; order Propionibacteriales; family Propionibacteriaceae; genus Fen-668. The sequence continues at coordinate 44,559 of CAKZHP010000053.1, forward strand.
GCCCAGGGAGAGTGCGGCGTCCACCAGCGTCGCGCCGTCGCCCGATACGCCCGTCATGGTTCTGAGCCTGTCGAAGATGCTCTTTGTCGCTTCCAGGCAGGCGTGGAAATGCGCGCGCTTCAGGACCTCCACCGAGCAGTACCGCAGCACCTCGGAGTGCGTCTTGCGGCGCTGGAGTTCATCACGGATCGAGGTCGCGATGCGCGTCGACTCATCGAGTGTCTGCGCGCGAGCACCTCGCGCCACCTGGCCCTTGTCGTTGACGTGTAGCCCGACAAAGGCGAGTCGCTCGTTGAGGCGGTCCTGGCGCAGCGTGAACAGTTCAGGGCGGTCGCGGTAGCGCACAGGCTCCATCGCGTGCGTGATGAACGTGATAATGCGCTTGGGGCTACGGTCCGTGTTCTGGCGGGCGATGAACGCCTCGGTCAGGCGGTCGCGCTTCGTGGCTCCGGCGAGCGGGTCGGTCATTCTCAGACGGGCAAGCAGGTCTCCGATCTCGCGGCCAGTCAGGCCATGGTCGGTGTCCGCCAGCACGGCAGCGACTTCCCTCAGCACGCCGTGGGACCAAGCCGCCTGGCCGCTCCCGGCGTCCCTGCCGTTCATCCTCTACCGCTTCTTTGCGCGGTCTTCGACCTGCTCGCGACGTGGGTGTTGTAGTCGGCAACAGCCTGATCCACATTGAGACCGTCGACTACGGCGTTCTTTGCGCGCTCCAGCGCGATGTTGCTCAGACCCTGGAACTGAACGTGACCGTTGGCCGTCCGCTTCTCCCTGTAGCACTTGGGGTCAGACCGAAGATCGAGCGCATGGATGACTGCGAGGCCCTGGTGGCGGGTCAGCCCAAGTTTCTCGCCCAGCTTGCTGAGCTTGAGTGAGTAGCGGTCGAACGTGTCCACTTCGCGGTAGGCGATGGCATCCTCACCGTCGTGCGCAGGACGTGCAGCCAGGTCGCCGTGCTTCGGGTCGATCTTCAGGCTGATCTCCTGGACCTGATCCGACGGGCGCGGGCCTCCGACAAGCCGCAGCCCTACGACGCCCGGAAAGACGGTCTCCCACTTGCCCTTCTCCTTCACCGCCCGAAGGGCTCGGTTGATCTCTGCTTCGGTGGGCGGCTCGGCCTCGCTGCGAACCGCGCGGTCCAGGGCCATGAGCGGGAGCAGTCGAGCCCTCGCCTCGGCGCTACGCCTCCTGCCGGGGCGCAGGAGGTCCGCGATCTGCTCGAACTCCTTCCCTACGACCAGACCCACGTCGGTGGGCGGACTGGCGGAGACCGGGAGGACCCGTCCAGGCATCACGTCGGTCAGGTCCTGCCCCGTCAGTCCGAGCAGCACCTTCCGGAAGATGGTCACCGCAGACCGCAGGTGCAGCCACAGCACGTCATCGCTCATAGCGATCACGTCATGAGTGGCGGCGTCGCGGTCCTCCTTCAGCGCGAGCAGCACCACACGGTCCCCGGCGTCGATAATGCCCAGCGAGGTCTCGGCAACGGAGACGCACTTGCCGAAGTCGAACGAGCGGTCGCTCCCCGAGAACTGAACCTTACGCCGTTCCTCGTAGATCGCGGCCTTCAGCAGCATCTCGAAGGCGTGCGCCGCCATCATCACGGTGGCATGCTCGCGGCCCGCCGGGCTCGGGCGGTTGAACAGTTCAATGGCAATCGTCAGCGACTCGACAGCGGCGGTGACGTACTGGCGCGTCTTGCGGGCTGGCATGCGACCAAAGCCGCGACTAGGGGACGCCAGCGCGTCTGAGCGCCGCAGCGTCCGGGGCCGAATCGTCCTTCACATCTCAAGGCTACTGTCGCCGTGACGCAGTCACCCGGAGGCGCGCGAGCGCCGGCCTGTGACAGTGCTGGAGTAGAGCCGACCTATAAGGCTGCTCTCTCGGCCCGGCGCCGCGGCACCGTGGTCGCCTAATCGGCAGTCGCTGCTGCGCAGGCTGAAACCAGCCTCTTCCGCCAAACAAATTGCTACCCCGGCATATCCAGAAACCTCGCCGGTGGCGGATAGCCCAGCCAGTGTGACCGTAACGCGTTGGGATGACGGCTGAGTTTGTCAACTGAAGTTGGCCCCACCGTGACGGCTTGATTTGGCCCCAGCGCGGGGCCGTGGATTTTGGCTCCTGATCCGGTGGCGGGGCTGGTGGGCTAGGGCTAGCCTTCCAGTAGGCAGTTCATCGGTGAGCCGCCGTGACTGAAGTGGGGGACCAATGCGTTCGATGATCAAGAGAGCTGCTGGCGTCGCGGCGGCATTGACACTTGCCGTGACCACAACAGTTGGTGCCGCCTCGGCCGCACCGACGTTGGACCCTTCCGACTGCGGCGGGTTGTACTCGCTGTCCCGGTCGGGAAGCACCGTTCGCATCATCGCCTTGTCTTCTGACGTTCGGGCGATTTGGGGTAGCGGGCGTTATGGGACCACTGAAGTGTGGGTCAGCGCGACTGGCGGCACCCCAAGGTTGTACAAGGGCGGCTTCAACACCAGCTCAACGGGTGGCGCCAACTTCACTGTGTCCAGCAGCAACAAGTGGTGGCTCCTCGCGTTGGTGGACAACACTGGCCATGAGTGGTGTTCAGGTCTGTACTACAAGTGAGCCACGTCTTGTTTTGGAGCCCAGGCGAAGTGGTCCCCCACGAGGCCGTGATTTCGGAGCGTGAGCCCGGGACGGACGTTGCCCGGGTCGTGCTTCATGCCAATGGTCGGGTGGGGCAGCCCAGCCACGATGTGGAGTTGGGTGCCTCACTCGCAGCGGCGAGGGTCGTGGTGTGCACTGCCCTCACGCGCTGGCTCGTTGAGTCGGGCGAGCAACGCCAACGGGCCGTTCAAGTGGCTGTGGGGCTGCCTTCACTGCGTCACCTCGACGCCGCTCAAGTCAAGGAGCTCTTCGAGTCCTGGCGGGATCGGGAACGTTGGACTCCCACGGAGATCATGGTTGATGGGCAGCCCATGGCCGCCGATCGATGGGACGCCGGCACGACCGCCGGGGAATGGGCCATCGTCGCGCCGGGCGAGTCACAGGTGGTTATCACCGCTGGGGTCGGGGTCGACGCCGCGTTGGTGCAGGCCCGTGTCGTCGCGGATTGGGCTCCCTACGGCGTGGACCTCACGCGTGCTCAAACTGCCGAGCAGATCGCAGGCAGTCTGGCTCGGCTCGACCCTGATTGGTAGGCCGGTCAGTCCGATCCGTGCTCAGCCGGCCGCTTGGGTGCGGGAGTGCGCCAGTCGGTAGGAGTGGGTGCCGGTTTCGATGATGGTGCCGTTGTAGGTGAGCCGGTCCA
>CAKZHP010000054.1 GCA_936924635.1 uncultured Propionibacteriaceae bacterium
CGAGCGAGGACTGCCGGCACTGCATCGCAGCCACGTCCCGCAGCGGCAGCTGCAGGATGAAGCCATGTTAACGTCGTACGTATGGAAGCGACGATCTATGCCAGGCAAAGTCTGGACCGTCACCGCGATTCCCTCGCCGTCGACCGCCAGCTCGACCTCTGCCGTCGGCTCTGTAGTGAGCGTGGCTGGGAGATCGTGACGGAGTTGGTCGACAACGACCGCAGCGCCACCTCGGGCAAGGATCGGCCAGAGTTTGAGCGGCTGCTCGCCTCCCGGCCGCAGCGCATCGTCGTGTGGCACGTCGACCGCCTCGTGCGCCTCACCCGCGACCTCGAGCGCGTCATCGCTCTGGGAGTCGACGTCCACGCCGTCACCGCTGGACACCTCGACCTGTCCAGCCCGGCTGGCCGTGCCGTCGCGCGCACCGTGACCGCCTGGGCCACGTACGAGGGCGAGCAGAAGGCGCTACGACAGAAGGCGTCCAACGACCAGCGCGCCGCCGCTGGCAAGCCCACAGCAGGCCGCAGGACGTTCGGCTACTCCCGTGATGGCATGAGCATCGTGGAGTCCGAGGCGGAGCACACCCGGGCAGCCGTGACGAGCCTGCTGGCTGGCGAGCCCCTGCGCACCATCGTGCGCCGGCTCAATGAGGCCGGGGTGTTGACCACGGCGGGCAACCCGTGGAAGCCCACCGAGTTCCGCAACTACTTGAAGCGCCCCCGTCTTGCGGGCATCCGCGTCCACCGCGGCGAGGTCGTCGGTCCCGGCCTGTGGCCCGCCATCATCAGCGAGGAGGACCACGCGGCCGTGTGCGCCATCCTCAACGACCCGGCCCGCAGGCCAAGGGGCCGACCTCGCACCTACCTCCTGTCGGGCGTCGCGCGCTGCGCCACCTGCGGCGGGCGCATCTACGGACGCGGGGAGCAGCGCGGCCCGATCTACGTCTGCGAGTCGCACGCGCACCTCGGGCGCAGGATCGGCGACGTTGACTCGTTCGTGGAGCAGGTGATGGTCGCCCGCCTGTCCCTCCCGGACGCGCACCGCGTGTTCACCTCCCCCGAGAACGCCGACCGCGCCGACACGCTGCGCGCTGAGCAGGTGACGCTCACAGGTCGCCTGGACGACCTGGCCGAGGCGTTTGCCGACGGCGGCATCACGGCCCGGCAGCTCACCGCAGCGACGTCCAAGCTCCGGGCGCGGCTGGACCAGATCACCCTCGAGTTGCCGTCGCTCGTCTCGTCCCCCGCACTCCAACAACTGGTCACGGCCAGCGACGTGGCGGCGGCATGGGACACGCTCACGACCGAGACGAAGCGCGTGATCATCGGCATGCTCGCCGACGTCACGATCCACCCAGCGGGCCGAGGTTCCCGCGTGTTCGACCCCGAGACAGTCCAGATCGAATGGAAGGCATCACGATGACGGCCGCGAAGCGCAGTATCCCGGATCACGGCGCATGGATGGGATCCCAGGTAGGCATGGACGGCCCCGCCGCCACCCTGCTGATCGAGTGCACGGAGCGGGTCCACGGGGACGTGCCGTTGCCCGTCCGGGAACTACGCCGGGGCGAGAACGGCGCGGGCTGGTTCATCAACCCCAACATCGACATGGTGCGCGACGACCCGACGCCCCTGGGTGACCTGCCTCCCGGCTCCCCGGCCGGATACCGCTTGCACCTGGACATCCGGTGCCCCGACTGCGACATGAACGTCGCGCTCACCGGCGGGGACACACCCGAGACGAGCACGGTCGCCATCCTGGACCTGCTGGTCGACGGTGGTGCCAAGCGAATTGCCCTCCGACGGCTATGCGGCCTAGTATCTAACTGGCACTAGTTACATCAGTGTCATTCAAGCTCGGCCTCTCAGCGGAGGCAGGTCACCCCTGCCCCTTGAGAGGCCTTTCTCATGTCATGGACTACCGAGCGCGCACGTGTCGCGTCGCTGTCCCGCTCCCGCACCGCTGACGATCCCGACCTGCTCGGCGCGCGCCGCGATCTGCGCGCCGAGCGCCTGGCCGAGCACATCAAGCGCATTGCCGCCGAGGCTCCCCCGCTCACCGACGAGCAGGTGTCACGTCTGACGACCCTGCTGCGCGGCCACGGTGAGGCGCGGTGAGTCCCGCCGAGATCGTCGCGTCGGCGCAGGCGGACCTTGCCGCCCCGCTGGCCCCGGCACCGACCTTGGAGACCGTCGAGCGGGCCTGGCGCTGCGGGCACGAGGCCGGCTACCTCGACGGGCTGCGCGACGCCGTCGATGAGGCTCGCGCCCGCCGTCTCCTCGCGATGGCGACGGGCGGTGCCCGATGACCCGCCGTCGCGCCTCCGACGTCCTGGTCGTGGGCGTCGAGCGCCAGGGACGCATCCCGCTCATGTCCCCCACGGACTCTGACGTGCACGCCCTGCTGCTGCGCGGACGGATCCCTTCAGCAGAGTGGAGCCACGGTCGCACGATCCGCACCTCGCGCCTCGCCGACGTCTGGGCACTGGCGCAGGCCGAGGGTTGGCGGGTCGTGGAGTCCAAGGCTCGACGGGCGGTGCGGGCATGAGCGGCACCATCACCTTCACGGAGTGGGGCGGCGTCGATCAGCACGCGCTACGTCGTATGGCACGTGATCCTGAGGTCAAGCCCCTGCACTTCCGCATCCAGTACGCAGCGATGGGCTGGTCCAACCTGATCGGGCACGCCGAGTTCGCCCCCGGCGGCCTGGCAATGATCCTCCAGTCCAGCGACCCCCGCACCGGCGAGATGTCGATGCCTGGCAGGCAGCAGATCGCCAACGCCATTCGACGCGCCCGCGACATGCAGCTCGTGGGCGATGGGTCGAACTACCGGTGCCTCGTCGCTCCCGACTGGTGGGAGAAGGCAGGCGGTCACGGCGGCAAGACATGCGGCTACCACGGCATCCGAGGCACCCGGAGGTCGGCGCGATGACCCCGGTTCAGAGGCACTTCGTGCTCATGGTGACACACCTCCTGTGTCGCCACTCCTGCGATCTGACACACCTCCTGTGTCACCTTGACACACCTCCTGTGTCAAGGCACGGCCCTGACCTGCGGAAACGTGCAGCCCTCTTGATCTCTCATCTCCACCCCACGACAACCGCACCTCTCCCCGTGAAGGGAAGCACCCCATGACCCTGACCGCGTGCATCGTGGCGCTGGGTTCGATCCTCGCCAACATCGAGGAGGACCAGCCGTGAGCATGAAACCTTGCCTTGTCTGCGGCGACGTCAGCGACGCAACGCGCTGCCCCGAGCACCGCACCAAGGACGAGCGCGTGCGGCCCGCTGAGCGCCGTACCGCGCGCTGGGCTCGCCTGAGCAAGCGACTGCGCAAGGCACAGCCGTTCTGCCTCACATGCGGCAGCCGCGACGACCTCACCGTTGACCACGTCATCCCGGTGACCATCCGCCCCGACCTCGCGTTCGAGGTCGACAACCTGGCCGTGCTCTGCCGACGCTGCAACAGCCGCAAGGGCACCACGGTGACCAAGCGTGACCAGACCGGGGGGGTAACCCCCACCGAGAGTGACGCAAGCCCCCGGCGCAAGGCGCAGGGACCATCACACACCCCCCGGGGGTATACCTTGACCACGGTGCGTGACGCATGAAGGCCGGTCCCAAGGCGGCTGTCGACCCGTCCGCGCTGCCGTTCCGTCCTCGCAAGACGGGGTCCGCGCGCTTCGAGGCGTTCTGCTCCCGGTTCATCGTGACGCCCAAGGGCACCGGTGCCCGCTCACCGATGCGTCTGCGGCCCTGGCAGGTCGACCTCGTGGGGTCGGTCCTGGATGCTGAGCGTCGCCCGCGCACGGCCGGGTGGATGATGCCTCGCGGTCAGGGCAAGTCAACGCTGGTTGCCGCCCTGGGCCTGTACGACCTGATGCTCGGTGAGGAAGGCGCGTCCGTGGTGGTCGCTGCTGTGGACGAGCGCCAGGCCGGGATCGTGTTCGGGACGGCTCGGCGCATGGTCGAGCTGCACGAGGATCTGTCCAGCCGGGTGCAGGTGTTCAAGGATCGGCTGTACGTGCCCGAGCGGGGCGCATCGTTCGCGTGCCTGCCGGCCACGCCCAAGTCGCTGGAAGGGCTCGACCCGACCCTGGCGATTCTGGACGAGCTGGGAGTCATCGACCGCGACGTGTTCGAGGTCGTGAGCCTGGCGCAGGGCAAGCGGGCCGAGTCGACCTTGATTGGGATCGGGACGCCGGGCCCGGACCCGAGCGACTCCGTGCTGACGGACCTGCGCGTGTACGCGACCGAGCACCCCGACGATACGTCGCTGGTGTGGCGGGAGTTCAGCGCTGCCGGATTCGAGCATCACCCCGTCGACTGCTCGCACTGCTGGGGGCTGGCGAACCCCGCCTTGGATGACTTCCTCCACCGTGACGCGCTGCAAGCCTTGCTGCCGCCCAAGACGCGGGAGGCCACGTTTCGCCGCGCGCGTCTGTGCCAGTTCGTCACCGACACGGACGGGTTGTTCCTTGCCGCCGGTGTCTGGGACGGCCTGGCGACCGGTGACGGTATCGAGGACGGCGAGGAGGTCGTGATCGCCCTGGACGGTTCGTTCAGCGATGACACGACGGCCCTGCTCGTCGGCACCGTCGACAAGCACCCGCACTTCGACGTGCTCGCCACGTGGGAGCGGCCCACCGGTGACGAGACCTGGCGCGTGCCCATCGCCGAGGTGGAGGACACGATCCGTGTCGCTGCCCGCCGCTGGCGCGTGGCCGAGATTGTCGCTGACCCGTTCCGGTGGACGCGCACCCTGCAGACCTTGGAGTCCGAGGGTCTGCCGATCGTGGAGTTTCCGCACTCCCCGAGCCGTCTCACGGCTGCTACGGGAGACCTGCTGAACGCCGCCAACAGTGGCGGTCTGACGCATTCCGGCGATGCCCGCCTGGCCGCTCACGTGGCCGCCGCGGTCGTCACCGAGGACGCCCGAGGTGTGCGCCTGTCTAAGGCATCCCGGCGTCGCAACGCCCGAAAGATCGACCTCGCCGCGTGCCTGGTCATGGCTCACTCGCGCGCTACTTGGCGCGCGACCCGCAAGCCCGCACGACGCCGTGTCGTGCGCTCCTTCAAGTGATCGGAGTTCCGCCCATGAACGATATCGACAACCTGTCCCGCATCCTGCAGCGCATCGATGAGAAGGCCGCGATCTACTCGCGTCTGACCGCCTACTACGAGGGCCGCCAGGCACTGACGTTCCTGTCGCCGGAGGCGCGCCTGGCGCTGAACAACCGCCTGTCGGCCGTGTCGGTGAACGTCCCCCGTCTGCTGGTCGACACCATCGGCGAGCGGCTGCGCGTCACCGGACTGTCCCGACCCGACGCGTGGGAGGACTGGCGGGCCAACGGCCTCGACACGATGCACAGGGTCGCGCACCGGGAGGCCCTGCTGCTGGGCGACGCGTTCGTGATCGTGTGGGCGCGCCCCGACGGTTCCCCGCTCGTCACGGTCGAGTCCGCCACCACGATGGCCGTCACCACCGACCCCGCCACCCGTGAGGTGACCGCAGCTGTGAAGCGCTGGGAGGCCGCCGACGGCACGCACGCCGTCTGGTACGAGGCCGACCGGATCACCCGCTGGCACTCCCCGAGCAAGGGCGCAGCGACCACCGGGTACCGCAAGGTCGACACGATCACGAACCCGCTCGGCCAGGTGCCCGTCGTGTGGCTCCGCAACGGTGACCGTCTCGTGCAGACCGGCGTCTCCGAGATGACCGACGTGCTGTCCCTGACCGACGCGCTCGTAAAACTGACGACCGACATGCTCACCGCCAGCGAGTACGCGGCCCGTCCCCGCCGCTGGGCGTCCGGCGTCGAGTTGATCGAGCGGGACGACCAGGGTCGCCCGCTGGACCCCGACGCCGAGCCCGAGAACCCGTTTGGCGAGACTGACCGAATGATGGTTTCGGAGTCCCCCGATACCAAGTTCGGCCAGTTGCCCGGTGCGGACCTCGCCGGGTACGAGAACGCGGTCGGCGTGATCATGCGCCAGATTAGCGCCGTGTCCGGGATGCCCGAGCACCTGCTTGGCATCGGCGGCGACAACCCCACCAGCGCCGACAGCATCCGCGCCAGCGAGGCCGCTCTGACCGCCCGCGCCGAGGCACGTCAGGGCACCTACGGTCAGGCGTGGCGGCAGGTCGCGCAGCTCATGACGGCGGTCCGGCACGGCATCGACCCCGCGGCCGTGGACGTCACCGTGTCGTGGGCGGACCCGTCGACCCGCTCGGCCGCGCAGGAGGCCGACGCCGTCGTCAAGTTGTTCAGCGCGGGTCTGGTGCCCGCCTCGTACGCGCTGCGCCGGCTCGGATACACCGCCGACGAGATCGACGCGATTCGCGCCGACCGCCTCACCGACGCCGTCACGAGCGGTGACCTGTCCGGGGTGGTGGCGCAGTGACCGAGACCCCCTATCAGCGGACGCTGACCGCGCTCGGCGACGGCACCGCCCGTCAGGCACTCGCACTGCTGGCCGCGTTCGTCGCCGGTCACCTGACCGTGCGGGAGGCCGTGGCCGCCATTGCCGCGACCATCGCCCGCGCCAACGGGCACGCCGTGGTCCTGGCCGACGTCGCCCTGGCAGCGACCCTCACCCAGCAGCTCGGCAAGCCCGTGCCGGTCCTCGGCTTCACCGCTCCCGAGGGTGACCTGACGCGCCTGTCCACGGCCGTGGACACGATCCTCACCGACCCCCGGACCATCCTCGCGTCCGACACCGAGGAGGGTCAGCGCGAGTTCGTCCAGAACCGCGTCGAGCGCCTGGCCCGCAACGAGCCCATCGACGCCGCCGGGCGCACGTTCAGCGAGGCCGTGTCGCGGTCCCCGCACGTGTCCGGCTACACCCGCCAGCTCGAGCCCGACGCCTGCGAGCTCTGCCAGTGGCTCTACAAGGGTGGATTCGTCTACCCCGCCGACCAGCCCATGCACCAGCACCCCGGATGCCGCTGTCACCCGTCCCCCGTGGGCGACGCCATCGGCACCACCATTCCCACCACCGACAAGGCCAAGCGGCCCAGCAAGCAGAGGAAGAGGAACCGATGACCCCCGAGACCGACGAGACCCCCGACACCGATGTCAGGACTGACCCTGCAATCAACCGGTCGGTAAACAACCCTGACGAGCCCGAAGAGGGTTCTGCGGCGATCACCGAAAAGGTTGGTGACGAGCCCGAGACGTTCCCCCGCGAGTACGTCCAGCGGCTGCGCCAGGAGGCCGCAGACGCCCGCGTGAAGGCCAAGCGCGCCGACGACCTGGCCGAGCGCCTGCACGTCGCGCTGACGGCCGCCACGGGCCGCCTGGCGGACCCGACCGACCTCCCGTTCGACCCGGCCCACCTGGACGACGAGGACGCGCTCACGGCCGCCGTGGACGCGCTCCTGGCCCGCAAGCCCCACCTTGCCAGCCGTCGTCCGGCAGGATCGGTCGGGCAGGGTGCCACCACCGCCCCCGCAACCGTCAACCTCGCCGGAATCCTCCGGCGCAACGCAGGATGAGAGGACCAGCATGCCCAAGAAGTTCGTGATCAACGACGCCCTTGGCGAGAAGTTCAAGTTCGCACAGAGCGAGGTCGTCGCCGAGTCCTACGAGGAGCAAGGTACCCGCTACGTCTTCAAGGACAAGGACGGCCGGGAAGTCATGGCCTACTCCAAGGAGATGGTCCAGTCCATTCGTTCGATCGAAGACTGAGCCTGGCCACAGCACAGAGCCCCCGTCGCCTCGCGCGACGGGGGCTCTGCTGGGCTCGACCATGCCCTTTCGCCAGTGCCCTGAAAGGAGCGGCGGTAGCAGTATATGCAGATTACGCTAGAGATAGGTTAGACTCGCCGTGAGCCTGGCGCTCACCCCGCGCGCGGTCCTGGCGGCCGAACGGACGAACCCTTCCCGTTCCCCTCCCCAGGAGACCCCCATGGCACTCGCCTCCACCACCAACGCCGGCTCCACCGACGTCTCCGAGCTCGTCCCCGAGCAGGTCGCGTCCGTCCTCGTCCAGCCTCTCGAGGCTGCCTCGCAGTTCCTCGCGGCCGGGCCCCGCATCTTCGACACCGCCGGGCCGCTGAAGCTGCCCACCATGGCCGGTGCCACCAAGCCGTCGTGGCACGGCCAGAACGAGCAGATCACCGAGGTCAACCCCGACTTCGGCGAGATCGGCCTCTTGCCGTCCACGATGATGGGGATCAAGACCTTGACGCGCTACAGCAACGAGCTGGCCCGTCAGTCCGTCGTCGCCCTCGACGCCGCTCTGAAGCAGCGGCTCGTCAAGGACGTCGCGGACACGTGGGACGCGCAGATGTTCAGCGCGACCGGTGACGGCATCACCAAGCCGCAGGGCATGTTCGCCTGGACCGGCACGCAGACCGTGGCCGTGGGTGGCGCGCTCAACCTCGACGCGATGATCGACGCGCAGGGCATGGCCCTCGCCGAGAACGTCAACCTCGACGCCATGCGCTGGTTCCTGACGAGCCGTGACTTCACCGCGCTGAGGAAGGTCAAGGACACCCAGGGCCGCTACATCGTCGAGCCCGACGTGACCGCACCCGGCCGGTACCTCCTGCTCGGCACCCCCGTCACGATCACCAACCGCATCCCGGACACCACCGGCACGACCCCGACCGGCCGCGCCGCGCTCGTGGACATGAGCCAGGTCGCGGTGGCTCGTGACGTGGCCCCGTCCGTGACGATCCTGGACCAGACCTTCGGCGACTTCGACCAGCAAGCCATCCGGGTCGTCTACCGCATGGACGCCAAGCCGGTGAACCCCAAGGCCATCGTCACCCTGACCGGCATCACGGTCTGATCGTGGCCGTGAACCGCACCGCGCAGGCAGGCCAGGCTCTCTACCTCACGGCGGCTGACGTCGCCCGTGAGGTGGGTCTGAGCCTGCCCGCGGGGCAGGTGTGGGAAGTCGACATGACCGCGTCGACGGTCCCGCCCGGCGTCACGATCGAGTGGGACCGCGTCCACGGCGTCATCGACCCCGGCGCGTCCGGCGACTTTATGCTCATCATCTTCTGGGCCGACGGCACCGGGCACCACGCCGTGACGCCCTACGTCGTGCGCGTCACCAACCCGACCCTGGCACCCACTGCCGCCAAGGTCGCCGCATACCTCCGCAAGGGCGACGACCCCGACACGCTCGCCCTTGCGGAGACCCACCTGCCCGTCGTGACCGCCTTCGTCCGGGCCTACACCCGAGACCAGGGATTCGATCGGTACGGCGTCCCCAACGACGCGTTGGCGGCCGTGGTGATCTCCGCCACCGCGCGCCTGGTCAACAACCCCGAGCAGGCCGAACGCGTCACCGTCGGCGACTACAGCGAGGCTTTCGCCACGTTCGCCGGCTGGACCCTGCCCGAGCTGGTCGTGCTCAACCGCTATCGCAGGCGGGCACGATGAGACTCAGCGACCGCGTGGAGATCATCACCGGCGTCACCACCATCGACGACCTCGGCAACGACGTCATCGACTGGTCCGGCGCTGGCGGCATCACCCGCTCGCCGGCGCACGTCACCTACGTCAGCACCGCCGTGGACGCGTCGGGAGCGTTCCAGCTGTCCGAGGAACTGCGCATCGTCCTTCCACCGATGACGTACGACCCCGCCACCCAGCGCATCCGCTGGCGCGGCAAGACGTTCACCGCCAACGGAGACGTGCTGCTCAGGATGCGCGGCGGCACCCTGCACCACATCACCGTGCCCGTCCGCGAGATCACCGGCTAGGACACAGCAGAGGGCCAGGTGCTTCACATGAAGCACCTGGCCCTCGTGCGTTGCTCAGGCGCTGCGTTTGCTCGCCCCCCGCACTTCCTCAGAGGTAAGTGTGTTTTCGATAGCTCGAAGACCTCCTCGCAGCTGACCACCCGCTCGCGGGGCGGGATCGCCGAGG
>CAKZHP010000055.1 GCA_936924635.1 uncultured Propionibacteriaceae bacterium
GCCCCCGCCGGTGGGCCGGCGACGGCGACGGTGCCGCCCCTGCCGCAGGCCGGTGCTCCCACCACCGCAGCTCCGACGCGGCGTGTCGAGGCCACGCCGGAGGCGCCGCAGCCCCCGCAGCCGACCTCCTACCTCACCCCGAACTCCCGCCCGTCCAGCACCGTGGCCGTCGACCCTGGCCCGCCGGTGACGACGTTCGTCCCCGAGCCGGAGCCCACCGTCGTAGTGGTGCCCGACCGCCGGACCGTCGCGCCGCGGCCGACGCCCACGGCTGCGCCGGAGCCCCAGCCGTCGCCGACGGTCGCCCAGCCCAGCCCCACGGTGGCCCCGCCCACGCCGACGGCCGCCGAGACGTCCGCTGATCCCGGCACGCCGGAGGCACCGCAGCCCACGGAGGCGAGCGCCACCGGGACCGCGTCCGCCGGGCCTCGCCCGTTCCCGACCAAGAGCACGCCGCCGACCGCCACCGCCGTGAGCACCGAGACCGTTCCCCCCGCCGAGGGCACTGCTGCGCCGACGACGGGCTCGACCCCCTCCACGACGCCCTCGGCTGCCGACTCGACGGCACCGACCGCGGCGCCCACGACGACCGCGCCCGTCGCACAGGCGACGACCCCCGCTGCCCAGACGGTGACGGCGTCCAGCGCTCCCTCTGCCTCGGCAGCTCCCGTGGCCGCCCCGACCGTCCCGGTCGTCGAGGCGACGAGTGCTGCTCCCACGGGGAGGGCCGGCCCCGGCGTGTTCTCGACCGGCATGCCGGTGGGGCGGTTGTTCACCCTGCCGCTGGAGGCTCTCACCGCCGCGGCGACGCCGCGCTGACGCTCCCGACACGTCGACGAGGTGGCCCCCTCGGGGCTGCGCCTCGCTGGGGGCAGTGCGCCTGAGCTGCCCACCTCGGGTGTGCGCTGGGGAGGTCAGACGAGTCGGTAGCCGGCTCCGCGCACGGTCTCCACGACGTCGGCGCCCAGCTTGTTGCGCAGGTAGCGCACGTAGACGTCGACGACGTTCGACGTGGGGTCGAAGTCGTAGCCCCAGACGGCGCTCAGCAACGACTCCCTCGTGAGCACCTCGCCCGGATGACGCATGAAGGTCTCGATCAGGGTGAACTCGCGGGCGGTGAGCTCGACCTCGCGGCCTGCCAGGGACGCCTTGTGCGTGCGGAGGTCCAGCTTCAGCTTGCCGTGCTGGAGCAGCAGCGACGCCTCCGAGGGGGCCTCACGCTTCAGCCGCCGCCGGACTCGCGCCACCAGCTCCTCGAACCGGAACGGCTTGGCGATGTAGTCGTCGGCGCCGTACTCGAGGCCCTTGACCGTGTCGTTCACCGAGGAGCGCGCGGTCAGCATGATGACCGGGATCCGGCAGCCCTGGCCGCGGATGCGTCGCAGCACCTCGAAACCGTTCACGTCGGGCAGGCCGACGTCGAGGATCATCAGGTCGTAGTCACCCGACAGCGCCTTGTGCGCCGCGGCGACGCCGGACGACTCGGTGCTGGAGGGGAAGCCGGCGGCACGCAGCCCCTTCGCGAGGAAGGCGGCGATGCGCTCCTCGTCCTCGACGATCAGGATCTCGTTCATGCAGTCTCCGTCGGTGGCTGGCGGGGGATCACGAGGCTCACGGTGCTGCCGACCTCCGGCACCGAGTCGATGTCGACCCGACCGCTGTGAGCGAGTGCGATCGAGTTCACAATAGCGAGGCCGAGCCCCGCAGAGTCGGTCCGCTTGGCCCCGGCTCGCCGCGACCTGCCGAAACGCTCCAGGACGAGCTCCTTGTCCTCGTCGGTGAAGCCCATCCCGTGGTCACGCACCCAGAGCCGTACGTTGTCGCCCTCGACCTTGCTGCCCAGGCCCACCTGGGAGCCGTCGGGGGAGTACTTGACCGCGTTCGCGGCGAGCTGCAGCCAGGCCTGAGTGATGCGCTGGGGGTCGCACTGCACGGCCACGTCGGCGAGGTCGTCCATGATCCAGGGGCGGCCGCCCAGCACCCGTACCTTCTCGAACGTCTCGTCGGTGAGACGACCCATGTCCACGTCCTGCAGCACCACGAAGTCGGCCCGCTCCGACTGGGCCAGCACCAGCAGGTCGTTGACGAGGTTGCTCATGCGGGAGAGCTCCTCCAGCGCCAGCGCCCGCACCACCTCGGCGTCCATGGGGTCGGTGGTGTCCATCAGCTCCAGGTGGCCGCGGATGATGGTCATCGGCGTACGCAGCTCGTGGCCGACGTCGTCCAGCAGGCGCTTCTGCGCCCCCACCGCCGACTCCAGGCGGTCGAGCATGGTGTTCACGGTCGTGGTCAGGGCGGCCAGGTCGTCGTTGCCCCGCACCGGGATGCGGCGGGAGATGTCGTGCTCGGAGATCTCCTCGGCCGTCCGCTGCACCCAGCTGATGGGCTGCAGCAGGCGCGACATCACCAGCCAGGTGATCCCGCCGATGGCCAGGGTGACGCCCAGGGCGACCAGTGAGTACGTGGCGAAGGTGTCGTTGAGGCCCTGCCGCTGGATCTCCAGGTCGATGACCCGCACCAGGGCGGCCTGCTCACCGGTCTCGGCGAACACCACGGGGACGACGGCGTAGCTGTAGTCGACACCACCGCGCGTGAACCGCTGGATCGTGATCTGCGGCTGGCTCGCGAGGGAGATGGCCAGGGAGAGGAAGTCGGGGTTCTCCTCGGGGCGCACCCTGGTGCCGGCGTTGGCGGCGGCCGCGAAGATCAGGCCCTTCTCGTTGACGGCCATGATGCCGCTGTACTCGGTGAGCGGCTTGCTCTGGATCGCGACCCGGAGCAGCTCCTCGGCGTTGACGTACGGCTTGTTCTGGTTGGCCGGGTTGCGGTTGGACTCGGCCATGGTGCGGAAGTCGTTCGCGTCGTTCTGAAGCTCGCTGAACGCGTCCGCCTGGATGCGGCCGTTCTGCAGCAGGTAGGCGACCACGCCGGACAGGCCCAGGCCGAACACCGTGAGCAGCAGAATGGTGATGACGAGGCGTTCGCGGATGCTGCGGACGCCGGGGCCTCTGCCGACACGCGTGTCGGCCCCCCGCGCTGCTGCGCGGGAGGCCGAGGTGCCGTGGAGTCGGGCCACGAGGGGTGGGTCAGCGCACCGCGACGAGGTCGCAGACGAAGATCAGCGTCTCGTTGGGGCCGATGGCGCCGCCGGCGCCACGAGAGCCGTACGCCAGGTCGGGCGGGATCACCAGCCGGCGGCGGCCGCCGACCCGCATCCCCTGGACGCCCTGGTCCCAGCCGGAGATGACCTGCCCGACGCCCAGACGGAAGGAGAGCGGCTCCCCGCGGTCGTAGCTGGAGTCGAACTCCTCGCCGGAGCTGTGGGCGACCCCGACGTAGTGGACCGACACGGTGCTGCCGGCCTTGGCCTCGTCGCCGGTGCCCTCGGTGAGGTCGGTGATCTGGAGCTCGGTGGGCGGGGGGCCGTCGGGGAAATCGACGAATGGCTTGTCCATGTGGAGAAGGGTAGGGGTTATCCATGCCGAAGAGGGCCGGTGGGACGCGTGTCCGCGGGCGCTCCTGCCGTCCGGCGCGGCCCTATGACGGCCCGGTGCCCGGCGGGGGCGGGAGCCGCCTGCGGGCTGGGCGGTGCAGGCCAGATCGTTTGCACTCGCATGGGGGGAGTGCTAAACATGGGGCTAGCACTCTCGGTACGTGAGTGCTACGTCAGTCGGTGAGGCCGCAGGGCCGTCCGTCGCGGGCACCGGCAGGCACCACCCAGACACCGAGGGAGCCGGCGACGGCTCCCGGCACCCGGAGGATTCCCGGAACACATGGCAAAGCTCATTGAGTTCAACATCGAGGCTCGCCGCGGGCTCGAGCGGGGCATGAACGTGCTCGCCGACGCCGTGAAGGTGACCCTCGGCCCGAAGGGCCGCAACGTCGTGCTCGAGAAGAAGTGGGGCGCCCCCACGATCACCAACGACGGCGTCTCCATCGCCAAGGAGATCGAGCTCGAGGACCCGTACGAGAAGATCGGCGCGGAGCTCGTCAAGGAGGTCGCCAAGAAGACCGACGACGTCGCCGGTGACGGCACCACCACCGCCACGGTGCTGGCTCAGGCGATGGTCCGCGAGGGCCTGCGCAACGTGACCGCCGGCGCCAACCCGATGTCGCTGAAGAAGGGCATCGAGAAGGCCGTCGCCGCTGTCGTCGAGCAGCTCGGCAGCATGGCCACCGACATCGAGACCCGTGACCAGATCGCTGCCACCGCCTCGATCTCGGCCGCTGACACCACCGTCGGCGAGATCATCGCCGAGGCCATGGACAAGGTCGGCAAGCAGGGCGTCATCACCGTGGAGGAGTCGAACACCTTCGGCCTCGACCTGGAGCTGACCGAGGGCATGCGGTTCGACAAGGGCTACATCTCGCCCTACTTCGTCACCGATGCCGAGCGCATGGAGGCCGTGCTCGAGGACCCGTACATCCTGATCGTCAACTCGAAGGTCTCGAACCTCAAGGACCTGCTTCCGGTGCTGGAGAAGGTCGTCCAGAGCGGCAAGCCGCTGCTGGTCATCGCCGAGGACGTCGACGGTGAGGCCCTCGCCGGCCTGATCGTCAACAAGATCCGCGGCACCTTCAAGTCGGTCGCCGTCAAGGCCCCCGGCTTCGGCGACCGCCGCAAGGCCATGCTCACCGACATCGCGATCCTCACCGGCGCGCAGGTGATCTCCGAGGAGGTCGGCCTGAAGCTCGACGCCGTCGAGCTGGAGCTGCTCGGCCGCGCCCGCTCGGTCGTCGTGACCAAGGACGAGTGCACCATCGTCGACGGGGCCGGCGACGCCGACCAGATCGAGGGCCGCAAGACCCAGATCAACCGCGAGATCGAGAACAGCGACTCCGACTACGACCGCGAGAAGCTGCAGGAGCGCCTCGCCAAGCTGGCCGGCGGCGTGGCCGTCATCAAGGTCGGCGCGGCCACCGAGGTCGAGCTCAAGGAGCGCAAGCACCGCATCGAGGACGCCGTGCGCAACGCGAAGGCGGCCGTCGAGGAGGGCATCGTCCCCGGCGGTGGCGTGGCGCTGCTGCAGGCGGCCAAGAACGCGAAGCTTCCCGAGCTGAGCGGTGACGAGGCCACCGGTGCGCAGATCGTCGTGCTCGCCTGCTCGGCCCCGCTGAAGCAGATCGCGACGAACGCCGGCCTCGAGGGCGGCGTCGTGGCGGAGAAGGTCGGCTCGCTGGAGCCCGGCCAGGGCCTGAACGCGGCCACCGACGAGTACGTCGACATGGTCAAGGCCGGCATCATCGACCCGGCCAAGGTGACCCGCTCGGCGCTGCAGAACGCGGCCTCCATCGCCGCGCTCTTCCTCACCACCGAGGCCGTCATCGCCAACAAGCCGGAGAAGGCGCCCGCCGCCCCGGCCGGTGGCGACGGTGGCATGGGCGGCATGGACTTCTGAGTCCGGCCTCTACGCACCTCACGAAGGGCGGTCCCGCACGGGGCCGCCCTTCGGCGTTCTCCGAAAAGGCCGGGTCTCGTACGCGCACTGGTGCCATGCGGGGACGACGGAGACGACGACGGCCGCCCCCGCGCACGCCCGCAGGCGTGTGGGGGGCAGCCGCCAGCCGCGTACGGGATCAGCCCGTGATCATGCCCTTGAGCTCGGTGACGAAGTTCTCGGCGGCAGCCTTGGGTGTGGCGCGCCCGAACAGCACCGACTCCGCCGCCCGCTGCTGCACCGTGGGGGAGCTGCCCCCACCCGGCTTCGGCACGATGGAGGCCTTGCCCAGCTCGGAGCGGATCTTGTCGAGGTAGTCGATGGTCTTCTTGTCCGACGTCGACAGGTTCGGATTTCGCGGCTGACGCTACGGCCAGGCCGGGGCCACGAAACTGGATTGCGCCCCGCCGGCCGGCCGCGCTGGGATGGGCGGATGGACATCGAGGAGATCTGGCCGCTGTACGCGCTCCGGCTAACGGCGGGCGACCTGGAGCTGCGGGTGGTCCGGCCCTCGGACGTACCAGAGCTCGTCGACCTGGTGCTCTCCGGTGTCCACGACCCCGCGCTGATGCCGTTCACCGTCCCGTGGACCGACGCGCCGGACGACGAGCTGCCGGCGGCCTACTACCGCTACGTGGCGAGCGTGATCGGCTGCCTGGCCCCCGGCGACTGGAAGCTCGAGATGGCGGGGCGGGAGCGGGGCACGCTGGTGGGCGTCCAGGCGCTCAGCGCCCGGGACTTCCCGGTGACCCGCACGGCTGAGACCGGCTCGTGGCTGGCTCGTCGTCATCAGGGTCGTGGCGTCGGCACCCGCATGCGCCAGATGGCGTGCGCCTTCGCCTTCGACCACCTGGGCGCGGAGCAGATCACCTCGGGCGCCTTCCTCGACAACCCCGCCTCTCTGGGCGTCAGCCGCAAGGTCGGCTACCGGCCCAACGGCGTGGCCCGCTGCTCGATCCGCGGCGCCATGGCCCTCAGCCAGCGGCTGGTGCTGGACCCCGCCGATCTCGTACGCGGCGAGTCGGTGACCGTGGAGGGCGCCGACGCGGTCCGGCGGTTCCTGGGGATCGACGCCGCGTAGGGTCGCGACCGTGACCTCGTCTGCGAAGGGGCCGCTGGTCCTCTGGCTGGCCTGGGCTCTCCACGACGTGGAGGAGGCCCTCACGTTCCCGGCCACGTGCGAGGTGCTCGCGGCACGTACGGGCTGGCGGGCGATGCGGATGACGACGCCGCAGTCGTGGGCGGCGATCGGTCTCATGGGTGTCGCCCTCGCTGGGATCTGCGAGCGTGGGGCTCGTACGGACGGTGCCTCGCGCCTCTATCGCGCCACCGTCGCCGGCCTTCGGGGGCACGTCGCCACCCATCTCCTCTCAGCGGCCGCGCTGCGCTCGTACACGGCGGGTTGCGTCACCGCCCTGCCGGTGATGCTGCCCGGCGCCGAGGTGGCGGTGCGGCAGCTGCGGGAGCAGGGGTACGCGCTGGAGGCCCGCGACTACGCCGCCGGGGCTGCGCTGCTGGGGCCACTGGCCCTGGGCATCCATGCGGTCGTGCGGGCGTTGCCGCGCCGCGGGGAGAGGCGCGCGGTCAGGGCGCCTGCCGGTCCGTGACGAACCGACCACGCAGCCGGGTGGGCCAGCCCACGCGCACCAGCGTCTCGTCCGGGTCGGAGAGGGCGAACTCGTGCATGCCCCACGGCTTGTCCTCGGCCACACCGGGGCCCAGGATCTCCCCCTCGAACGCCGCTGCGAGGCCGCTGACGTCCTCGTCGTAGAGGTAGAGACCGAACGGGTTGCGGCCCGGCACCAGCCAGCCCGGCACCGCCGGCTGCAGGTGGATCTGGGTGCCGCGGGCGTTCTGCAGCATCGCGTACTCGTCGTCGCCGCCTGCTGGCACGAACCCCAGCCGGCCGTAGAAGGACAGGCTCCGGCTCATGTCGTTGCAGGGCAGCACGGCGACCAGGCCGGGCTGGATCGACAAGGAGCTCACGCGGGCAGGCTCTCACGTGGAGGCCTCGGCCGGGGCCTCACCGAGATACTGACCGCTCGCGGCCCGCTTCGAAGGTGGTCCTGCGTCGCGCCCGGCTGATGCCGAGCAGCGCCCCCAGCACCAGGACCGCCGTCACCGCGAGCACGACCCACATGGTGCGCAGGGCGCCCACCGACAGGCACCACAGAGAGCCCCCCGCGCCGGCGATGAGCACCGCGACACCGAGCACCCTCGCCACGAGCAGCCCCACGTGCGCGTCCCGGTCGCGCTCCGTGGCAAAGCCGTGCCCGTCGAGGCCCGGCTCGTCGTCCTGCGTGCGGGGCAGGGCATCGTGCGACACGGGGTGCCTTCCTGGCGATCGGGTGGGGGTCACCGGTCAGCCTAGAGCCGAGGTTCGACGCGTGTCGCCGCGATCGGGGAGCTTGATGCGCGACCATGGGCGCGTGAGCGGTGTACTCGAGGTCGTGTGCCTGCACGCGGCCGACGCGCAGCGGGCTGCCGACGGGGGCGCCGACCGGGTCGAGCTGGTGGGCAGCATGGCCGAGGGCGGGCTCTCCCCGGAACCTGGCCTGGTCGAGTCCGTACGCGCCGCAACCACCGTGCAGCTGCGGGTGATGCTGCGGCTGCGGGAGGGGTTCGGCACCGACGGCGGTGAGGTGGCCCGCCTCAGGGGGCTGGCGGCGTCGTACCTGGACGCGGGTGCCGACGGGATCGTGATGGGCTTCCTCAACGGCCACTCCGAGGTCGACCTCGAGGTGTGCGGCGAGCTCGCCGGCGACGGCTGGCCCTGGACGTTCCACCGGGCCGTGGACTCCGCCCTGGACGCCGACAAGGCGTGGCGGGCCCTGCTCCGGCTGCCTGGTCTGGACCAGGTGCTCACCTCCGGCTCCGCCCGCGGGGTCGAGCACGGGCTCGACGACCTCGTACGCCGCTGCCGCGCCGACGACCGCGTGGCCCGCCTCGTGATGGCGGGCGGGGGGCTGCGACCCGAGCACGTGCCGTGGCTCGTGAAGGCCGGGGTCCGGGCGTTCCACATCGGTACGCCGGCGCGGCCGCAGGGGTCGTACAAGGCGTACGTCGACCCAGACCTCGTCGCCTCGTGGCGCCGGCTGGTGGACGACGAGGTGGCTCACCCGCCGGGGCGTACGGCATGAGGGCCCTCGAGCCGGGCTCGTCGAAGCTGGCCGCCGCGTCGCTCGGGCTCGGTGCGGCGTCGCTGGTGGGGCATCTCCTCGCGTGGGGGATCGGCGTCCGGGCGGGGGAGAACGTGGCCTTCGGCGACCCCCTGGTCCTGGCCGCCGGGGTGACGTTCTGGCTGTCGGTGCTGATGGTCCCGGCGGCGATCGTGTGCGGCATCGCCGCCAAGGTTCGCAAGGCCGAGCCCGGCTGGTGGTCCACGGCCGGTCTGGTCACCGCCGGCGTGAGCCTGGTGCTGCTCCTGATCGACGCCGTGCTGGTGCTCAGCGTGCTCGGCTGACCTCGCCCTCGGGGGGTGGAGCCATGCCGCCCGGCGACCAGAAACGTAGCCTCGAGAGGCGACCACGCCCCTACGAAAGGCTCGTCATGTCTCTTGTCGCCCGTTCACTGCACGACCTCAGTGGAGCATCCACGTGCTGACCGGTGCGCTGCTGGTGATGGGTGCCCACCAGGTCGAGCAGCAGCGGGGTCTGCGCGGTCTGCTCGACAAGCACTGACTCCCGCGTCCGCCGAGGCCGTCCCCGACCGGGGGCGGCCTCGCGTCGCTTCAGGCCCGGGTCAGTGCCTCCGGCAGGTCGTCGGCGTGCAGCACGACGAGGGAGGTCACCACGCGGGTGAGAGCCACGTACAGACGCCGCAGGCCGGTGATCTCGTCGGCCTCGCCCGCGACCACCGCCGCGGGCTCCAGCAGCAGCACGTGGTCGAACTCCAGGCCCTTGGCGAGCGAGACCGGCACCAGGTCCACCTGGGCCGCGAAGTCGTCGGCCGTCGTGTCCTGGCCGAGCTCGGTGTACGGGACCCCGGCCAGTGCCGCCCGCGCCGTGGGCAGCATCGCGTCGGGGACGATCAGCCCGACCGTGCCCTCCCGCTCGGCCACCTCGGCGACCGCGCCCGGCAGGGCCTCGGCCAGCGACGCCACGCGTCGCACGTCGAGGTCACCTCGGGAGCGGCGTACGGACCGGGGCGGCTCGAGCTGAGGAGCGATCGCGGGCAGCAGCCTGGCGGCGTACTCGATGACCGACCCAGGCACCCGGAACCCCTCCACGAGCTCGGTGACGGCCGCCTCCGGCTGGCCGAGGTGGGCCAGCGCGACGCGCCAGTCGCGCGCGCCCCAGGGCGTCGTGGCCTGGGCCAGGTCACCGAGCACCGTCACCGACCCCGTGGCCGCCCGCCGGCCGACGGCCCGGAGCATCATCGGCGACAAATCCTGCGCCTCGTCGACGATCACGTGGCCGAGCGACCCGGTGCGGGTGAGCAGGTCGCCGATCTCGTCGAGCAGCGCCAGGTCGGCCAGGGTCCACCGGGCCGCCCCCGCCGTACGTGCCGGCTTGGCCCACCCCAGCAGCGCCACCTCGTCGGGGCTCAGGATCCCAGACGCCGCCTCGGCCAGCGCCCCCGGGTCCGACAGCAGCCGGTGCAGCAGCTTCGGCGCGCTGACCTGGGGCCACAGCGTCGCCGTCATCTCCTTGACGGGACGCGACCGCGCCACGCTGTTCTGCACCTGGTCGTCGGTGACCTCGCCGGCCGCCTCCAGGCGCAGCAGCACCTGGTGGGCGATCCGCTGGGGAAGCATCACGCGGCCCGCCTCGTACCGCACCCCGCGCTCGCGCAGCGCGTCGACGGCCTCCTGCAGGTAGGGGCCGGGCACCCGCACCGTACGCGACCCGAACGGCGCCGCCAGCGTCGTGGTCGCCGGCTGCAGGTGACCCCAGACGGCCCGCGCCAGCACCTCGGCCATGCGGGCGTCGCCCTTGAGCACTGCGACGTCGGCCGGCTCCGTGCCGCGCACCGCACATCCCGTCGACTCGCCGAGCAGCGACTCCACCGTGGCCTGGCGGGCGTCGATCTCACCCAGCGCCGGCAGCACGTCGCCGATGTAGCCCAGGAACGACTCGTTCGGCCCGACCACCAGCACCCCCTGGCGGGAGAGCTGGTCACGGTGGGTGTAGAGCAGGTACGCCGCGCGGTGCAGGCCGACGGCCGTCTTGCCGGTGCCCGGGGCGCCCTGGATGCAGAGCGAGGTCGTCAGGTCGGTGCGCACCAGCACGTCCTGGTCGGGCTGGATGGTGGCGACGATGTCGCGCATCGGGCCCGTCCGCGGCCGTTCGATCTCGTCGGCGAGCAGCTGGGAGTGTGACTCGACGGGACGGGTGAGCTGCTCGTCCTCGTACGCGGTGAGCTGGCCCTGGCTGAACCCGAACCGGCGGCGCAGCTCCACACCCATGGGGTCGCCGGGGCGGGCCCGGTAGAAGGGGAGCGCCATCCGCGCGCGCCAGTCCACGACCAGCGGCTCGCCGCCGACCTCGGAGGTCACGTGGCGCCGACCGATGTACAGACGCTCGTCCAGCTCCGCTCCCAGCGCCTCGGCGTAGTCGAGCCGCCCGAAGAACAGCGGCACCGTGGGGTCGTCCTCCAGCGACAGCATGCGGCGGTAGAGCACCTGCCGCAGGTACGCGGTGGAGACGGCGTCGCCCGCGACCGCGTCCAGCCCGGCGGTGGTCTCCCGCATCCGGCGCAGGGCCTCCCGAGACTCGTCCAGGTGTGCGCGCTCGGCCTCGAGCACGGTGTCTGGCGCGGGCATGCGTCGCTCCTTCGAGACGTGGGGGACGGGTCACGCTACGGCGCCCGGCCACGCCTTGTCGACCTGATCCCGGCTGGGTCGGAGCCGGCCGCTAGGGTGCCCGGATGGCCGAAGAACCCTTCCGTACGCGCGGCACCGCCGTCCCCCCGGAGCAACGGGCGCACCGGCACCGCGAGGCCGTACGGGTCGTGGTGCTCGCAGCCGGTCAGGTGCTGCTGCTCTGCGACACGGACCCCGGTGCCCCGGGCAGCCGGTGGCACGTGCTCCCGGGCGGCGGCATCGACGAGGGGGAGACGGCCCTGGCGGCGGCCGTCCGCGAGCTGGCCGAGGAGACCGGCCAGGTGGTGGCCCCGCACGACCTGCTCGGCCCCCTGGTGCGGCGCGTCGTGGTGCATGGCTACAGCGACCAGGTGACCGTGCAGGCCGAGGACATCTTCGTGTGGCGTGCCCCCGTGCCGTTCGAGCTGGACACCTCGGGCCACACCGAGTCGGAGCGCCTGACGTTCCAGAGCCACGCCTGGTGGCCGGTGAGCGCGCTGCCCACCGATGCGCCCGTGTGGCCCGCCGACCTCCCCGCCTGGCTGGCACTGCTCGACCACCCCGAGCAGTGGCCGGTCGACGTGGGCGGGGTGGAGGAGAGCACGGTGCCCGTGGCGCTGGGTCACGCGGGCGTCGACCTGGGCTACGTGCAGCGCTAGCGCTCGGGACGGTCCCCAGCGTGGATGGCGGCGTACTGGATGCCGATGGCCGCCGCGATCACGACCCAGCTCATCGCCATGGCCCAGCCGCCCATCAGCGACCAGGCCGTCGCGGCGCCGTCGGTGACCAGCCCGTACAGGCCGGCCAGCGCCGTGAGCCCCATCGCCGCGTAGAACACCGTGCGGACGAGCTGGCGCCGGTAGCGCACCTGGCTGGCCAGCAGGAACGCCACGACGAGGAGCACCGGCGCCAGCAGGGGGACCACGCCACCCAGCAGCAGCGGGATCAGCACGCCCCAGGTCACGCTGTTCAGCACGTTTCCCGCCGTCGGTGGCACCCGCACCCGCGACGCCTCGAACTGCGACCCCGGCCCGAACCAGGCCGGTGTGCCGGGTGCGGGGAACCCCTGCACGGGCGGGGGCGGTGCGTACGTGCTGGCGAACGCCTGGTCTGGTGCCCGTACGGGGGCGACCTGGGGCGGAGCGGCCTGCGGCATCTGGGTGGAGAGGGTCTGGGTGGAGTGCGCCGATCCCCAGGCGGAGCCGCTGGTCGTCTCCATCGAGGTCATCACGGAGGTGACCACGCTGAACGGCTCCTGCGGGTTGCGCCGCGGGCCCTCGGCGGGCACCAGCTCCCGCAGGGGGCGTACCCCTTCGTGCGGCACCTCGTACGTCGCCGGCGGGGTCGCTGGCGCGGTGGGCGGTGCCGGCGTGGGGTCGGGAGTGCTCAGCGGCGACGCGGCGGGAGCCGAGAACGCGCTCGGTCGCTGCAGGGGCGCGTACTCCGGCCCGTCCTCCCAGCTCGCCACGGCGGTCATGCTACCGACCCGTACGGGCAAAGGCGTTGGGCTGACCGGGAGGGCGTGGCTAGGCTGTGACGACCGGGCGCATGCCCGGGATCGGCAAAGTGAACGGGGTCAGGCTGTGCCTGTCGGCAAAGTGCGCTTCTTCGACGCGGAGAAGGGTTTCGGTTTTCTCACCAAGGACGATGGTGGCGATGTCTTCGTGCGCGCTGCGGTGCTCCCGCCCGGCGTGGAGACCCTGAAGCCGGGCCAGAAGGTCGAGTTCGGTGTCGTCGAGGGGCGCAAGGGGGAGCAGGCGCTGTCGGTGCGTCTGCTGGAGGCGCCGCCCTCGCTGTCGAAGGCGCAGCGCAAGTCGCCCGAGCAGATGGCCGTGATCACCGAGGACCTGATCAAGGTGCTCGACCACCTCGGCAACTCCTACCGGCGCGGCCGGCACCCGGAGGCCAGGACGGCCGAGAAGGTGGCTCAGATGCTGCGGGCGGTCGCCGAGGAGCTCGAGCTGTGACGGTGGCCAAGCCCGACGCGGTGACCATGGCCGCCACCGAGCTCGCCCGGGAGGCGGCGACCGAGGCCGCCGGCGACTTCGGCGTGGGGGAGCACCTGGGCGCGGTTGCCGGTGGTGAGCGGGTGGTGACGCACGAGTTCGCGTGCCTGCACCCGGCCTACACGGGGTGGCACTGGGCCGTGACGCTGGTCCGCGCCTCGCGCGCCAAGGTGCCCACGGTCAACGAGGTGGTGCTGCTGCCCGGGCCGCAGGCGCTGCAGGTGCCCGCCTGGGTGCCGTGGTCGGAGCGGGTGCAGCCCGACGACCTGGCGCCCGGCATGCTGCTGCCGATGCCCGAGGGCGACCCGCGCGTGGTCCCGGGCTACACCGGTGACGGCGTCGACGAGGCCGACTCGGTCGCTGCCCGCGCCATCGCGAGCGAGCTGGGTCTGGGCCGGGAGCGGCTGCTCTCCCCGTACGGCCGCGACGAGGCCGTGGAGCGCTGGAACGAGGGCGAGGCAGGGCCGGACGCACCGCAGGCCCGGCTGGCACCCGCCCCCTGCTCCAGCTGCGCCTTCTTCGTGCGCCTCCGGGGCTCTCTGGGCGTCGCGTTCGGCGCCTGCGCCAACGCCGCGTCTCCGTCTGACGGTCGAGTGGTCTCGATCCAGCACGGCTGCGGCGCCCACTCCGACGTCGTGGCCGAGCCTCCGGCCGACCTGGGCGAGCCGGTGTGGGACACGGTGAGCATCGACTCGTCGCTGTTCGACTGACCGGTCGGCCGGCGCGTACGCCTGTGCGCCGGGTCAGGCTCTCTCGACCGGGCCAGGCGCCAGCTGCTCGTCGCTCGCCTCGCGGTCGGCCACCTGCTGCGCCACGGCCGGTGCCCGTCGCCCGGTCCGGTCCCGCTTGCGCCAGTGCGTGTACCAGACGGTCACCAGGCCGATCACCACACCCGTGACGGCGACCAGGAACCACCAGGAGCTGCCGCTCGCGGCCAGCTGCTCGCGATAGATCGCCAGGACGACCGCGGCCACCGCGAAGGCGGCGGTCCCGGTGATGGCCGCGACCACCCCGTCCTCGTCCACCGGCTGCACCGGCGCCTGCACGGGCCCCCGACGGCGCGGTTTCTCGGTCATGGGTCCACTCTACGGACTCCCGTGCCCAGGTGGACGGCAGCGGGGTGACGGGCCCTAGGCTGCGCGCATGGTCTCGAAGTCTTCCCGGGCAACCACCCTGCCCACCGCCCCACCGCCGGTCGCCTCCAGCGGCCTCGACCGTTGGTTCGGCATCACCGAGCGCGGGTCGACCGTCGCCGCCGAGGTGCGGGGCGGGCTCGTGACCTTCTTCACGATGGCGTACATCGTCGTGCTCAACCCGCTGATCATCGGGATGGCGCCGGACAAGAACGGCAACCTCATCTCGGGGGCGCCGTACCAGGACGCCTCCGGAGCCGTGATCGGGGCCAACGTCGGCCCCTCGATCGCCATGGTGGCCGCCGCGACCGCGCTGATCGCCGGGCTGATGACGATCGCGATGGGCGTGTACGGGCGCTACCCGCTCGGCCTGGCGACGGGTCTGGGCCTCAACGCCCTGCTCGCGTACGGGATCGTGCGCCACATGTCCTGGCCGGAGGCCATGGGCCTGGTGGTGTGGGAGGGCATCCTCATCACGCTGCTCGTGCTGACGGGGGTCCGTCGGGCGATCTTCAAGGCGGTGCCGCGCTCGCTGCGCACCGCGATCTCGGCCGGCATCGGCCTGTTCATCGCGTTCGTCGGGCTGGTGGACGCCGGTGTGGTCCGCATCCCCGTCACTCCGGAGGGCAAGCCTGCCAGCACCGTGCCGGTGGAGCTGGGCGTGCATGGCACGCTGCTGGGCTGGCCGATCGCGGTGTTCGTGCTGGGCTTCGTGCTGCTGGTCGCCCTGTACGTCCGCAAGGTCAAGGGCGCCATGCTGATCGCGATCCTCGCCGCGACCGTCGTGGCCATGATCATCGAGGCCGTGGCCAAGATCGGCCCGTCGGTGAGTGCGGCCGGCCACAACCCGCTCGGCTGGGCGCTCAACGTGCCGACGATCAAGGCCGAGTCGCTGCTGCAGCTGCCTGACCTCTCGCTGCTGGGCAGGGTCGACCTGCTGGGGGCGTTCCGAGGCGGCCCCTCCGCCGTGATCTACGTGGTGCTCACGATCTTCGCGCTGCTGCTGGCCGACTTCTTCGACACCATGGGCACGATCGTCGCGGTGGGCAGCGAGGCGGGGATCCTGGACGAGGACGGCAACCCGCCCCACACCCAGGAGGTCCTGCTCGTCGACTCGCTGGCCGCGGTCGCCGGCGGGCTCGGGTCGGTGTCGTCGAACACGTCCTACATCGAGTCCGCCGCCGGTGTGGGCGAGGGGGCACGTACGGGCCTGGCCTCCGTCGTGACCGGTGCCGGCTTCCTGGTCGCGATGTTCCTGGCACCACTGGTGAACCTGGTGCCGTCCGAGGCGGCCGCACCGGTCCTGTTCTTCGTCGGCTACCTGATGATGATGCAGGTCGTCGACCTCGACTGGCACGACGTCGAGACCGCCGTCCCGGCCTTCGTGACGATGGTGCTGATGCCGTTCACCTACTCCATCACCGCGGGCATCGGCGCCGGCTTCGTGCTGTACGTGTTGATCAAGATGTTCCGTGGCAAGGCACGCTCGCTGCACCCGCTGCTGATCGCCGTGGCCCTGCTGTTCGTCGTCTACTTCGCCCAGGGGCTGATCCTGAGCTCGGTCGGCTGAGTCAGGCCTCCACCACGCAGAGAACGTCGGAGGTCTGGCCGGGCGCGGCAGGCAGCCGGGCGAGCCAGCCGGTCAGCGCCGCTGGCAGGCCCTTGCCGCGCCGTACGACGTCCTGGCGCGTCAGCCAGCCCGCGGTCGTCCCTGGTGGTGGCGTCAGCGGGAGGTCGAGGGCGCGCCAGACGCGCGCCACCGCGGTGACCGCGGCGTCCTCGGCCGGGAACGCGGCCCGGGCGCACGCCAGGTGCTCGACCCAGTGCTCGACCAGGGCCCACGAGGCGGCGGCCCGCTCCGGCGGGACCGGCCGGCCGTCGAGCAGGCGTTCGGCATCGGTGCGTACGGGGCTGTGGGGCGGGACCACGGGTGCGTCCGGCGCCCGACGCAGCAACGGCCCGAGCTGGTCGGAGCGCCCCCAGGCCACGGGGCGATCGACACGCGTGCCCAGGTCGTCGAGCAACCGCTCCCGCTGCGGCCCGTTGCTGGTGAACAGCTCCTGGAGCTCGTCCCTGCCGACGGCCCACAGCCTGATCTGCGCCATGCCCTCCACTATGGCCCGGCGAGTAGGGTCACTCCCGTGACACCCCGAGCCCGCCGACTCATCGTCAGCGCCGTGCTCGTCGTTCTCGTCGGCGTCGTCGTCGTGACGTCCCTGCTGGCCTGACCGCGTACGCTGCTGCTCGTGACGGGGTTCCCACGACGCATCGGCACCGTCGTGACGCTTGTCCTGGCAGTGTTTCTCGCCGTCTGGCCGGCGGCCGCGGCAGAGCCGGTCGCCTTCACGTGGTCCGACTCGCGGCTGCCGGTTCCCGCCGGTCTGGCGACCGACAAGGACCACGGCGTCTACTGGACGGCCAACACGTCGCCCGGTGCCACCACCTCTCTGTTCGCCGTCGATCCCGCCGGCAAGGTGAAGGGCCGCGTCACGCTGGCCACGGCGGCCCGGGGGCCGGAGGCGGTGGCCTACGACGGCGGCCGGATCTTCGTCGCGGACGTGGGTGCCGCGAAGGGGAGCGTCACGGTGTCGTATGCGGTCGTGGCGACCGTCGCCGACACCACCCTCACGTACCGGTCCTGGGACTTCGTGTACCCCGACAGCTCGGAGGTGACGCGGGCGCTCCTGGTGGGCCCGAGCACCCAGCTGCACCTGGTGACCAGCAGCGGCCGGGTGTACGCGGCACCGGCGACCCCGACGGCGCAGGGGCAGAACCGACTCACCAAGGTCGCCGACCTGCCGTCGGGCATCGTCGGGGGCAGCAGCGACGCATCCGGGGTGATGCTCCGCACCGCGGGGGAGCTGATGGTCGTCGACCGGGCCACCTGGCAGGTCGTGGCGCGCACGTCCACGCCCGCTCAGCAGTCCCCGCGCGGGGTGACCAGCGCGCTCGACGGTGCGGGCGCCCTGCTATCAGGGCAGGGGGTCGGCACCCCGGTGCTCGTCGTGCCCACGCCGTCAGCCGCACCTTCGCCCACCGCGACGCCGACGGCGACGGCGACGGCGGTCACAAGTCCCCAGATCGGCGGTGAGAAGGTGTCTCGCACGGGGACCTTCGTCGCCCTCGGCGGAGCACTCGCCCTCGCCCTGGTGGCGGCCCTGGTCGCCTTCGCTCGGCGTTGACTCACGCGAGCTCGTTGAGCTCCACCTGAGCCGACGCCCACCGCTCCGCCAGGTCGGCGAGGGCGGTGCGGGTCGGGTCCTTGATCTCGAGCCGCGGGCCGGGGTGTCGCGCGGCGAGCGCGGCCAGCCGGCGGCAGCGTGGGTCGGCCAGCACCGCGTCGATCCCGCCGGCATCACCCGCCACGACAAGACGTTCCAGGCTGTCGGCCACCGGGTCGAGCAGGTCGGCCGCGTCGTCGGCCGCGTCCTCGAACGCCTTGCGCGCCTGGTTGTCCCGCCGACGGGCGTATCGCTGCTGGGACCAGCCACCGGCCTTGGTGCGGCCCTGCACGTAGTGACGGCCGGCCCGTGCCTCCAGCAGACCGCCCTGCCACAGCCCCACGGCGTGCCGCGCGCGCCGGATGGCGAGCAGCCCGAGACGCCGGGGGCGGGCGGCCGAGGTGAGGAACGAAGTCACGGGGTCTGACGGGTCGACAGGCTCATCCCAGCGCAGCCGGAGCCGGGCGGAGGCGCCGTCGGGAGACACGAGCAGCAGGGCATCACCTGCGGAGGTCGCGCGCGGGACGCCGTGCCGCACCGCGAAGTTCTCGATCCACCGTGGCAGCCGCCCGGCAGGGACGCTCACCATGCGGGAGCCGACGGTCGTCACGTGTGCAGCCAACCCGCCGCACCGGGGGTGATGCAACCGCGGACGGGGCCCGGCGCCAGCGGGGTCGGCTGCCGGTGCCGTCGGTTAGGCTGACGCGCGAGGAGGGGTGATGAGCCATCTGATCGACACGACGGAGATGTACCTGCGCACGATCTACGAGCTGATCGAGGAAGGCGTCACTCCTCGCCGAGCCCGCATCGGGGAGCGTCTGCACCACAGCGGCCCGACGGTCTCGCAGACCGTGGCCCGCATGGAGCGCGACGGGCTGCTGACACTCGACGAGGACCGCACGATCCTGCTGACCGAGAGCGGGCACCGCACGGCCGTCGACGTGATGCGGCGGCACCGGCTCGTCGAGCGTCTCCTGGTCGACGTGATCGGTCTCGACATGCCTCTCGTCCACGAGGAGGCCTGCCGTTGGGAGCACGTGGTCAGCACCGCGGTCGAGGAGCGCCTGGTCACGCTGCTCGAAGACCCAGAGCTGTCACCGTTCGGCAACCCCATCCCCGATCTCGCCGACAGCGGGGCGACGGCCATCGCGGCGTTCCGGGACGGCAACGCGCCCTTGCTCGACCTGTTGCCGCCAGCCGGGGCGCTGGAGGTTGTGGTGAGCCGCATCGGCGAGTACCTGCAGCAGGGGAGCTCCCTCGCCGCGCTGGTCGGGGTCGGCGTCGCGCCAGGCGCCCGGGTCACGGCGGAGCGGGTCTCTGCCGGGGTGCGGGTCGCCGGTCCCTCCGGCGAGGCGGTCGTGCCGGAGGAAGCGGCCGAGCATCTCTTCGTGAGCCGGGACGGGGGCTGAGCGTGCCGGTGGAGATCCGGCGCTACGCCAGCCTGCGTGCGGTGGTGCGGTCGACCGACGCGTACGGCGTCGTGGTTGCCCTGAGGCAGGCTCGCTGATGCCCCGCCGCTTCGGGATCGACTGGGACACGTACCTGTCGACGTTCCACGCCGAGCGCGCCGGTGTGGCCGAGGACGTGCTGAGCCGGGCGCTGAACGGCGAGCACACCCCGCACCGGTGGCTGGCTCGCGCCGTGTCGGCACGGGCGGGGCTGGTGCTCGACGTGGCCTGCGGCTCGGGCGCCATGTCTCGGGAGCTGGCGAGGCCGGGGCGCACCGTGGTGGGTGTCGACATCTCCGCCGCGGAGCTGGCGCTGGCGGCTGAGCGTGGCCCGGGGCCGTGGGTCCGAGGTGACGCCCTGCAGCTGCCGTTCGCCGACGACAGCGTCGACGCGGTCGTGTCCAGCATGGGGATGGTGGTCGTGCAGCCGACCGAAACGCTGCTCCTGGAGTCGGCCCGCGTGCTGAAGCCCGGTGGGATGCTCGCGTTCATCGCGCCCACGGTGAGACCACTGGCGCCGGCGGACCTGCGGATCGGGCTTCAGCTGGCGCAGCGGTTGCACTCGTTGCCGCGGTTCCCTGGCCCGCTCGAGCTCACCGACTTCGCGGCCACGCTCCGCAAGTTCGGGCTGCGCAAGATCGAAGACGGTCGCGAGCGCTACCGCGTGGTCATCCGCTCCCGCGCCGATGCGGAGCTGATGGTGTCGGCGCTCTACCTGCCGGCCACGTCGTGGCGGCGCACGGAGAGCGCCATCGCGTTCCTCGCCCGCGAGGTGCTGGAGCACGGTCAGGTCGAGCTGGCCATCCCGATGCGCCGAATCGTGGCGCTCAAGTAACTCCTGGCGCCTCAGTCGCTGCGGCGAGTGCCAGCGGACGGCCGCAGCGGCGCGGGCGCGTGGCCCGCACCGCTGTGCGCGGCTCAGTGCTGGTGGTCGGCTGCGTGCGCCTCGGCCTCGGCCTTCAGCTCGGCGATGTCGAGGCCCTTCACCTGCTCCACCAGGCCCTCCAGCTGCTTGCTGCTCAGGGCGCCGGGCTCGCGGTAGAGGAGCATCCCGCCCTTCAGGACCATCAGCGTGGGGATGCTGCTGATCTCCAGCGCGGTGGCGATCTCCGGGTTCGCCTGGGTGTCCAGCTTCGCGAACGTCACGTCGGGGTACTTCTCGGCCGCGGCCTCGAAGACGGGCGCGAACCGCAGGCACGGCTGGCACCAGGAGGCCCAGAAGTCGATCAGGATCGTCTCGGACGACTCGATGGTGTCGGTGAAGTTCTCGGTGTTGAGCTCAATGGTTGGCATGTCATCTCCTTCACCGGCCACAACCGGCGCCCCGGACGATCCATTCCCTCCCCACCGCAGCTCGAGGCGGTCAGGGGATCAGCGGCGACGATGGTCACCAGTGGGGCGGCCGGTCGGCCAGCAGCCGTCGGTCGTCAGCGGTGAGCGCGACCCGTGCCCGAACCGGCCCGCGGTCGTCGACGGAGAGCAGCCGCAGGGTCTCGGACATCACGGCCTGCCACTGCGCGGGCCCGGCCTCGCGCACCCACTGAGGCGGCACGGGCCCCGGCCAGGGCAGCCCGTGCGCTCGCAGCTCCTCGACGTGCTGGGCGATCCGCTCCCGGCCCCAGCCGTGCCTCTCGAGCTCGGTGACGATCAGGCCGGGGGCTGGGCCCGTCTCGGCCATCGGGAGCAGGGTGCCGACCAGGGCATACGCCACTCGCTCCGCCCACGTCATCCGACGATCCTAACCAGGGTGGAACGCAGACGAGCCCGGCCGAGGCCGGGCTCGCGTGCATGCGGAGGTCAAGGAGAGCGGCGCCGAGTGAAGGGCTGTGAAGCCGTCTACCCACCCCCAGGAGACATCAACAGTCGGCGCCGCTCTCAAGACCCAACTCTAGGTGACGTCACAAGGGCAGACAAGAACCGTGAGAGCAGTCACATCTGGCTGTGGGGCTGGGGTTTCGGGATCCTGGCCGACGGTTCGGTCCACCGGCTCTGCCTGCCCTGGTCTGCGAGGCCTCCTGGGGGAGTCCGGTGGCACGGGCACGCGAGTTCGAGACGGCGGGAGGGGGCCGGCGGTGCGCGTGCGCTGCTGGGCGAGGCTGCCGCGTCTCGACGTCACCGCCCTGACCTGCGAGAATGGGGGGCGCTCTCGGACGCCGTCCGAAGGGCCCTGTAGCTCAGGGGATAGAGCAGAGGTTTCCTAAACCTTGTGTCGGAGGTTCGAATCCTCCCAGGGCCGCCGTCTGACCCTGCGGGATGCGAGTGGCTCCCTCTGCGAGCAGAGAGCGCGCGCATGTCCTGCTCGGACGATCCGCCTGGTCGGGGCACCCGGTGCCGGGCCGTCGAGGCGCTTCAGGAACGACGAACGGCCCCCAGGATCTCTCCCGGGGGCCGTTGGCGTGGTGCAGGTCAGGTCAGCGACGCGCGAGCAGGTCGCGGATCTCGACGAGCAGCTCCTCGGAGGTCGGAGCGGCCGGGTCGTCGACCTTCTTCATGCGGGCACGAGCGGTCTCGTACGGCAGGACGATGCCGAAGTACACGATGGCGGCGAGCAGGACGAACGCGACCAGAGCGGTGAGGAACGGGCCCACCGAGGTGAGGCCGCCCGGAGCCCAGCCGTCGAAGTTCGGGGCGCCGCCGGCCTTGGCCAGCAGCTCGATGATGATCTTGGTGAACGAGGTCACGACGGTGGCGAAGGCGCCGCCGATGATGAAAGCCACGGCCAGCTCGATCAGGTTGCCGCGGAACAGGAAGTCCTTGAAGCCCTTCACTGGTTATCCCTTTCGTTGCAGTGCCCGGTTCAGGCGTGAGGCTGCGGCGGCAACATATCGACCGGCTGCGTAGTAGTCCTAACCACAAGGGTTGGATCGTGCAAAGTTTAGGATTTTCTCAGGAATCCCGCCCGAGGATGACCCTGGCGGTGGCGGCTGTGGATAGTTCCGGGGCCGGAAGAAAGTTCTGTGGACAAGTGAACGATCGCCCTGGCCAGGCCCAGGGTCGGGATCATGGGAGCACTCAGAAGTCTTGTCCGGGCCGCCCGGTGGCACCGCCGGCTGCTCGCTGCGCTGCTGGCCGCCCTGGCGGCCCTGCTGGCTCTGACCGGCTTGTCTCGCGGCGCGACCGTGGAGACGACCGAGGTCGTGACCGCTGCCCGCCTGGTCCCCGCCGGTTCAGTGCTCACGACCGACGATCTCGAGGTCACCCGGCTGCCGGCCTCGGCGGTGCCCGACGGTGCCGCGCGGGCCGTCGAGCCCCTGCTGGGGCAGCTGGTGGGGGCCGGTCTCCGGCGTGGCCAGGTGCTCACGGACCTCGCCGTCGTGGTCTCGTCCCAGACCGACGGGAGGCTGGTCGTCGGAGTGCGGGTGACCGATCCGGACCTGGCGCGCCTCGCCCCGCCCGGCACCAGGGTCACGCTCTTCGCCGCCGGGGCCCCGGAGCCCGTGGTGTCGCACGTCGTGGTCCGGGGGTCGCCGGCGCGCGCTGAAGGGCTGGGAGCGAGTCGGGGTGGCCTGCTGCTGGTGGAGGTCGACGCGGCGCAGGCGGCTGCGATCGCCCGCCTGTCGGCCAGCACGGCCCTCACGGTGGCGATCGGGTGAGCGCCGCACGTGGCGGGGCCGCAGAGGTGCCGGCGGCCGTGCCGGCGAGGCCGTCAGCTGGCGGCGGCGCTCGCCGAGGTGCCCGACGACCCGGACCCGCTGGCGGAAGAGGTGGACGTGGCAGGCGTCGAGGAGCTGCCGCTGCTCGTGGACGAGCTGTCAGAGCCGGACTTGCTGTCGCCGCTCGACCCCGAGCCGCTGGTGTCGCTGCTGCTCGAGGCGGAGGAGCGGCCCTTGGTCCGGTTGTCGGTGGCGTAGAAGCCCGAGCCCTTGAACACGACGCCGACCGCCGAGTAGACCTTCCGGAGCGCGCCCTCGCACTCGGGGCACACCGTCAGCGCGGGGTCGGAGAACTTCTGGACGACCTCCAGCTCGGTCCCGCACTGGGTGCAGCGGTACTGGTAGGTGGGCATCGGAGGTCC
The DNA here is from genome assembly GCA_936924635.1 of uncultured Propionibacteriaceae bacterium. Classification (GTDB taxonomy): domain Bacteria; phylum Actinomycetota; class Actinomycetes; order Propionibacteriales; family Propionibacteriaceae; genus Fen-668. The sequence goes on from CAKZHP010000055.1 coordinate 23,065, forward strand.
TTTCGTGCCAGGGCAGTGACGCGCCGAGACTTTACCCGCCCACACCTCTCAGGCGCCCGCGCGACGCCGGGCCTGGACTGGCGCGGTGCACGCGACCCACCGGGTCTCGGTCACCAGTGCGGTCACCGATTGGTCCCAGGGGTCGAGGGGCAGGTGCGTCGCCACCTCGTCGTCGTGGAGGAGGAGCCACCGCGGAGCGTGGGGTGACGCGTGCAGCAGGGCACGGTCGTACCAGCCCCCGCCCGTCCCGAGCCGCACGCCGTCGACGGTGCCGGACAGGCCGGGGAGCAGCACGAGATCGGCGGCCGCCAGCCCCCGGGCACCGAGGGCTTCGCCGGTGGGTTGCGCGATCCCGTACCGGCCGGGTCGCAGCGTCTCGGGGCCCTGGTAGGCGGCCCAGTCGGGACGGGCCAGGCCGCCTGGGCCGGGGCGCCGCAGCACAGGCAGCAGGACCTGGATCCCGCGGCGGTGCAGCTCGTGCACGAGGGGGAGGGTGCCGGGCTCGTCACCTGCGGAGGCGTACGCCGCCACCACCCGCACCGAGACGGGCAGGGACTCCAGCACGAGGGTGTCGCGTGCGGCGTCGGCCGCGAGACGTACGGAACAGGGGCGGGCGTGCCGCCGCGCCGTCACGGCCTGGCGCAGGCGCTGCTTGTCCAGCCGGCCGGGGTGGCCTGCCGGGTCGCCCGTGGTCATTCACCTACTGTAAGGACCATGCCGTTGTTCCGCCGCAAGCGCCCCGAGCCCGTCGCGCCCGAGCCGGAGCCGCTCTGTCTCCCGGTCGAGCCGCCCGAGCCCGACGCCGACGGTCGTCGCAGCCTGGCCGACCACCGCGACTTCGTGCTCGAGCTGGTGCAGCCGCTGCTGCCGTTCGGCGTGGCGCTGCTGGATGCCGTCGGTCTGCAGGTCGCCGAGGCGATCCGCTCCGACGTCGACCTGCCGGGTTTCGACAACTCGGCCATGGACGGGTACGCGGTGCGCGCTCATGACATCCGCACGGCGTCGCCCGACAAGCCGGTCACGCTCCCGGTGGACGGTGTGGTCGCGGCCGGCGACGTCTCCGGCGCGCTGCCGAAGGGGACGGCACGCAAGATCATGACCGGCGCCCCGGTGCCGGCCGGTGCCGACACCGTCGTGCCGTACGAGCAGACCGATCGGGGCGAGGAGCAGGTCGCCATCACCGTGCCGCTGCTCGCGGGCCAGAACGTGCGGTACCGCGGGTCAGACATCACCGACGGTGACCTCCTGGTCGAGGCGGGCACCACGCTCGGGGTCCGTCACGTCGGTCTGCTCGCGGCGGCCGGGGTGGACAAGGTCCTCGTCCGCCCCCGGCCCCGCGTCGTGGTGATCGCCACCGGCAGCGAGCTCGTCGAGCCGGGCACGGACCTCGCCGAGGGCGAGCTCTACGACTCGAACTCGTACATGGTGGCCGCCGCCGCGAAGGCGGCCGGCGCCCAGGTGTGGCGCGTCGGGCACGTGGGCGACGACCCCGGCGCCGTCCGCGACCTGATCGTCGACCAGCTGATCCGGGCGGACCTGATCGTCACCACCGGTGGCGTCAGCGAGGGCGACTACGACGTGGTGAAGGAGGCGGTGCCCCGGCTGGGCCCGTGCGACTTCACGAAGGTGGCCATGCAGCCCGGCAAGCCGCAGGGCGTCGGCCTGATCGGCGACGACGAGGTGCCGATCATCATGCTGCCCGGCAACCCCGTCAGCTCGTACGTCTCGTTCGAGGCCTTCGTGCGCCCCGCCATCCGCAAGCTGATGGGGGCCACCCCGTACGTCCGTCAGGCCGTCGAGGCCACCGCCACCACCGGGATCGCCTCCCGGGCAGGCATCCTCCAGCTGGCGCGCGGTCGCGTCGAGACCACGGAGCAGGGCCGCATGGTGACGCCGTCCGGCAGCCACTCCTCGCACCTGGTGGGTGAGCTGGCGAAGGCCAACGCCCTGCTGCTGCTGGAGCCCGAGACCGAGTTCCTCGCCGCCGGTGACCAGGTCAAGGTCTGGCTGCTCGACGAGTAGCGGTTCCACCCCGGGTCGCGGGGTGGTTAGGTGTCACCCATGACCGGCCACGACGCAGCGACGCCGTTCCCGCACCTCACGCAGTCCGGCGACGCGCGGATGGTCGACGTGTCCGGCAAGGAGACCACCACCCGGGAGGCGGAGGCGGTGGGCCGGGTGCTGCTCAGCCCTGACTGCGTACGCGCCCTGCGTGACGACACCCTGCCCAAGGGTGACGCCCTGGCCGTGGCACGCATCGCCGGCATCCAGGGCGCGAAGCTGACCCCGACGATCATCCCGCTCTGTCACCCCTTGATGATCAGCAAGGTCGACCTCGAGGTGACGGTCACCGACGAGGGGTGCGACATCCGCTCCCGCGTGCGGGTCACCGGGCAGACCGGTGTGGAGATGGAGGCGCTCACGGCCGTCTCCTGCGCGGCACTGGCCCTGATCGACATGGTGAAGGCGGTCGACAAGAACGCGCGCATCACCGACGTACGGGTGGTGGCGAAGTCCGGCGGACGCTCCGGCGACTGGCGCGACGAGTCATGAGCCTGGGGCGTGCCGTCGTGGTGACGGCGTCGGACCGGGCGGCGGCAGGGGAGTACGAGGACCGCTCCGGCCTCCTCGCCGCGACGGGTCTTGCTGACCTCGGGTTCGAGGTGGGGGACCCCGTCGTGGTTCCCGACGGTGACCCGGTGGGCGTCGCGATCCAGGAGGCCGTGGCCGGTGGGGCCGCGGTCGTGGTCACCACCGGCGGCACCGGGCTCGGCCCGCGCGACCGGACGCCCGAGGTCACCCGTCCACTGCTGGACATCGAGCTCCCTCAGCTGGCCGCGGCGCTCGTCGCGTACGGGACCGCGCACGGCGTGCCCACGGCGGTGCTGAGCCGTGGCCTCTGCGGTGTGGCGGGGCGCACGCTGGTGGTCAACCTGCCCGGATCGACCGGCGGCGTCCGCGACGGGCTGGCCGTGCTGGCCGAGGTGCTGCCGCATGCGGTCGCCCAGCTGCACGGCCAGGGTCATGGCTGAACGACCCGACCTGCCCGCGGAGCCGGGCTGGCCGGCCACCGCGTCGTTCAGAGGCGTGCGGCTGGCGCCGTTCCGTCGGCGCGACCTCGGTGCCTGGCGGGAGGTGCGGGAGCGCAACCGTGGCTGGCTGTCACGGTGGGACGCGACCCACCCGCCGGGGTCGCGGTGGCCCGTGAGGTCGTACGCCGGCATGGTCGCCGGGAACGGTCGCGAAGCCAGGGCGGGGCGGATGCTGCCCTGGCTGGTCTGGCTCGACCGGCCAGGCCAGCGCGGGGTGATGGCGGGGCAGCTGACGGTGAGCGGGATCACGTACGGTGCGGCGCAGTGGGCGTCGCTCGGGTACTGGGTCGACCAGCGGTGGGCCGGGCGCGGGATCATGCCCACCGCCGTGGCCCTGGCCACCGACTACTGCCTGCAGACCCTCGGGTTGCACCGGGTGGAGATCAACGTGCGTCCGGAGAACCTGCCGTCGCTGCGGGTGGTGGAGAAGCTCGGGTTCCGCTACGAGGGCAGGCGACCGCGGTTCCTGCACATCGACGGTGACTGGCGCGACCACGAGTGCTTCGCGCTGCATGCGGAGGAGGTGCCCGACGGTGTCTGCCGGAGGCTGCCTCCAGACGTGCCCCGCCTGGTCTCCTGACCCGGCTGAGCGGGCCGGTGCAGTGGCCGACAACCGGTACGCGCTGCAGAAACTGGGGTGCTCGGGGGTGCGTCACCGGCTACGGTCGCTGCGTGACCGAGAGAGCCGACCCTCCTGCCCACGGCCCCGAGCTCGCCCAGCTGCGCGCGTGGCTGGACTTCCACCGCGACACCTTGCGGCGAAAGTGTGCGGGGCTCACCCAGGCGCAGCTGTCGCAGCCGCTCGTCGGGGAACTGACGCTCGGCGGCCTGATGAAGCACCTTGCCGGGGTGGAGGACACCTGGTTCTCGGTGGTCCTGCTCGGCAACGAGGACGCCGACGTCTGGCAGGCCGGCGACTGGGAGGCCGACCCGGACTGGGACCTCCACAGCGCCAAGGACGACACCCCCGAGGAGCTGCGGCGGACCTTCGACGAGGCGGTGGCCGCGAGCGATCGCATCCTCGACGAGGTCGACGGCGATCTCGACCGGAGGGCCGTACGCGAGCGCCACGGCGAGACCCATGACCTGCGCTGGATCATGCTGCACATGATCGAGGAGTACGCGCGGCACAACGGTCATGCCGACCTGATCCGGGAGTCCGTGGACGGGGCGACGGGGGAGTGATCGCACCATCTGTCACACCCGTTTCGGTCCCGGCGGCGCGCCTTCGCTGAGAACAGGCTGAACGGGCCGTACCGTCACCTGCCATGGGGACAACAGGCCTGATCTTCGGCGCGCTCGCCGCGGCGTGGCTGGCCTACCTCGTGCCGTGGTTCGTGAGCCAGCGTCACCAGGCCACGCCAGTCACCGACGACGCGACCCTGGCCTTCACGCAGGACGCGAAGCTGCTGCAGTCGGGGGAGGTCGAGCTGGGCCCAGACCCCGATCTGGAGGTCTCCACCGAGCTGACCCGCCGCGCCGCCAAGCGCGAGATCGCCGTGTCGGCGGTCGTGGCTGCCGCCCGTCGCCGGCGCGTGCTGCTGGTGCTGCTCGTCGTGGTCACCGTCCTCGGGATCACGACGGCCCTGGGGCGTACGCCCTGGTGGGCCGTCGCCGGCGCTGGCGCGCTGCTGGTGGCGTGGCTGGCCGTGGCGCGGGTGAGCGTGGCGCGGATGCACCGCCGGCTCGATCGCCAGGTCGCTCTGCTCGACCTGGGCGATGACGAGGCCACGGTCGTGATCCGGGTGAGCGAGGGGCCCGAGCTGCCGGCGGCGGAGGGTCACGAGCACTCCGTGGAGATCAGCGGCCCCATCCTGGCCATGGACCTGCGGGAGCCGATCCCGGTCGCGCCCACCACGTACGTGTCGCGGCCGCTGGCGCAGCGGACCGTCCGGACGATCGATCTCTCCGCCCCGGCCGCGCCGCCGCGTGCGGTGCCGGTGACCGCCGACGACGGGCTGCTCGAGGAGACCGAGCAGCGCAAGGCGGTCGGCGAGTAGCCCTGGCCTGCGAGCGTCTGGGCTGAGCGACGGCCAGGTGCGCGGGGTGCGGGGCGTGTACGGCGTGGTGAGGTGACCGGTCGCCTGGGCTCGCGAGATCGCCCAGGCGTGGTTTCGACTCGCGCCACCCTCGCAAGCTCGGCTGGTGCTCGCTCAACCGACGTCGGGTGGCGCCTGCTCCGCCGTGGCTCCGCCCGGCTCCGTCTGGGCGGCCCGGATGTGGTAGCGTGGCTCCTCGCTAGGGGCTATGGCGCAGTTGGTAGCGCGTCTCGTTCGCATCGAGAAGGTCAGGGGTTCAAATCCCCTTAGCTCCACACCAGTCACCACGGCAGCGAACCCTGCCCCGCTCAGCGGGGCGGGGTTCGATGCATTTCACGCCGCAGCGGCACAGCCCAGGAGCCGTGGCGCGGTACGGCTGCCGCGCCACGGCCAGCGGGTCTACTTGTGGAGCGAGAAGGCCAGCGGCTGGCCTCCGAGGCCGCGGACGTCGGCGCGCACCAGCAGGTCCTTGCCCTGGCGGACGAGGGTGACGCGGCTGGTGTCCTTGACCCGCGTGAACGGGGCCTTCGGCAGCACCACCTCCACGACGCTGCCGGTCTGGGTGGGGTCGGACAGCGAGATCCGGGACATGCCCGGCGTCTGCCGGATCACCAGCGAGGCGGGCTGGTCGACGCGATACCCGGCGTACGTGCCGGGCCGCCACACGTTCATCGCCACCAGGTTGGCGTAGCTCAGCGTCTGCGCCTCCGGGGTGTTGACGAGCACCGCGTTCGCGCCAGCGCGGCGGTGCGGTCGGGGCCGGCATTCGGGATCACGGCGTACGCGTACGTGGCGCCGCCGGTGATGCGCAGGGTGGCGTACTGACAGGTGATGGTCGTGTCGGGGGACGCGGTGCGGTTGCGCCGCCAGGAGCCGGTCCGCGGCGCCACGTCGGCGGTCACGGACGGGGCGTCGAGCAGCACATACCCGCCCACGCCCTCCAGGTGCGCCCAGCGCGCCACTCCCGTACGTGACGTGGTCGCCGACCCGTCCACGAGCAGCTGGCGCGGGACCGTACCCAGGTTGCGGTGCTCGACCGTGGTGACGACGCTGCCAGCCGACCCGGTGCGCAGGTCGCTGCCCAGCGCCACGTACATCTCCGGCGTGAAGAACCACGTCTTGCGTGCCGTCAGCCCCGTGCCGCCCGGGCCGATGAGGTGCTGCCCGACCAGGGCGACGTCCTCGAAGACCGTGCCGCCGGTCCACTCGTTCTTGGGCGTGACGGCCCCCCACTCACCCTCGACCTTGGGCGGCAGCGGCGTCGTGTCGACGGTCGTGCCCACGGGCGCCCACAGGTCCGAGGTCGCCCAGAAGTTGTCGTCGAAGTGCCCGTCGTCGGTCGGCAGGTAGAGGTACGTCATCCCCTGGCTGGTCTGGTAGCCGAGGTTGTTCTCGCCGTTGCCGCACTCGTACCAGGCGATCCGGTTCGAGCACATGGCCACGCAGGAGGCCCAGTCGGCACCGCGGTAGACCAGGCGGTCCATCGCCGGGAACAGCCGTGCGCCGGTGCCCTCGGGGATCGCCACGGTGTCGGAGGCGAGCAGGTCCTTCACGAGCGCGAGCCGGGGGATCGAGGTCGTGGTGAGGATCGTCGCGGCGCTGTTGCGCTGGATCCAGCCGAGGCACAACCCACGCCAGCGGGCGGCGGTGGTCGCGTCGACGGCCTGCGCCAGCCGCAGTGTCGCCTCGATGAAGATGTTGCCGTCGTCGATGCTGCGCTCGGTCTCGCGCGAGACGGCGCGCCCGCGGACGGCGTCTATCATCTGCCCGTCGTACATGAAGGGCGCGAACGAGTCCTCGACCGAGCGGGTGATGGTGACCCGGGTGGGGTCGGTGATGTCGGCCGGGCTGCCCGCCACCAGGGCGAACAGCAGCGACAGGCCGTTGAGGAGCACGAGCCCGTACGTGCCGCTGTAGCCGATCGTCGAGTGCTGCAGGAAGGAGCCGTCGGCGTAGAACCCGTTGCCGCTGCTCACGATCTGCCACGTGTCGCTGAGGCCGGCGATCGCGTGCTGCAGGCGCGGGCCGTCGTGGCCGACGATCGAGCGCACGATCACGGCCTGGCACAGATCGACGCGGTTCGCGCCGTCGGAGGCGATGCGACCGCCGGGGCGCTCGACCGGGTACTGCTGCCACGGGTCCGGCACGTAGTAGTCGATGGCGGCGCAGCCGGCCGCGATGTCGGCCTCGGTCATCTGCGGCGCCAGGATCGCCATCACGGTGGCGAGCGAGCGGGTGATGCCGATCTCCCAGTTCCACCAGTTGCCGTACTCGGTGCGGCCCGGGTGGTACGCGATCGCGCCCGCGTGCCGCACGCCGGCCAGCGTGGCGTCGAGCAGGGCGCTGGAGCCCTGGTAGCGCGACCCCGGCGTCACGTAGGCGGTGGCCATCTGCTGGAACCGCACGTACGAGGCCCGCAGCTGCACGTCGTCGGTGAACTTCTGGTCGCTGAAGTAACGGTCGGCTCCCGGCTGCACCAGCCCGAGCGCGGTGGTCACGGCGCGGTCGGCGGTGGCAGTCGCGCGCTGGAAGTCCGGGTCGCTCGGCACGACGAGGTTGCGGCCGGTGGCGAGGTCCACCCAGCGCTCCCTCAACGTCTCGAACTCCGCGTCTGTCGGGGTCGCGGCCACGGCGCGCTCGGTGTAGGCGGTGCCGAGGGCGCCCACGACGGCGGTGGCGGCCGTGGTGGCGAGCAGGGTGCGGCGGGAGACAGTCATCGGTTCTCTCTCGCTGGGGGTACGCAGGGCAGCAGGCCTTCGGCCGTGAAAGCGCTGTCCCGGCGATTCAACCTGCCGCCCAGTCCTCCGTCAAGGGGTGATGCTGACCAGCGCCGACGCCCCACCCATCCGGTGGTTGCCGCTGACCTCTCGCGAGACGTCACCGGGTGGACCGTCTACCCGCGCCGGACGTCACCCATCAAAGGCGTGTCGCCACCGCACCTCGGGCGGGGTGCCGTGGGCGTGCGCCGCTGCCGCGTGCGAATGCCTGCGGCTCGCCTACAGCCACTTGCGCAGCTGCTCCCGGTTATACGTGTGGTCGCGGGCCACCTGGGTCGGGTCGGTGCTCGCGGTGGGCATCAGGTCCTGCTCGACGACCAGCCACCCGTCGTACCCGGAGGCCAGCACCTGCTTCATGAGCGCGGCCACGTCGAGGTCGCCGTGGCCGAACGGGACGAAGGCCCCCCCGGTCCAGACGTCGACCATCGAGCCGCTGCGCGCGACGACCTGGCGCAGCACCTCCATCCGGACGTCCTTCAGGTGCAGGTGGTTGATCCGGTGCCCCCACTGGGTCCAGCCCTCGAGCACGTCGCCCCCGCCGAGCAGCAGGTGACCGGAGTCGAACGTCAGGCCGACATCCGTGCGCTCCAGCAGCTCGTCGATCTCCTCGGGGGTCTCGATGAAGGTGCCGGCGTGGTGGTGGAAGGTCGGCTCCAGCCCGGCGGCGCGGACGCGCTCGGTCGCGGTCTGCAGGTTGCGGCAGAACCTGCCCCACCCCGCCTCGTCGAGCATGTGACCGGCGCCGCCGCCGGGGTTGGCCTTGCGGAGCTGGTCGCCGGAGTCTGCCAGCGTCGGCAGCGGAGCCTTGGACGGACCGGACTCCAGGGCGGGGACGAAGACGCTGGCCAGCGCCTCGTCGAGCCGGGGGAGGGCGGCCGCGAACGCCTCGTCGTCGGAGAACGGCAGGTCGACCCAGCCGCCGGCCAGCTCCAGCCCGTGGGCCTGGAGACGCGCGAGCAGGTCGGCGCCGGTGCCCAGGAACCCGACGGGTCCCATGTCCACCCCGGCGTACCCGGTCTCCTGCAGCACGCCACAGACCTCGTCAGCGGTCGGCAGCCGTACGGCAGGGTCGTCAGGGGTCAGCTCGAAGACACCGAAGCTGACAGGGGCCCCGGCCACGATGATGCTCATGCCACTCCTCGGTCGCGATCTGGGGTGACGCTAGCAGCGGCGGGCGCGGTCTGCAGGACGGGGCCAGCGCCGGCTCGTATCGTCGCCGTCATGCCCCACCCGATCATGTTCGAGGATGACGACCCGCACCTGCTCCGGCTGCGCGAGATCGCGCTGGCCTATCCCGGCGCGGGGGAGCGGGTGGGCCACGGCCGGCCGACGTTCCACACGGCGAAGGTGTTCGCGTACTACGGCGGGTCGGTCAAGGTCGACGGCACGTACGAGCAGCACGACCACAGCCTGCTCTTCCTGCCCGACGAGGGGGAACGTACGGCGCTGGAGCAGGACCCCCGGGTGTACAGACCGGCGTACCTCGGCCCTTCGGGCTGGCTGGGGCTGGACCTCGACGCGGACACCGACTGGGGCGAGGTGGCCGAGCTGGTCGACGCCTCGTACAGGCGGACGGCCGGCAAGCGGCTGATCGCGCAGCTCGACAGGGAGGCGTCCGCGCCGTGGGCCTGAGACAGGAGCTTCCCAGAGGCGCGCCAGCCGCGGAGCCGGCTCGCCCGTGGTCCCAGCCTTCTTGCCGGCCGGGGAGCGGAGCGAAGGCCTCCTGCCGTGGCGGCTGGCGAGCACCCGGCCGGGGGGCTCAGCGTGAGGCCAGCATCCCGTCGACGACCGATCGCACCCGGTTCGCGGGGATCGCGAAGCCGATGCCGATGTTGCCGGAGGCGGAGCTGAGGGCCGCGATCGAGAAGTTGATGCCGACCAGCTGACCGTCGGCGTCGACCAGGGCGCCGCCGGAGCTCCCGGGGTTGATGGCGGCGCTGGTCTGGATCGCGGTGATGGTGGTGGACCCCTGCTGCGTGGACTCCACGACGGGCCGGTCCAGCGCGCTCACCACACCCGTGGTCACGGTCTCCGAGAGCCCGAGCGGGTTGCCGACCGCCATCACCTGGTCCCCGACACGTACGGTCGTCGAGTCGGCGACCTGGATCGGCACCAGACCTCGGGGTGGGTCGGTGATCTGCAGCATGGCAAGGTCGTTCGCCGGGTCGGTGGCGACGACGGTGGCAGGCAGCGTCGTCCCGTCCTGGAGGGTCACGGTGATGGTGGCCGAGGCGCCGAGCGCGGTCGCGACGTGGTTGTTGGTGACCACGTGGCCCTGCGCGTCCCAGATCACCCCGGACCCCTCACCCTTGCCGGAGCGGCCGCTCACGGTGACCGAGACGCTGCTGGGGAGCACAGCTGCCGCGGTGCGCGCCCAGTCGACGGCGGTGGTCGGGCCCTGGACCACCTGGGTGACGGCCGTGGCGGTCGGCACCTGGGTGTGCAGCACGTACGCCGCCCCGCCCGCGCCGCCACCCGTCGCGAGCGCGAACGCGGCCGCCAGGGACGCGAGCCGGCCCGCGACCCTCCGCCGGGGCCTGGTGGTCGTCGGGGTCGACGCCGGCTGAGCGCCGGGCGTGGAGAACGGCACGGATCCGGCCCCCCTGACGCCGGTCTGCTCGGCGGGGTGCTGACCGATGGCGTACGGGCCGGCCGGCTGCCCCGTCGGGGCGTACGCGGGGACCGGTTCCTGGGCCGCGGGAGGGATGTACGCGCGGGGGGTGAGTCCCGGCGCCTGCTGGGGAACCTGCTGGGGCTGCCAGGTGGGCTGCTGCTGGGTCATGGTGGGCCTCCCGTCTCGGTGCCCGGGTCTCCGGGCGACGACCTCAGACAACCCCTGCGCGCTGGCTCCGGGCTGGCCGCTCCCTGTGGGGCCGCTGTGACTCTCGACGGCTGGCAGAACTGCCGAGGCACCGTTGGACGCGCAAGCGGGCAGCGGGCTGGCCGGCCGACGAGTGCTGGGCTCCTCGCCGGCCGGCTCGGAGTCAGTCGACCGTCACCTTCGTGGTGTCGACGTTCACCGTCACCTCGGTGGTGCTGCTGCCGCCGCCCTTGGCGATGTCGAACTGGTAGGCGCGGAACCCGTCGTCGTACTCGAGCTTCCACTCGCGTACCGGGCCGTCTACCTGCGCCGTGGCGAGCTTCATGGCCTCGTCCAGCGTCATGAGGTCGGAGAGGTCGATCGCCTTCTCCTGGTCGCTGGTGCTGTCGGACTCGTCCTTGACGACGGACCCGTTGATCCCGTCGACGACGACATTGTGGTCCTGGCCGTCCTTGAGGATCTTCACGTCCCAGGTGGTCCCAGGTGTACGCGCCGACGGTCGAGGAGTGGTCCAGCTCGACGGCATGGAGGATCCCGCCGGAGCCGACCTTCTTGGTGGCGATGTCGATCGCCTCGGCAGCCGTGACCTTGAGCTGCTGGGTGCGCAGGTCGAGGTCTCCCTTGGCCGGCTGAGTGGTGATGACCTGCTTGTTGCTGCTGTTGCCCTGGTTCGTCGGCTGGCTGGAAGTCTGCCCGCCGGTCGCCGCACCCGTGGACGGCTGGCTCGAGGTCTGAGGCCCGCGTACGGCGGCGAGGCCCGGTGACGGGCCGTTCCCGCGACCCTACGTCAGCGCGATCGAACCTCGACCTGAGCACACCCCCGCGTGCCTGACGCCAGCGTCGCAAGGGCCTTTGTACGATGCACGCCGTCGTCGAGTCGGGGGGGAACGTTCATGACAGCTCAGCTCAGCGGAGGTGACCAGACCTTCGTGCTGGGCCTCGCCCAGGTCTTGGGGCAGTTCCCCGACGGCGGCCACGTCGTCATCCGTGCTGCCGACGGCGGTGCCCAGGTGACCCTGGACTCCACCGGTCAGGGTGGCATCGACATCCGCGTCACCGCTCCGAGGCAGCTCTCCGACGTCGAGATGGACGCCATGCGCAGTCTTGGCTGGGCCGACCCGGACGACGAGATCCCGGTCTGGCAGCAGCTCGCCCGCGCCGACGAGGCCGACCGGCACATCAACCAGGTGGCAGCGTTCATCTACGCCACCTTTGCGGTGGTCGACCACGTCACCAGCGAGGACCTCACCTACGAGGCCTGGATCGGCAACCCCGAGCACCGCGTCAGCCTGTCCGCGCTGGGTCTGCGCAAGAGCGCTGACTCGTAGGCGAAGCAGCCGGCCAACGGTCGCTGCGAGCGTCCTCAGTCGCTCAGGTAGCTCACTCGCGTCGTCTCCTCCGCCCAGCGCCACAGCCTCTCGCCGACGGCAGGGTCTTGAGAGGGGCGTGACGACGAGGCGATGCCGGGTCGCCCCGGTAGCCGCCCAGCCGCGACGGCCCGACGAAGACCCCGCTCGGCAGCCCGGGGACCGTGGCGGCGCACGGCAGGGGTCTGCGCCGACGGGCACCGGCACGGACATCAGCAGATTGGCCAGGCGCATCACGGCCGCCTGCGCTCCTGAGACCTGCAGGGTCTGCAGGTCCGTGTCGGCGTACCCCGGGTGGGCGGCGACGCTGGTCGTCTCGGGCAGCTGCGTCTGGCCCTGGCCATCACCGGCTACAAGCTCGAGGTCGGCCGGCTCCTGCCCGACGGCGCGGCCGGTGACGAACGGTTGCTCACGGCCCCGGGGGAGGAACCGGACCGACCCCAGGTAGGGGGACGCGCACAACACATCCCGCGGCGCTGACCCAGGTACGGCGCACGTGGTCTGAGCGAGCCGCGCCCGCTGTACGCGACATGGGCACGCGTCACGGCACCTGGTCAGAGCTTCCGCAGCGCCGGCCGGCGGACCGTGAACCCCCCAGCCCACCGAAGGCGCCGACGGCCTCATGAGCTGCCAGGGGGTCGGTCTCGGAGAGGCCCTCGCCGGTCTGCTCCCCCCACGTCGGCTCCCCCCGTCGTGGCGTCACGCCCCGGGTAGCCGCGGGCGTGCCCGACGACGACCCGTGCGGTGCCACAGCCCGGAGCAGCCGCGGCGGGGTGAGCCGGCCAGGTGCAGGTCGATCACGCCCGCCGCAGCCATCAGTGCCTGGATCGTGACCGGCCCGACGTGCACGAACCCGCGGTGTCGGAGTGCGCCCGCGAGCCGCTCCGACTCAGGCGAGACCGACGGCACGTCCTCGGCCGCCCTGGGGACCGGCGTCTGGGCGGGTTGGGCAGACCAGACCAGCTCGGCCAGGCCGCCATCGGATCGCAGGCCGACCGTCGCCTGGGCGTTCGTGATCGCTGCCCGGATCTTGCGCTCGTTACGGATGACGTCGTCGGCCGCGAGGATGCGCCGCACGTCCTCCTCGCCGTACGCCGCCACCACGTCAGGCTCGAACCCCTCGAACGCGCGGCGCAGCCCCTCGCGGCGCCGCAGCACGAGCCGCCAGGACAGCCCCACCACGAACCCCTCCAGGGCCACCAGCTCGTACAGGCCCCGCTCGTTGACGACCGGCACACCCCACTCGGTGTCGTAGTACTCCTCGCAGAGCGCGTCCCCGCGCGCCCAGCCCGGCCGCTCGAAGCCGCCCGGTGCCTCCATGAGTGCTGTCATGTTCCCGACCATGGGGCCCGGCGTCAGCATGGTTCAGCTGTCCACAGGCGGCAGGGCCAGCACCTGATGTCGCTCCGGCCTGTGGACAACATCCCCCGCACGGGGCGCACGCCGTGGTCTCGCGGCCCCGAGGCCGTACGCGCCCCGGCACCACCTGACGCCTGGCTGCGGCGTCAGGTCACGCGCACCCCGCACCGCGGCTGGCGGCGCGCCCGGGTCAGCGGGTGCGCAGGTCGACCGTACGGCCCTCACGCGTCGCGTACACGGCCACGGCGGTGATGACGAAGGCCACCACGTACGCGATCGCGATGGGGGTGATCGACTGGTAGCGGCGCATCAGCTCGGCAGCGAGCAGTGGGGTGAACCCGGCCCCCAGCGTGGAGGCGGTCTGATAGGCCAGCGAGGTGCCCGTGTAGCGCACGGAGGTCGGGAAGAGCTCCGACAGGAACGCCGTGTACGGCCCGAACAGAGCCCCCTGCATGATCGCCTGCCCGGCGATGATGGCCAGGGCGGTGCCCCACACCGTGCCGGTGTTGAGGGCAGCGAGCAGCGGGAACGCCAGCACCGCCCCGACGGCGCAGGCGGTCAGCATCACCCCACGCCGGCCGACCCGGTCGGAGATCCAGGCCGCGAAGGCCATCACGACGAACATCCCGATGGGCGCCCACGCCTTGATGTCGAGGATCGCGGTCTGCGGCACCTTGAGCGCCGTGGCGCGCTGCACGGCCCAGACCGACATGAAGCCCTGGGTCGCGAAGCCGGCCAGCCCGGCCAGGATGCCGAGGGCGAGCGGGCGCCAGTGCTTGGTGAAGACGTCCGCCGCGGGCGTCCGCCGAGCCTCCGAGGTCTCCTGCAGCTCGCGGAACAGGGGCGTCTCGCTTACCTGGAGCCTGACTAGCATGCCCACCGCCAGCAGCACGATCGACAGCAGGAACGGCACCCGCCAGCCCCAGGAGAGGAAGGCCTCCGGCGAGAGCGACCTGCTGAACAGCCCCATCACGAACGCGGCGAGGAAGGAGCCGGCAGGGCCGCCGAGGTTGGCGAACGAGGCGGCGAACCCTCGCCGGTGACCGGGGGCGTGCTCCACCGCGACCAGCACGGCCCCGCCGATCTCGCCGCCGAGCCCGATCCCCTGGAGCACCCGGAGCACCAGGAGCAGGATCGGTGCCGCGACCCCGAAGGAGCGCTGGTCTGGCAGCAGACCGATGCCGACGGAGGCGAGCCCCATCATGAGCATGGTGATGACGAGCACCGCCTTGCGGCCGACGGTGTCGCCGAGCTGCCCGAAGAGCCATCCGCCGATCGGCCGGGCGAGGTAGCCGGTGGCGAACGTCGCGAAGCCAGCGACCGAGGCCATCCCCTCGCTCATGTTGGCGAAGAACACCTTGTTGAAGACCAGGCTGGTCGCCAGGGCGTACAGGAGGAAGTCGTAGAACTCGATCGCCGACCCCATGAAGCTCGAGAAGAGGATGCGCCGCATCTGGGGGGTGTTCATCGAGGTCTCGGTCACAGGGGGGATGGTTGCGCTCGGCACGGGCGCAGACGTTAGCCAATCCAGGCGCGGCCTCAGGACACCCGCCCGCGCCGCGAGACCGCCTCAGACGCTGGCCGTCACGCTCTCCCTGCCCGGGCGAGTCGCAAGGATGCCGTACGCCCCAGGGAGCCGGGCGCGCTTCACGTCGCGTCAGGCTCCTCGTAGTTGCCGGGCGCCGCGTAGATGAGGTTCGCACCCGCGACGTCTCGCAGGTGGGCCGGGGCGATGGCCCGGGCGAGGTGGTAGAGCACCACGGTCACGATCGTGCCCAGCGCGATCCCGCCCAGGGAGAACTCGGGGGAGAAGGTGAGCGAGACGCCGCCGATGCCGATGATGATGCCGGCGGCCAGCGGCACCAGGTTCACCGGGTTGCCGAAGTCGACGTTGTTCTCCTTCCAGATCTTCGCGCCGAGCAGGCCGATCATCCCGTAGAGCACGACCGTGATCCCGCCCAGCACCCCGCCCGGGGTCGCCGACACGACGGCGCCGAACTTCGGCGACAACCCGAACACGATCGCGACAGCGGCCGCCACCACGTACGCGGCCGTCGAGTACACCCGCGTTGCCGCCATCACGCCGATGTTCTCGGCGTACGTCGTCGTCGGCCCAGCGCCGACCGCGGTCGCCAGCACCGAGGCGCCGCCGTCGGCGGCGATCGCACGCCCCATGTACGCATCCAGCGGCTCGCGCGTCATCTCGGCCACAGCCTTCACGTGGCCGGTGTTCTCGGCGATCAGGGCGATCACGACCGGCAGGGCGACCAGGGCGAACGCCACGTTGAAGCTCGGCAGGTGCCAGCCCACCACGTTGGTGGCGGCGCCCAGCTTCCAGCTGGCGAGGTCGGTCGCCGGCGGCAGGCCGAACCACGGTGCCGCGGCCACCCCGCTCCAGTCGACGCGCAGGTGCTCGGTCACCTTGCCGACGGCGGGGGAGAAGGACGTGATGGGCCCGGCAACCCGGTCGAGCAGGTACGACACCGCGTACCCGATGATCAGCGACAGGAAGATGGCGATCCGACTCACGAAGCCGCGGGCCCCCACGCTCAGCCCCACCACCACGAGCATGACGAGGAGCGCGACCCACTGGTCCTGCGGCCAGTAGGTGCCGGCGACGACGGGGGCCAGGTTGAACCCGATCAGCATCACCACGGCTCCCGTCACTGCCGGTGGCAGCACCCGATGGATGACGCCCGACCCCATGAAGTGGATGATCAGGCCGACGACGAACAGGGCCAGGCCGGTCACCAGAAGGGCGCCCGTGACGTGGGAGGGGTTGCCGCCGGCGGCATAGATGGCGGTGGCGACGCCGGTGAAGGAGGCCGACGAGCCCAGGTAGCTGGGCACCCGGTGCTTCACCACGAACAGGAACACCAGCGTCGCGATGCCGCTCATCATCACCGCGAGCTGCGGATTGAGGCCCATCAGCAGCGGGAACACGAAGGTGGCGCCGAACATCGCGACCACGTGCTGGGCGCCGAGGCCGACGGTCTTGCCCCAGCCCAGCCGTTCGGTGGGCCCGACCACGGCTCCTGGTTCGAGGGTGCCGTTGCCGTGCAGGGTCCAGAGCGTCATGTGGGGTCCTTTCCGCCGGAGATCCTAGGGGTCGTCCACCGTTCCCGCTGATTCCCAGACGAGGGCGGAGGTCCAGGGCGTGGCACACCTCACGTCGCGCGAGCGCCAGCCCTCACGCGGGTGACACGCACGTCGAAGGGGGCCCACGTCGCAGACTCCCAGAACGACGGCGGGGCCGGTGGTCTCCC
>CAKZHP010000056.1 GCA_936924635.1 uncultured Propionibacteriaceae bacterium
AAAGCCCGGAAGGTCGCCTCGGCCGCCGCCAGCTCCCGCCTGCGGCTCCGCCGCCCGCGGGCGCGCTCGACCCAGACGTAGAGGACCGGGACGAGGATCAGCGTCAGCAGGGTGGAGCTGAAGAGTCCACCGATGGTGACGATGGCCAGCGGCTGGCTGATGAAGGCCCCGCCGCCGGTGAGCGAGAGCGCCATCGGCGTCAGCGCGAGGATCGTCGCCAGGGCGGTCATGATGATGGGTCGCAGCCGGTGCCGCGCGCCTTCGATCACCGCCACGCGCAGGGTCGCGCCCCGCTCCCGGTACTGGTTCACCAGGTCGATCAGCACGATGGCGTTGGTGACCACGATGCCGACGAGCATCAGCACGCCGATGATCGCGGGCAGGCCCAGCGGCGTGCCGGTGGCCAGCAGCAGCGCGATGGCGCCGGTGGCCGCGAACGGGATCGACACCAGCAGGATCAGCGGCTGCAGCAGCGACTTGAAGGTGGCGACGAGGATCGCGTACGTGATCGCGATGGCGATCACGATGGCCAGACCGAGCTGCTGGAAGGCCTCCGCCTGGTCGGCCGACACGCCACCCACCGACGCCTTCACGCCCGCCGGCAGCTCGACGGAGTCGACGATCTCTTGCAGCTGCGTGGTCACCTCGCTGAGGTTGTCGGTGGTCGGGGTGCCCGAGACCGAGGCGGAGCGCTGACCGTCGATGCGCGTGAGCGTGGCCGGCTTCATCTCCTCCTTCACGGTGGCGACGTCGGCGAGGGTCAGCGGCCCGCGCGGGCCGACCCCCACGACGACCTTCTTGAGGCCGTCGAGCGTTGCCGGGGCCGCCGACATGCGCAGCAGCACGTCGTGGGTGAGCCCGTCGAACGTCACCTGGCCGAGGTTCTGGCCGCGCAGCGCGACCGACACCAGGCCGCTCACGGCGGCCTCGCTGAGGCCAGCCTCGGCCGCCTTCGTACGGTCGGCTGTGATGACCACCGAGGGCACCAGCGCTGTCAGGTCAGACGTCACGTCGCGCACGGAGGAGAGCGACTTCATCCGCTCCGACACGGTGTCCACGGCGGTCCGAAGGGCCGCGTCGTCGGGGGCGGTGATGACGATCTCGGTCTGGTTGCCGAACCCCTGCTGGCCCGACGACACCGTCAGCGCACCCAGGGCGGGGTGCGCGTCCGCGTACGCCTCGAGGTCGCGCTGCGTCTTGGTCGCGTCGGCCCCGGCCTTCAGCGTGAGGTTGAAGGTCGCGGTGCTCGCGCTGCCGCCGGTGAACACGGCGAGCTCACCGGCGCCGACCGTGACCTGGTACGACTCCACGTCGTCCCGGTCAGCCAGCGCCCGCTCCACCTCGCGCGCCTTCGCGTCGGTGTCGGCCAGCGAGGTGCCCTGGGGCAGCTGCTGGCTGATGGTGAGGGTGTTGCCCCCGGCGCTGCCGATGAAGTCGGTCTTGAGGTGCGTGGCGCCGTACAGGGAGGCGGCGAGCAGCGCCAGCGCCAGCAGCGACGTGATCACCTTGTGCCGCAGCGACCACAGCAGCACCGGGAGGTACGCCCGCTGCACCCGGGTCACCGGCTCGTGGAAGGCGTTGTCATCCTCCACGACCTGGTCGACCGGCGCAGACTTCAGGAACCAGTAGCCGAGCACCGGCACGATCGTCAGCGCCACGAACAGGGACGCCAGCATCGCCAGGGTTACAGTCAGCGCGAACGGGCGGAACAGCTCCCCGGTGACGTCGCCGACGAGAGCCAGCGGCAGGAACACGGCCACCGTGGTGAGGGTCGAGGAGGTGACGGCGCCGGCCACCTCCTTCACGGCCCGCGGGATGGCCGTCCGCTTGTCCTGCCCCATATGGATGTGGCGCTGGATGTTCTCGATGACGACGATCGAGTCGTCGACCACACGGCCGACCGTGATGGTCAGAGCCGCCAGGGTGATGATGTTGAGCGTGCCGCCACCGATCCGCAGGCCGAGGAGCGCGATCAGCAGCGACAGCGGGATAGACACGGCCGTCACGAGCGTGAGCCGCACGCTGAGCAGGAAGACGAACACCACCAGGACGGCGAAGGCGAGACCCAGCGCGCCCTCGGTGCCCAGGTCGGTGATCGACTCCTGGATGAACGGGGCGTTGTCGAAGACGACGTTGATCTTGGCGTCGCCGCCCATGTCCTTCTCGAGGTCGGCGAGCATGGCGTTCAGCTCGCGCGAGATGGCGACGGTGTTGCCGTCGGGCGTCTTCACGATGGAGACCGTCAGGCTCGGCTCGCCGTTGGTGCGGGTGTAGCTGGTGGCAGGTGGCTCCTGCAGGGTCACGGACGCGACGTCGCTGAGCTTCACCGAGCCGGTGCGTGCGGCCAGAGGCAGGCGCTGCACCTCCTCGACCGATCGCAGTGTCGAGCCGGCCTGCACGGAGAGCTCCTTGCCGTCGGCGCCCGGGATGGTGCCGGCCGGGAACTCGACGCCGTTGTCACGCAGCACGTTCGCCAGCGCCTCCGGCTTCACGCCCAGCTGGGCGAGCTTGGCCTGGTCGACGTCGATGGTCAGCTTCTGCGCCGCCACGCCGCTCACCTGGACGTCCCTCACGCCCTCGATGTCGGCGATCTTCGGCACCGCGATCTTCTGGACCTTTGACAGCAGCGCGTACTTGTCGGCACCGCCAGAGACCGACATCGAGATGATCGGGAAGTCGTCGATGCTCCCGGCGAAGACGCTGGTGGAGGCACCCTCGGGCAGGTTCCGCACGTTCATCACGGCCCGCTGCGCCTCGTTCTGGGCGCGACCCAGGTCCTCGCCGTACGTGAGCTGCACCAGCACCGTGGACACCGAGCCCTGGCTGCGCGCCGTCACCTGGTCGACGCCACGCAGGCTGAGGACCGCCGCCTCCATCGGCTTGGTGACCCGCCCCTCGACGACCTCGGCGTTCGCGCCCGGCACGGTGGTGACCACGCCGATGACCGGCAGCTGCAGGCTGGGGAAGAGCTCCTGCTTGAGGGTCACCGTCGACCAGAAGCCGGCCGCGATCGCGAAGACCGTGAGCAGGGCGGTGAGCGCGCGGTTGCGCAGGGAGAACCGAGACAGGGCGTCCATGAAGTGCCTTCCAGTGCCCGCACGACGGGCTATCACGAGAACGTGGCGCTCTCAGGGTAGTTGGGCCCCAGCAAACGGTTCCGATCGAGTGAGCGCTTGCTCACCCGTACGCGCCGGAGCTCCCCCACCGCGGAGTACGACTCGGTGAGAAGTCACTCATAGAGCCAACGGCTCTCGTGGGGCTGAGGGAAGACTCCGGCCCCGAGAGGAGGCACGAGTGATGAGTCGGACCCAGAGCCTGGTGGCTTCGATCAGGGACGCGTTCGCGGGCCCCGCCGCCCGGACGACCATCGTTCTCGGCCTCGTCGCCGCCACGTACGCGGTGGCCGCTCCGATGGTCTCCGCCACGGAGCCGCCCGCGGGCGTCCAGGTGTCGGCACGACGGTAGAACCGGGTCGGGCCACCCCAAGGGCCCGAGCCGCGGAGGGTGGACGACCCCAAGCGCCCATCCTCTGGCCGGCGCCGACGGCGGAGGAAGGGCTCGCGGCCGGCCGCAACGACCCCAAGCGTTGCGACCGGCCCGAGTCGCCCCCGGCCCTCCCCGCGAGGCCTCTCGCTCGGCGACCGGTAGATTCAGCCCGTGAGCATCCAGATCAGGCCGGTCTCCGCCGAGGCGCACCTCGAGTTCATCGAGCAGCGCGGCACGGCGAGCTTCCTCCAGACGCCGGCGTGGGCCGCCGTGAAGCCGGAGTGGGCGTCGGAGACGATCGGCTGGTACGACGGTGACCGGCTCGTCGGCGTCGGGCTGGTGCTCTACCGCTCGCTGCCGACGATCAGTCGCTCGCTGGCGTACCTGCCTGAGGGCCCGGTGCTCGACTGGACCACGCCCTCGATCACGGAGCTCTTGGACCCGCTCGTCGCCTACCTCAAGGGCAAGGGCGCGTTCGCGGTACGGATCGGGCCGACCCTCGTCTGGCGGCGCTGGGGCGCCGACACCATCAAGGCGGCCGTGGCGGACGAGGCCGTGACCAGGCTGTCCGAGGTCACGCCCGACACGCTCGACCCCGCCGCGACCCGGCTGCGGGCGCAGCTGCTGCACGCCGGCTGGCTGCCGCCGGGCAGCGAGGAGGGATTCGCGGCCGGGCAGCCCGAGTTCAACTTCCAGCTCCCGCTCGCCGGCAAGTCGACCGACGACCTGCTCAAGGGCATGAACCAGCTCTGGCGGCGCAACATCAAGAAGGCCGACAAGGAGGGCGTCGAGGTCAGCCAGGGTGGCCGTGAGGACCTGGCAGCGTTCCACGCCCTCTACCTGGAGACCGCGAAGCGCGACCACTTCACGGGCCGCCCGCTCGCGTACTTCGAGACCATGTGGGACGCCCTGCGCGCCGAGGACCCCGACCGCATCCGCCTCTACCTGGCCCGTCACCAGGGCGATCTGGTCGCGGCGACCACGTGGGTGCGGGTGGGCACGCACGCCTGGTACTCGTACGGTGCGTCGTCTGACCAGAAGCGCGAGGTGCGCGGGTCGAACGCGGTGCAGTGGCGCATGATCCGCGACTCGGTGGAGGCCGGGGCGACCGTGTACGACCTGCGGGGCATCACCGAGGGCGTCGGTGCCGACGACCCGGAGATCGGGCTGATCCAGTTCAAGGTGGGCACCGGCGGAGAGGCCGTCCAGTATCTCGGCGAGTGGGACAAGCCCGTCAACCGCGCCCTGTACGCGGCGTTCCAGGCGTACCTCAACCGTGACCGCTACCTCGGCAAGGCCCGGTCCGCGGTGGCCGGCGTGCGGGGTCTCGTCGGCAAGGCACGGCGGGCGGTCAGGCGATGAGCGTCCGGCTGCGGGTCGACGGTGGTGCGTGGCGCACGCACCTGCGCACGGTCGCCCAGCAGGCGCCCGGGCTGGTGCCAGTGGCCAAGGGCAACGGGTACGGGTATGGGCTCGGGCTGCTCGCCGCTGAGGCGCAACGACTGGGCGTGGACAGCCTGGCCGTCGGGACGCTCCCCGAGGTGGCGGCGGTGCGCGACGCGTTCCAGGGCAGCATCGTGGTGCTGCAGCCGTGGCGTCCCTTCGAGCCGGGAGCGCACGAGCTGCTCGCCGACCCGCGCGTGATCCACACGGTGTCGAGGGTCGACGACCTCCAGGCGGTCACGGCCTCCGGGCACCGGCCGCGGGTGGTGCTGGAGCTGCTGACCTCCATGCGGCGCCACGGGTTGTCGCTCGACGACCTGGGGCAGCTCGGGCCGATCGAGGGCGTGGAGCTGGTCGGCTGGACCATCCACCTGCCGATGCCGGCGGCGACCGGCGGCAACCTCGCCGAGGCGGAGCGACTGGGCGCGGCAGCTGCGGCGGTGCGCCGTGCCCCGTTGTGGTTCTCGCACGTGACGGCGGCGGAGTACGAGCGGCTGCGCGGAACGGACAACCGGCTGCGGATGGGCACGAACCTCTGGCTCGGGGCGGCCTCGAGCCGGCGTACGAGCGCGACAGTGCTGGATGTCCATGCGGTCTCGCGCGGCGACCGGATCGGCTACTGGCAGCGGCCGATGCCTGCCGACGGGCACGTGGTCGTGCTGTCGGGAGGTACGGCCCACGGGGTGGGTCTGGAGGCACCGACCTCGGCCGCCACGGCTCGCCAGCGCCTCGTCTCCGTGGTCTCGGGCTCGATGGAGGCCGTCGGCCTCGCGAAGTCGCCGTTCACCATCGGCGGCAAGAAGCGCTGGTTCGTGGAGCCGCCGCACATGCAGTCGTCGCTGGTGTTCCTCCCCGGTTCCGCGCCGGCCCCGGCCGTGGGCGACGAGGTCCCCGTCGAGCTGCGCCTGACCACGGCCACGGTCGACGAGGTCGTGCTCGACAACTGACGCGCGGTCAGTCGTCGGCGCGGACGATCGGGATCTCGACCGGATGGTCGTTGTACGCGCGCGGGTCCTCCCTGGGCTCCAGGTGCACGCGGAGGTCGATGCCCGGGAGGGCGGTCTTGATCTCCTGCTCGATCTCCTCGAGCAGGTCGTGGGCCTTCTCCACCGACCACGCTCCTGGCACGAGCATGTCGAAGATGGCGAACGAGTGACGGCCGGCATGACGCGTACGCAACCCGTGGAACAGCACCTCGTCGCTGCTGCGGCGGCGCAGGATCTCCACGATGGCGGCGTTCTCCTCCGGGGCCATGGTCGAGTCCATGAGCCCGGCGGTGGACTCGGTCACCAGCTTCCAACCGGTGACGACGATGTTCACGCCGACCAGGAACGCCACGATCGAGTCGAGGCGATCCCAGCCCGTGAGCCACACCAGCAGCACTCCGACGACCACGCCGATCGAGGTCACCACGTCGGTCATCAGGTGCTTGCCGTCGGCGATGAGGGTCAGCGAACGGTGCGTACGACCCGCACGGATCAGGACCCAGCCCACGACTCCGTTGAGCACCGACGCCACGGCGGAGATCGCCAGGCCGACGCCTACGTTCTCCAGCGGCTGCGGGTGGATGAACCGCTGCACCGCGGTGATCAGGATCACCACGGCCGCGACGAAGATCATCACACCCTCGATGGCAGCGGAGAAGAACTCGGCCTTGCTGTGGCCGAACATGTGGTCCTCGTCGGCCGGGCGGGCGGCGACCCGCAGCGCCAGCAGCGCCACGAACGCCGCCACCAGGTTCACCACCGACTCCGCGGCGTCGGACAGCAGACCCACCGACCCCGTCAGCAGCCAGGCCCCCGCCTTGAGCGCGATCGTGACGATCGCCGCAGCGATCGACAGCCAGGCGTACTTCGTGAGGTTGACCTGACCCGCGGGGCGGGGGGCGGTCGTCGACGCGTCAGTCACCCCGCGATTCTCCCACTGACCGCCGCGGCTTGCCGCACGAGGCGGGCTCGACCCCTACGGCGACCAGCGCAGCGATCAGCCCTGGCCGCGGCACCCCTCGGATCTGTGCGGTTCTGCAGCGTCCCGTAGGGTCACGGCATGCGACACCCCTGCCACGCCTGCGCGACCAGCGGTCCGCAGACCGGTTAGCCGTGCCGCCTCGTTCTCCCCTCCCGCCGCGCCACGGGCTGCAGGCCGCCTGGGTCCGTACGCCCGACCGGGTCACGGGCGCACCCGCGCCGTACGCGACCCTCGGCGACTTCCTCCACGCGCGGCTGGCACCGACCGCTCCGGTCGCCGAGATGCTCGCCGAGGGCCGGTTCGTGCTGGCCGACGGCTCCCCGGTGACCGGCCCCGAGCCGTACACGCCCCATACCTTCGTCTGGTTCCACCGCGAGCTGCGTCCAGAGCCGGTACGCGACTGGGACCTCTCCCTGCTCCACAGAGACGACCGCCTCGTGGTGCTGGACAAGCCCCACGGCCTCTCCACGATCCCCCGCGGTCGGCACGTCACCCAGTCGGCGGTGGTGCTGCTGCGCCAGCAGCTCGGCCTGCCCGAGCTCGGCCCCGCCCACCGGCTCGACCTGCTCACCGCCGGCGTGCTCGTGCTGACCACCCGGCAGGAGTGGCGGCGGCCCTACCAGGAGGCGTTCGCGGCGCGGCAGGTGCACAAGACGTACGAGGCCCTGGGCCGCCACGACCCCGACCTGCGGCTGCCGCTGCGGGTGACCAGCCACATCGTCAAGGAGCGCGGCTTCTTCCAGGCCCGCGAGATCCCCGGGGCACCGCCCAACGCCGAGACGTACATCGAGCGCACCGAGGTGCGCGGCGACACCGCCCGCTACCGGCTCACGCCGACCACGGGGCGTACCCACCAGCTGCGGATCCACCTGTCCTCGTTGGGGATCCCGATCGTCAACGACCCGCTCTACCCCGAGATCCTGGACTGGAACCCCGACGAGATCGGGCCCCCGCTGCAGCTCGTGGCCCGCGAGCTGAGCTTCACCGACCCCGTCGACGGCAGCGAGCGCACCTTCATCAGCCGCCGCCCCCTGGCGTGGCCCTGACTCAGACGGTCTTCCCGGTCGCCGCCGGCAGCAGCCGCACCACCAGCTGCCCGTTGCCCTGCACCTTGGTCTCCACGGCCTTCTCGCGCGACTCCACGAACGCGCGGAACGACGAGTAGCCCAGCGACTTCTCCTTGAACGCCGGGTCCAGCCGCTGCATCTGGCTCTTCAGCCCGCCGCTGTTCATCCAGCCGTCCTCGCTGGCACCGCCGACCTCCATGGCCCGCACCAGCAGCGTCGTCGCGGCGACCTGCGGGTCGACCGCCTTGACCGTACGCCGCCGCTTCGGCGCCTCCTCCGGCGCCGCGTCACTGGTCGTGATCGTCCCGGCCACCGCCCCGTCGTCGACCACGGCCGGCGGCTCGGGAGGAGTCGGACTCTTGCGTACGGCCTTCGGCGGCGCCGCCGGTGCCTGCACGCCCGGGATGTCGGCGTAGTCGGTGAACTCGTCGCAGGCGGCGACCAGCGCGCGGCTGGTGGAGCCGACCATGCCGATGCCCACCACGTAGCGCCCGAGGCTCTTGCACCGCTGCGCCAGCGACACGTAGTCGGAGTCGCCCGCCACGATCACCAGGTGGGTGATGTCGGGGTGGCGCAGCAGGTCTTGCACGGCGTCGATGGAGAGCCTGATGTCGGCGCCGTTCTTGGTGCCCGAGTTGGCGAACATCTGCACCAGGTCGACGGCGCGGTCGACGAGCTGGTGCTTGTACGCCGCGTTGGCTGGCACCGTCCAGTCCGCGTACCCTCGCACCATCGACACCGTGCCGAACGACGTCGCGTAGTCGATGATCGCGCCGATGTCGACGGTCGCCTGCGTCAGCCGCTCAGCCACCCGCTCGCCGGTGCCCGTACGCGCGTTGTCCTTGCGCCACGCCCCGGAGCCGAACAGCGAGTCGTAGCGGGAGATGACCATGTTGTCGAAGTCGAGGTAGACCGCGACCCGTGAGGTGCTCATCGCAGGATCATCCCACCGCTCACGCCGGCCGCGCGGCTCACGCCGCGGCGAGCAGCATCTTCGGCGACACCGTACGCGCCTTGAGCACCGCCGCTGTCGTGAGCAGGGTCGCGATCAGCGCCCATCCGATGAGCACGAAGACCGAGCCCGTGACGCCGGTGCCGCCGGCGACCACGGTGCGTACGGCATCGAGCGCCGGTGACACCGGCGAGAGCGGCCGAATGCTGTCGAAGAAGGCCGGCGCCGCCGCCGTCACCGCGGTGGCGACCGTGAGGGTCGCCATCAGCACCGCGACCACGCGGCCCGCGCCGCCCAGCCACGCGGCCAGCGCGTGGTTCACGGCCACGAACGCGACACCGGCGAGCAGCAGCACGCCCAGCAGGCCGAACCAGCGCACGGCCGGCAGGTGCAGGAACAGCTGCCCTAGCGCGGCCACCGCGACCGCCTGGATGCCCACGACGGCCAGGCCCGGCAGCAGCGACTCCCCGACCAGTGCCGCGGCACCCCGGCTGGAGAGGGCGAGACGGCTGCGGAGCGCGGGCAGCACCAGGTACGTCGCCAGCGCGCCCACCCACAGCGCCAGCACCATGAGCAGGCTGGCCCAGGCGGCGGCCGGGGTGACGAGGCCGTCGAGGTCGCTCACCGAGATCGGCGAGGCCACCACGGTGGCGAGCTGCGTGCGCTCCGCGTCGGTGTAGCTCGGGATCTGGGTGGCGCCCTTCTCCAGCCCGTCGGCCAGCTGGCGAGTGCCGTCGGCCAGCTGCTTGCTCCCGTCGGTGGTCTGGGCGAGGCCGTCGGTGAGCGCCCGGGAGCCCGCGGCGGCCTGACCGATGCCGTCGACGAGCTGGCCGACGCCGTCGGTGTACGCCTGGACGCCCGACACCAGCTGCGGCCCGGCCGCCGCGGCGGTCGTCAGCCCGGAGCTGAGCTGCCCGGCCCCGCCGGCCACCTGGTCGACGCCACCCGTGTACTGCGCCACGCCGTTGGCGTACTGCGAGACACCCCCGGAGAGCTGCTTCGCGCCGTCACCGAGCTGGGTGGCGCCGCTGACCAGCGCCGGCCCCGCCCCGGCGAGCTGGGCGAGCTGACCCTTCTGCGCCTGCATGTCGGCGACCGAGGACAGCTGACCGCCCTGGGCGAGCATCTGCTGCGTCATCCCCAGCACCACGTTCACCTGGGCGAGGATGTCGCGCAGCGAGGCGTCGTCGATCGCACCCAGCGCGGCCGACAGCTGCTGCAAGGACTGCTGGAGCGTGCGCCCCGTGGCCGGGTCGGGCGTCGAGAACACCTGGGCCACGGTCTGCTTGCCGGCCTGGGTCATGGCCATCACGCCGGCGACGTACCCCTGGCACGCCTCGGGCCCCAGCTGCTGCACCTGCGGCGGGCACTGCGAGGCCACCTGCTTCGCGGTCTGGTCGAGCCCGGTGGTGATCTGGGTCTGCAGACCGCCGACCTGGGCCGACAGCTGCTTCGCGGTGGTCTGCGAGGTGGCTACCTGCTGCTGCAGCGCGGCGATCGCCACCTGCAGCTGCGGCACGACCTGGGTCTGGTCGGCGCCGCCCTGCGTCGCCTGGATCTTGTCCAGCAGGATCCGCAGCTGGATCAGCATGTCGAGCTGCTGCGAGGTGCTGGTGGCGAGCTGGGTGGTGCCCTGCGTGTACGGCACCAGGCCGTCCCGCAGCGCGTACGCACCGCTGGCCAGCCCGCTGGCCCCGCTGGCCAGCTGCGTGCCGCCCGAGCGGAGCTGCGGCGAACCGGCGGAGATCTGGCCAAGGCCGTCGGTGAGCTTCTGGGCGCCGCTGGCGGCCTGGCCGATGCCGTCGGTGTACTGCTTCACACCGCCCACGAGCTGCGTACCGCCGCTGCGCAGCGCCGGGCCGTTGCCGTACGCCGTCTCCAGGCCGGTGCTGAGCTGGTTGGAGCCGTCGCGCGCCTGACCGAGGCCGTCGGTGAGCTTCTGCTGGCCGTCGGCGAGCTGGGAGGCCGCGTCGGCGACGGTCTGGAACTGCTTGCCCATCTCGTTGAAGCCGAGGTAGATGTTCTCGAGGTAGGTCTGCGTGAGCGTCCGGTTGAGGGCCTGCGCCGCTGCCTGCGCCACGGCCTGGCCGAGCGCGGTGTCGGCGATGCCCGCCTGCGGCGAGGTCTCGACCCGGATGGTGGCCTGCTCGGCCTCCCCTGCCGCCCGCCCGAAGGAGGTGGCGGCCTTCGAGAAGGTCTTCGGGATCGTGACCACCGCGGCGAACCGGCCCGACTTCATGCCCTCTCGGGCGGCCTTCTCGTTGGCCAGCACCCACCGGAAGTTCTGCTCCTTGTCGGAGTCGACCAGCTCGGCGGTCAGCTGCCGCCCCAGCGGCACCAGCTGGTCGTTGACGGTGACGGCCTCGTCGAGGTTGACCACGGCCGCCTCGACCCGGTGCAGCCGGGAGTCCGAGCTCCAGGTGGCGCCGAGCAGCCCGGCGGCGATCAGCACCGGTACCAGCACCAGGCCCAGCACCTTCGTCCACCAGGGGCCACGCCGTGCGTTCTCCAGCAGTCTCATGCCGACCCTCCTCGGGCTCCGGCGGGCACGGCGGCAGCCGTCCCCGTGTCGAGGGGCAGCACCATGCCGCCTCTGGTGATCAGGTCGCGGACACCCTCCGCGGTGGTGGCGCCCAGCACGACGGCGGTCTCGCCGGGCTGCCGCAGCAGCTCCGCGAGCGCCGTACGCGCCGGGCCGTGCAGCTTGTCGGCGTCGTCGACCAGCACCAGCTGGTGGTCGCGGGCCCGGAGCCGTGCGGGCAGGTTCGGGGTCAGCGGGTCGAGAGCCGCCGTACGGCGTCGCACCTTGCCCGCCTCGTCGGGCACCGAGTGACCGGCCACCTTCAGCCGCCCGGACGCCGGGGCCATCCGGCCACCCAGCGTCAGCAGCAGGGCCGCACGCTCCACCGCCGAGCCGGTCACGACCAGCACCTCACCGGGGGCGAGGGTCAGCGACACCGGCTCCACGATCACCGGGTCCTCGCCGATGGTCACGTCCTCGGCGGCCACCACATGGGTGTCGCCCGGGACTGGCCAGTCGGCCATGCTCAGCTGCCGCGACAGGGTCTCTCCCTCGACGTCGAACGAGGGCAGCACCTTGTCGAGCCATCGCGGCAGCCACCAGGCCCGCTCGCCCAGCAGGTGCAGCACCGCCGGGACCAGCGTGAGCCGCACGATGAATGCGTCCACCGCCACGCCCACGGCGAGCCCGAACGCGATCGGCTTGATTGCGCCCTCGCCGCGGGGCACGAAGAACGCGAACACCGCGAACATGATGAGAGCGGCGGCGACCACGACCTTGGCCGAGTGCACGAAGCCGTCGTGCACGGCCAGCCGGGCGTCCTTGCCGTGCACGTGCTCCTCGCGCATGCGGGACACGAGGAACACCTCGTAGTCCATGGCCAGGCCGAAGAGGATGCCCATGGTCATGATCGGGAAGAACGAGATGACGGACGTGGTGTCGTGCAGGTTGACCACGTTCTTCAGCCAGCCCTGGTTGAACACCAAGGTGGTGGCGCCGAACGCCGACCCCACGCTGAGCAGGTAGCCCACGGCCGCCTTGATGGGCACCGCGATCGAGCGGAACACCATGGTGAGCAGCACCAGCGAGAGCCCCACCACGAAGATGCCGAAGGGCAGCAGGGCCCCCTCCAGGCGGCTCGTGATGTCGATGCCCACGGCGGTCATGCCCGTGACGGCGACGTCGACGCCGTACCGGTCCTTCCAGTCCTGCGCGTGGGCGTAGATGCCGCTGACCACGCTGTCCGTGCGCGCGTCGTCAGGCCCGGTTGAGGGGATCACCTGGATCATGCCGGTGTCGGCGTTCTGGTTGGGCACCGCCGCAGGCACCAGCACGACCCCGGGGATCTTCTCGATGTCGGCCTTCATGCCGTTCAGCACGCCCAGCGGGTCGGTCGACTCGACCAGCTGCATGGTCACCACGAGCGGGCCGTTGTAGCCCGGGCCGAACTTCTCTGAGATGGCGTCGTACGTCTGGCGCGCCGGCTCCGCAGCCGGCAGCTGGCCCGCGTTCGGGAGCGACAGCCACAGGTCCTTGGCCGGGTACGACAGCGCGCCGAGGGCGCCGACGACGAGCACCACGGTGAGGATGGGCACCTTGGTGACGGCGCGCACCCACCAGCCGGAGATGCCACCACGCGGACGCGTCGTCGTCGGGGCGGGGTCCGCGTGCGCGCCACGCTTGCGGGCCTTCGGGCGTACGCGGTCACCGAGGTAACCCATCACCGCAGGCAGCAGCGTGAGCGCGACCGCGACGCCGATGGCGACGGCCACGGAGGCGTACGCGCCCATGGTGGTGAGGAAGGGGATGCCCGCGACCGCCAGCCCGACCAGGGCGATGATCACGGTGAGTCCGGCGAAGACCACGGCCGAGCCGGCGGTGGCCACCGAGCGGGCGGTGGACTCCTCCGCGGTGAGGTCAGGGTCGGCCAGCTGGTCGCGGTGGCGGGACAGGATGAACAGGGCGTAGTCGATGCCCACGGCCAGGCCGAGCATCAGGCCCAGCATCGGGGTCGTGGAGGAGATGTCGGAGAAGCGGGTGGCGGCGTACGTCACGGCCATCGCCAGCGCCACCCCGATCAGCGCGTTCACGAGCGGGACCACACCGGCCAGCACGGAGCCGAGCACCCCGATCAGCACCACCAGGGCGACGGCGACGCCGAGGCCCTCCACGATGGAGATCTGCGGGATCTGGACGGCGAACGCGTCACCGCCCATGAGCACCGTGGCCCCCTGGGGCAGCTGGCGCGCCAGGTCCTGGGACAGCTCCTGCAGGTTGTCCTTGGTCTCGTCTGTGACCTCGGAGATGGTGCCGGCGAGCCGGATGCCGATCAGCGCGGCGCTGCCGTCGGTGGAGACGCGGCCCTTGATGTACTCGTTGTACGGGCTGATCGACCCCGCCACCCCGGGCTGCTTCTCGACCGTGGTGATCCAAGCCTCGATCGGCTGCTTCACGCTCGGGTCGTCGGCGCGTACGCCGTCGGGCAGCATCACGATCGCCGTGGCGCCAGCGTCCGCGGCCTCCGGGAACGTCATCTTCAGCTGGTCGAGCGCGGCCTGGCTCTGGGCGCCGGGGATCGAGAAGCTGTCGCTCATCGGGCGCGAGATCAGGGCCGCGAGGCCACCGACGACCAGCAGCAGCGCCGCCCACGCCATGACCACCCGGCCGCGGCGGCGGAAGCACCAGCGCCCGACGTCGTACAGAAATCCCGACATGTGTCCCCTCGGCTGCTGGCGGGCGCCCCCGCGCCCTTCGATACACAATCGTATCGGATGCGGACGGTGGCCTTTTCCACCCGATGGCCCGCATCCGCACAGCCGCTGTCGATCCGCGCAGCGTGCATGAAGGCTGCGCGGATCGATCCAGGCTGTGGGGATGCGGCGGAGTGACTGTGGGGATGCGGCGGGGTGGCTGTTCGGAGGGGCGGGACCCCGGTCGATAGGGTGAGCGCCACGACGCAGCAGGAGACAAGTTTGACGCAGCAGATGGCTGTCACGGCCCGGCGGGCGAAGACCCGAGCGCGTCTGCTCGACGCCGCTCGCGCCGTGATCGCCGAGCGGGGGGCCGGCGGGGCGACGGTCGAGGCCGTCTCGGAGCGGGCGGGTTTCACGCGAGGTGCGTTCTACTCGAACTACGCCTCGATGGCCGATCTCGTGAGCGACCTGGTCCAGGAGGTCGGAGCCGGCAGGTTGGCGGCGATGCAGGAGGCGGCGGCCCGCGTACGAGGGCTGGGGGCCGACGACTTCGCAGGTGTGGCCACGGCCGCGCTGGAGGTGTTCGTGGGCCTGCAGCCGCACGACGTCGACGACACCCTGCTGCTGGCCGAGCTAGAGCTGTTCGCGATCCGTACGCCGGAGGTGCGCGCGACCTACACCGCCGTCACCGAGCAGACGCTGTCGACGGCGATGGACATCATCGAGACCGTCCTGGAGCCCATGGGGCGCCGGCTGTGCACCTCCCGGAGATTCACAGCAGAGATGATCGCCGGGTACTTCGACCATGTGCTCCGACTGGGCCACGCCAGCGGTCAGCCGGCCGGGCCGGAGAGGCTCGCCTCCGGTCTCGTCGACCTGCTCACCGTCATCACCGAACCGAAGGAGAGCTAGATGCACGTGCTCGTCACCGGCGGGGCCGGGTTCATCGGGTCGGAGGTCACCCGCCGTCTGGTGGCTGCCGGGCACGAGGTGACGGTGCTGGACGACCTGTCCAGCGGCTTCGAGGCAAACCTGGAGGGGGTCGAGGCACGGCTCGTACGCGGGTCGGTGCTCGATGAGGCCGCCTTGGCCGACGCCGCCGCGGGAGCCGAGAGCATCATCCACCTCGCGGCGATGGTGAGCGTGCCGCAGTCGATCGAGCAGCCGCTGGCCTGCCACGAGGTGAACGCCACGGGCACGGTGCGGGTGCTGGAGACGGCGCGGGCGCTGGGGGCGCAGGTGGTGGTCGCCTCGTCGAGCGCCGTGTACGGGTCGAACCCCACCCTCCCGAAGACGGAGCGCGACTGGGTGCGACCGCTCACCCCGTACGCCTCCACGAAGCTGTACACCGAGCAGGCCACGCTCGCGTACGGGACCTCGTACGGCCTGCCGACGCTCGCGCTGCGGTTCTTCAACGTGTACGGGCCGCGTCAGGACGAGTTCCATCCGTACGCGGCGGTGGTGCCCACGTGGACGTACCGACTGCTCACCGGCCAGCCGCTGCAGGTCAACGGCGACGGGTCGATCACACGCGACTTCATCTACGTCGGCGCGCTGGCCGACCTGCTCGTGGACGCGGTCACCCGCCGGGTGTCGCACGACGAGCCCGTGAACGCCGCGTTCGGCACGGAGACCTCGCTGCGCGACCTGATCGGCGAGCTGGAGCAGGTGACGGGGCTGACCGCTGACGTCGCGTACGGGCCGGGGCGAGCCGGCGACGTACAGAAGTCGCTCGCCGACAACACGGTGATGCGCTCACTGTTCCCCGACGTGCACAACGTCGCCCTGGCCGAGGGTCTCAACGAGACCGTGAGCTGGTTCCGCGAGCGCCTGGGCCGCCGGGACTGACCGTCACGAGAAACACCCCAGCGCTCGCGCGTCTCGCGTAGCCCTGGGGCCTCAGCCCATCGTCTTCTGGCCGTCGATCGCCTCGCGGATGATGTCGGCGTGACCGGCGTGCTGGCTGATCTCACCGAGCATCTGGTAAGCCACCCGGCGCACGGTCCACGTCGTGCCGGGCTCGAACCACGGGGCCTCGGGCAGTGGGTGGGCCAGGTCGAGGTCGATGGTGCTCAGCAGCTCCTCCGTACGTGCCGCGACAGCCGCCACCCGCTCCCGCAGCGCGTCGAGGGTCTCGTCGTCAGTGAGCTCGAACCGGGGGTCGTCCTGCGCGATGCCAGCTGCTGCGTCGGCGGCGACCTGGTCCCAGTCGACGTCCTGCCCGTACACCTCGCTGGAGGAGTCGGTCCCCGTCTCGGCGAACTCGAACCAGCCCTCCTCGGTGTCGGCGACGTGCTTCAGGATGCCGCCGATGGTGAGTCTGCTGACGGTGCTGCGCATGCGTACCTGCTCCTCGGTCAGCCCCTCGGCCGTCTGCAGCAGGAAGCCGCGGTGACGATTCAGGGCATCGATCAGGTCGGTGCGCTCCTGCGACTGCGTGGCCACGTCGTCTCCTTCGTGTCGGTGCTGACACTCACGCTAGGAGCACCTCCGGTCAGATGCTGTCCGCAATGACAACCTCCCTGCCCAGCTGGGGCGTCACGATCTGGTCTCACCTGCTGCGCAACCGAGCGCACATTCACTAACGTGCGTCCCGTTCACCACGACGGTGAACCACTGATCGGGACGAGAAGGACCGTGGACGACAACGACGCCTCCCTGAGCGGGACTCTGGCGCGCGGTCTCGCCGTCCTCGATCTCCTCGCTGCCGGCGAGCGGCCGACCGCCGCAGACATCGTCGCCCGGCTCGACCTCTCCCGCAGCGCCACCTACCGCGTCCTGGGCGCCCTGCGTCAGCACGGCCTCATCGACTGGGAGGCGGGCTCGACCGGCGAGATCGTGCCCGGGGAGACGGCCATCAAGCTCGGCATGGCAGGTCTGGCGAACTTCGACCCGTACGCGGCGGGGCGAGCCCACATCGCCGACCTCTCTGCCGAGGTGGGGGAGGCGGTCCTGATGGCCGTCGTGGACGGAGACGACATCGTCTACATCGCCCACGAGGACCACAGCCGCCACACGGTCGGCGTCCGGCGCCTGCTTGGGGTGCGGCGGCCGCTGGCCACCACCTCCCTCGGCAAGGCCTACCTCGCCGCGCTCCCCGTCGCCGAGTGCGACGCCTGGATCGACCAGACCACGCTGGTCAGGGTCACCGACCGCACGATCACCGACAAGGGCCAGTTGCGGCGCGAGATCGACGCCGCACGGCTGCGAGGGTACGCCATCGACGACTCCGAGAACGACGTCGGCGTGATGTGCTTCGGCGCCGCCGTCCGAGACAGCAGCGGGCGGCCGCTGGCGTCGGTGTCGGTCGCCGGACCCATCGACCGCATGCAGCCCCGCGAGCCCGAGCTCAGCGGCCTGCTGCTGCGCACCGTCGAGGCCATCAGCCGTCGCCTCGGCTACACAGAGTCCACCCCGTTGCAGCGTCGCGCCTGACCGGGGCCGACACCGAAACCTGAGAGGACACGATGACCCACCGACCACTGCGCCTGCTGGGCGCCCTGATGGCAGGGGTGCTGGCGCTGACCGCGTGCGCTCCCGGCCAGTCCGAGCCCACCACCCCGGCCGGCACGTCGGCCGCCGCGAACGAGCCCAAGCAGCTCTCGTACCTCTACTTCACCGACGGCCCCGACGAGGCCGTCACCCGGGACCTGCTCAAGCAGTTCGAGGCCAAGACCGGCGCCACCGTGAACCTCGAGGTGGTCCCCTTCGCGAACCTCGAGCAGACCCTGCAGGCACGCCTGGCCGGCAACAACGCCCCCGACGTCGCCCGCCTGGCCAACATCACGCCCTTCAAGGCTGATCTGCTCGACCTCAACAAGGCGTCGAAGGCCGACCTCGACAACGTGTTCATCGACGGCGCCAAGACCATCACCTCCGGCGCGAACGGCGAGCTGCTCGCCGTGCCGAGCGACCTCACCATGAACGGCCCGATCATCAACGTCGACCTGTTCACCAAGGCCGGCGTCCCGGTGCCGACCAAGGACAAGCCGTGGAAGTCGTGGCAGGAGATGATCGACGCCGCGACCAAGGTGAAGCAGGCGGCCGGCACCGAGTACGGCATCGCGATGGATGTCTCGGCGCACCGCTACTCCACGATGCTGAGCCAGTACGGCACCACGCTCTACTCCAAGGACGGCAAGTCCGCCCTCGACGAGGCGAAGGCCGCCAAGGCGATCCAGCAGTTCGCCGACGTCAACAACTCCGGCCTGATGCCGAAGGACCTGTTCCTCGCGGCCGGCTCGAAGTACAAGGCGGCCAACGAGATCTTCCTGGCCCAGCAGGTGCCGGTCTACCTCTCGGGCAACTGGCAGGTCGCGGCGTTCGACAAGAGCGCCAAGTTCCAGTGGGCGGCGGTGCCCAACCCGTGCCAGGAGCGCTGCGGTGGCATGCCCGGCGGCAAGTTCATGGCGGCCTTCAAGGCGTCCAAGAGCCCCACGCTGGCCTCGCAGCTGGTCGCGTTCATGAACAGCAAGGAGGCGCAGACCAAGTACGCCCAGGGGGCCAACTTCCTGCCCACCCGCAAGGACCTGATCAAGGACGGGATCACCTACTCGACCCGCGCCAACGACATGGCCACCTTCCTGGCCGACGTCGCCGTGACTCCGGAGGACACGTACGGCACCACGTACTCCCCCGCCTTCAGCGCCGCCGGCAAGACGATGATGACCGAGCTCGGCTCGGTGCTGCAGGGCAAGACCACGTCGCAGCAGGCGGCGACCAACATCAGGGCAGGCGCTGAGAAGGCGCTCAAGGATGCCGGTCAGTGAGCAGACGGCGACGGCCACCCGCCCGGGTGGCCGTCGCCGGCTCCGGCTGACGAGCAGGTCGGTGGCGCCGTACCTGTTCGTCCTTCCCAACATGCTGATCTTCGGCCTGTTCACGATCTGGCCGGCCATCAACATGTTCAACATCTCGCTCTACAACTCCAGCAACGGGCGCCAGTTCACGTGGGTGGGCGGGGCGAACTACTCCGAGATCCTCAGCAGCGCGGAGTTCGGGGCGGTGTTCCTGCGCACCGTCATCTTCACCGCCCTCTACGTCACCCTCACCACGCTGCTCGCCACGTTCGGGGCGGTGCTGCTCAACGACAGCTTCCGGGGCCGCGGCTTCTTCCGGGCCGTGATCTTCCTGCCGTCGCTGCTGTCGGCCGTGGTCGTAGGCCTGATCTGGGGCTGGATGCTGGAGCGCACCAACGGTGTGGTCAACAACATCCTGGTCGCCCTCGGTGGCACCCGCGTGGCCTGGCTCACACAAGACACGCTGACCTTCGGCGTGGTGGTGTTCGTGGGCCTGTGGATCCACGTCGGGTTCTACACGCTCATCATGCTGTCGGGGCTGCAGGGCATCGAGCCCGCCCTGTACGAGGCCGCGCGTGTCGACGGCGCCACCGGCTGGCAGCAGTTCCGCCACATCACCTGGCCGCTGCTGCGGCCGACCACCCTGGTGGTGCTGATCCTCTCGACGATCTCGGGCTTCCAGTCGTTCGACTTCATCTACACGCTCACCGGCGGCGGCCCCGTGGGGGCGACGACGCTGATGGTGCAGTACGTGTACGAGAAGGCGTTCCTCTCGCCGGTGCGCTACGGCATCGCGTCGGCGGGATCGGTGGTGCTGTTCGTCTGCGTGTTCGCGTTCACCCTCGTCAACTACCTCAACGGGCGTCGTCAGGAGGCCGCATGAGCAACAGCTCCCCGACCACCTGGACGTCGACCACCAGGCGTACGCCACCCAGCGCCTGGTCCGTGATCCGCCTGGTGGTGCTGATCGGCGTCACCGTGCTCGTCGTCGGCCCCCTGCTGTGGGCGCTGCTGTCGAGCTTCAAGACCGAGACCGAGCTGGCGGCCCGGCCGCCGACGCTGTTCCCGGCCCGGTTCACGTTCGAGAACTACACCGGCGCGCTGGAGCGGTTCGACTTCGGGACCTACCTCACGAACTCCGTCATCGTCACCACGGCGGCGACCCTGCTCACGGTCGTCATCAACACCATGTGTGCGTACGGGTTGTCGAAGTACAACTTCCGCGGCCGCAACCTGCTGTTCCTGCTGGTGCTGGCGACGATCATGATCCCGCTGCAGGTGATCTTCATCCCCGTCTACCAGATGGCGTCGTCGCTGGGTCTGGTGAACTCCCTGTGGGGGCTCATCATCCCGCCGGCGGCGACACCGACCGGGGTGTTCCTGCTGCGTCAGTACATGCTGGGCCTGCCCGACGAGCTCATCGAGGCGGCGCGCATCGACGGCGCCGGGGAGCTGCGGACGTTCCTGCAGGTGATCGTGCCGCTGTGCGGCGCCCCCATCGCGGTGGTGACCATCTTCTCGGTGATGTGGCGCTGGAACGACTTCCTGTGGCCGTTGCTGATCAGCCAGGACTCGTCGAAGTACACGCTGCCGGTGGCCCTGGCGCAGTTCAGCTCGGAGCTGATCGTGCCGTTCAACTTCATCCTGGCGATGTCGATCGTCTCGATGCTGCCGGTGATCGTGATCTTCCTGTTCTTGCAGCGTCACATCGTGACCGGCATCGCGAGCACCGGGCTGAAGTGACAGGTCGTTCCCCCCACGCGCTCGGCCCCCGGGGCGAGATCCGCGACTGGCTCGTCGGCCCGGTCTGGGCTGAGCCTGCCGACGACCTCAACGAGGTGCTGGAGGCGGACGGGTCGCCGTGGGGGGCCCCGGGGCGTACGGGCCGGTGGGTGCTCACCAACGGCCCCGACGTGTCGGGCCTCAAGCAGGCCTTGTACGCCCGCCGGCCGCTGACCGGGGAGCTCCCGGCCGGCGAGCCGGTGGTCGGGGGCGAGGTCGCGTACGCGGGTCGTACGGGTGTGTGGAGCCGCCTCCACGCCCCAGACGGGGTCGTCGACCACAGCGAGTTCTGCTTCACCCCGATGTACAGACTGGGCTGCGCGGCCGCCGTGCTGGAGGTCGACCAGGCCGACCGCCGTACGCTCGCCATCGCCGCCACCGGCCCCTGGCAGGCGTTCCTGAACGGGGAGCCGATCGCCTCCTCCCACGCCGTCACCTACATGGAGCCCGCCGTCACCGAGGTGACCGTGTCGCTCCCCTCCCGCACCTCGGTGCTCACGGTGGTCACCTGGCAGGTGGCGTTCCGCGAGGTGCGGCACGTGCTGTCGGTGACCGTACGTGGCCTGCCGGTCCGCGTCGTGGTGCCCGACCCCAGCGCCGACGAGCACGCCTGCACCCTGGCCGAGCGACTGCTCGGAGGGGTCGGGCTGCTGCGCTGGGGCGTCCACGACAACACCGCGCTGCTGACCGGGCCGGCCGGGCTGGCGCTGGAGGTGGCGTACGGGCGGCGACGTACGGAGATCGTCCTCGGCTCTGGCCCCACGCCGGTCGACCTCGGGTCGCTGCCCGAGCCGGAGGAGGACGTGCCGGTCGCGATCCTCAGCGCCGACGACCGGATCGTGATCCGCGTCGCCGATCCGCGCGGCCGGGCGGTGTCGCGGGAGCTGCCGATCAGCGTGCTGCCTGCTGCGTACCGGGGTGAACCGGTGGGCGAACCGCAGGACTGGCGCCGGGAGTTCCTGGAGCACGCCGCGACCGTGGCTGGCGTGGGCGGCGCGCTGGCGGGGCTGCAGCTCGACCCGGAGCGGGAGGTCACCGCCGACGACGTGGCCCGTGCCCTGTGGATGGTCGACAACCGCGCCGACTGCGCCGACTTCGAGGTGATCGGCCTGGCCCACCTGCTGCACAAGGCGCGCCGCTGGGCGCCCGGGGTGCGGGAGTCGGTGGAGACGGCGGTGACGGGCCTGCGCTACTGGATCGACCAGCCCGGGCTCGACGCGATGTGCTTCTTCACCGAGAACCACCAGCTGATCTGGCACACCGCCGAGATCCTGATGGGCGAGCTGTTCGGCGACCGCACCTTCACGGCCACCGGCTGGAGCGGCGCGCAGCACGCCGCCCACGGCCGCGAGCTGGCCCGGCAGTGGTTCGACATCCGCCTCCCGGGCGGGTTCGCCGAGTTCGACTCCAACGCCTACCTGGCCATCGACACGCTGGCGGCGGTCTCGCTCGTCGAGCTGGGGGCCGACCGGGAGTTGGCCGAGCTGGCGCGCTCGCTGGCTGACCGGCTGCTGGTGTCGCTGGCCACCAACGCCTGGCGCGGGGTGCACGGGTGCGCGCACGGGCGGTCGTACGTCGGCACGCTGCGCAGCAGCCGCCTCGAGGAGACCGCGCCGATCCTGTGGCTGTGCGCCGGGGTGGGCGCGCTCAACGCGGCGGTGCTGCCGACGGCGGTGATTGCGTCGTCGCCCTCGTACGAGGTCCCAGAGGTGGTGCGTCGCATCGCCACGGAGCCGCCGGCGGAGTACTGGGGCGGGCAGCGCTTCGAGGGCCGGTACCGCTTCGAGCACGACCTGCTGGAACGCCCGTACGGGTCGGAGTCGGTCGTCTACCGCACGCCCGACGTGATGCTGGCGTCGGTGCAGGACTACCGCAGCGGCCTGCCGGGCCTGCAGGAGCACGTGTTCGGGGCCACGCTCGGCCCAGAGACGCAGGTCTTCGTGACGCACCCGCCGAACCGGTCGACCTCGCCGTCGTCCCGACCGAACGCGTGGGCGGGCAACCGGGTCATGCCGCGCGTACGGCAGCACCGGGGTGCGCTGGTCGCGTTGTACCGGTTGCCGGCCGACGACCCGGAGGGGCGTACGCATGCGTGGTTCCCCGCCGCCGAGATGGACGAGTGGCGGCGTCAGGGCGAGTGGGCGGTGGGGCGCCGGGGGGACGGCTACGTGGCGCTCTGGACGCCGGGCGGCAGCCGGTTCACCGTCGCCGGCGGCGAGGCGGGGCAGGAGCTGAACCCGGTCGGGCCCGGCCGGGTGTGGGCGTGCTGCGTCGGGTCGGCGGCGCTGGACGGGTCGTTCGATGCATACGCCGACTCGCTCACCACACCGCTGGTGTGGGAGGAGCCCGAGGGGCCGGCGATCGAGTGGCGGACGCTGCGCGACGGTGACCTGCGGCTTCGCTGGGAGGGCCCGTTCGAGGTGGACGGCTCACCGGTCGGGGTCGTCGACGGGCGACTGGTGGAGACGCCAGCCTTGTGGGGCCCGTACTGGTCAGGTCTGGACGCGGATGGCGTCACCGTCACCGCCGGAGGGGCCTCGCACCGGATCGATCTCCGTCCCTCGGGGCGCCGCGGCTGACCCGCTGCGGCAGGCCAACCAGCACCCTGCGGACCGTGAACCACGGGTCGTGCTGGTGCTCAGACCGGTGCTCGCAGACTCCGCGGGTGTGTTACCGCGGGGACGTCTGGGGTGCCAGGTCGAGGGTCTGGCGTACTGGTCCAGCGGCAGACCGTCCGCGGCAGGAATCCCCGAGCAGCAGAGTCGTGGCTCCCCAGACCCGGCGTGCACCTGGCATCCCTCGTCTCGCAGGTGACCTGACGGCACGGGCATCGAGCCGGGGAGCGACGGGTGCGGACTCGCGGGTCCCTGGCTGGGTTGAACGTCTACGATCCCAGTCATGGCCGCGACCGACCCGTCGCTCGACCCCACGTCCAGCGTGCGGGCCGCGCCGGCCCGGCCCCCGGCCGACCTGAGCACGCTCACGCGCGACCGACTCACCGAGACCGCTGACCGCCTGGCTGCTCGCTTGTCGCTGGGTGATCTGCCGCGCTGGTTCTGGGGTGAAGGTGTCGCCCTTCAGGGCCTGCTCGCCCATGCCGCCGCGCTGGGCCGCCCCGTCCCGGGGCTGGTGCACGACTACCTCGCCCAGTTCGACGGCGGCATCGCCGTGGGCCACGTGAACAACCTGCTGCCGGGAGCCGCCGCGCTGGCGGCCGGTCGAGACGACCTCGTGGCGCCCTACCTGAGCTGGGCGACGACCGCCCCCCGCGACGCCGCAGGCGCGATAGAGCACTGGCCCGGGAGCGTCTGGGCCGACACCAGCTACATGGCGGGCACATTCATGATCGCCACCGGTGACGTGACCCTGGCCGAGCGGCAGTGGCTCGCCCACGGGGCGCTGCTGCAGCACCCTCGGTCGGGACTGATCGCCCACGGCACCTGGGCGGGCAAGACCATCTGGAGCTTCTGGGCGCGGGCCAACGCGTGGCACGCGCTGGCCGGGGTCGCGCTGCTGGAGGCCGGGGTCGACCGGCCCGAGGTCGTCGATCGCCTGGTCACGCTGCTGGACGCCTTGTGCCAGGTGCAGTTGCCCGGCGGCCTGTGGGAGGTGCTCGTCGACGGCCACCCCGAGACCCGCGGGATCGTGGAGACCTCCGGTTCTGCAGGCATCGCTGCCGCGCTGCTCGCGGCGACGCGGCTCGGGCTGGGCGATACGTACGCGGCTGCAGGCCTACGCACGATCGCGGCGCTGGAGCCATACGTCGCCGCCGACGGCACCCTCGAGCTGGTCAGTGCGGGGACGGTGCTGCAGCTCCTGCCGTTCGGCTACTCCGTGATCCGCGCCGACGCCATGCAGCTGTGGGGCCAGGGGCTGGGCCTGCTCGCGTACGCCGAAGCCCTCCGTGCCGCCTGATGCCCGCAGCCGCCCGCGGCGGGCCGCCGGCACCGCGCCTGCACTACCTCGGCCACCCCGATGGGGTCGCCGTGCTCACGTGAACCACCTGCGCGGAGCCGTCGCGCCGATCGCCACGACATCGTGGCGTCCTTGCCAGCGGATGTGACGGGCGGCACGGTTTTGCGATAATGCGGGGGAACGCGTCCCACATCGCGGAGGGCGCCGTCACTCGAGAGGTCCCTCATGTCTTTGAGCAAGGCGTCTGCCATCGCCTCGGTCAGCGTTGCCGTCGCTGCTGCCCTGAGCCTGTCCGCCTGCGGCGCAAGCTCGACGACGAGCGGGTCCGCACCCAGCGCGCCCATGAGCAGCAGCGTCCCCAGCGCATCGTCGAAGGCCTCGACCGCTTCTACCTCCGCCTCAGCCGCACCCTCGGCCTCCGCTGCGACAGGGGCCAGCACCGGATCGATCGAGGTCCCGGCCTCGCTCGGCCTGCCGGTGACCAGCCTGCCGCTGGCCGCCGGGGTGACCGCCACCCCCGCGGACAACCCGGCCGCCTGGATGCTCAAGGCCAACGGCAAGTCCGGCAAGGAGATCGCCGACCTGCAGCTCGCCGCGATGACGGCCGCCGGCTACGCCATGACCGGCTCTCGCTACGCCAACGGCGGCTTCGACTACAAGGGGAACGGGGTCAAGGGCTCGGCGATCCCCACGACCAGCACCCTGGTCCTGGGCGTCTCGAAGGCCTGACCGGGGCGCCCGCACGCACAACGCGGCAACTTGGTTCCGATGTCGGAACAAGACTGCCGCGTTGTGGGTGGTGCGGGTCTGGGGCTCAGCCCTCCTGCTTGACCAGGTCCTGCAGGTACGTGCCGTAGCCGGACTTGCCCAGCGTGGAGGCGTGCTTGAGCAGCTGCTCGGTGTCGATGAACCCGTTGCGCCACGCGATCTCCTCCGGGGAGCCGACGAGCAGGCCGGTGCGCTTCTGGATGGTGCGCACGAACTCGCCCGCCTCGGCCAGCGAGTCGAAGGTGCCGGTATCGAGCCATGCCGTGCCGCGCGGCAGGAGCGAGACCTTGAGGTTGCCCTGCTCCAGGTAGATGCGGTTGAGGTCGGTGATCTCGTACTCACCCCGCGCCGACGGCTGCAGGTCGGCTGCGTAGTCGCAGACGAACTCGTCGTAGAAGTACAGGCCCGGCACCGCCCAGTGCGACTTCGGCTCGGCCGGCTTCTCCTCGATCGACAGCGCGGTGCCCGACTCGTCGACCTCCACGACGCCGTACGCCTTCGGGTCGGCGACCCAGTAGCCGAAGACCGAGGCGCCCTCGACGTCCTGCAACGCGGTGAGCTGATGGCCGAGGCCGGCACCGTAGAACAGGTTGTCGCCAAGCACCAGCGCCGACTTGTCGCCGCCGACGTGGCTCTTGCCGAGCACGAAGGCCTGGGCGAGGCCGTTGGGCTCCTGCTGGATGGTGTATGTGATCGACAGGCCCCACTGCGAGCCGTCGCCGAGGAGGCGCTGGAAGGCCGGGGAGTCGTGCGGGGTGGAGATGACCAGCACCTCGCGGATGCCAGCGAGCATCAGCGTCGAGAGCGGGTAGTAGATCATCGGCTTGTCGTAGACGGGCAGCATCTGCTTGCTCGACCCGATCGTCAGGGGGTGCAGACGCGTGCCTGCGCCTCCCGCCAGGATGATCCCCTTCACGCCAGCCTCCTTGTCATCGCCGGAGACAGGCGCCCCCGGCGGCTCCCCGGTAGCATACGGGCCCATGCAGAGACTCCTCGTGACCGGCGGTGCTGGGTTCATCGGCTCGAACTTCGTGCGCTGGGTCGTCGCGAACACCGATGCGTCGGTGGTCGTGCTCGACAAGCTGACGTACGCGGGCAACGAGGACTCGCTCGCCGATCTGCCGACCGATCGCGTACGGCTCGTGAAGGGCGACATCTGCGACGCCGAGCTGGTCGACGGCCTGGTGGCCGAGGCTGACGCCGTCGTGCACTTCGCGGCGGAGTCCCACAACGACAACTCGCTCAACGACCCGTGGCCGTTCGTGGAGACGAACGTCATCGGCACGTACACGCTGCTGCAGGCGGTGCGGAAGCACGACACCCGGTTCCACCACATCTCGACCGACGAGGTGTACGGCGACCTGGAGCTCGACGACCCCGAGCGCTTCAGCGAGTCGACCCCGTACAACCCGTCCTCGCCGTACTCCTCCACCAAGGCCGGTTCCGACCTGCTGGTGCGGGCGTGGGTGCGCTCGTTCGGTGTGAAGGCGACGCTGTCGAACTGCTCGAACAACTACGGGCCCTACCAGCACATCGAGAAGTTCATCCCGCGCCAGATCACGAACGTGCTGTCGGGCCTGCGGCCGAAGCTGTACGGCACCGGCGAGAACGTGCGCGACTGGATCCATGTCGACGACCACAACGCCGCCGTGTGGCTGATCCTGGAGAAGGGGCAGATCGGCGAGACGTACCTCATCGGCGCCGACGGGGAGAAGAACAACAAGGACGTGATCGAGGAGATCCTCTCTATCCTCGGCCAGCCGAACGACGCGTACGACCTCGTCACCGACCGCCCCGGCCACGACCTGCGCTACGCGATCGACTCCTCGAAGCTGCGTTCGGAGCTCGGCTGGGAGCCGAGGTACCGCAACTTCTCCGAGGGCCTGAGGGCCACGATCGACTGGTACAAGGACAACGAGTCCTGGTGGCGCGGCGCCAAGGACGCCACCGAGGCGAAGTACGCCAAGCAGGGCCAGTGACAAACCGTCGGTTGAGCAAGAATCCTCTGAGGA
The DNA here is from genome assembly GCA_936924635.1 of uncultured Propionibacteriaceae bacterium. Classification (GTDB taxonomy): domain Bacteria; phylum Actinomycetota; class Actinomycetes; order Propionibacteriales; family Propionibacteriaceae; genus Fen-668. Next base: position 27,407 of record CAKZHP010000056.1, read on the forward strand.
ACGAAGAGGATTCGCGTCGAAACCTCCGCCTGTGACGAGAGGCGTCGCTGCGGATCTTCCTCAAGGGCTGGAGACATGACGGAGCCGATCGACACCCACGCGAACGGGGCCGACCCGGTTTTGTCCGGCTTGCCTGTCACATGGGACCGTCAAGGACTGGTCCGCGCGGGTTTCACGGGCTTCGTCCCGCTCACCACACTGACGACCGCAGAAACCCCTGCCGGTCCAGGTGTGTACGTCATCGTGCGCACGTCGACCGATGCCCCCGGGCTTCTGGCGGAGCGCCCGGTGACCACTGCGAAGCAGTCGCCGGCCTACCCGCTGGCAGTCCTCACGAGCCTGTGGGTGGATGGCGCCGAAGTCATCTACATCGGCAAGGCGACGAGCCTGCGCACGCGGCTGTCGCAGTACAGGCGCGCCGGTGTCGGGGGCACCAACCACAACGGAGGGCGTTCGATCTGGCAGCTGACCGAGTCGGCGACCCTGCTCGTGGCGTGGCGCGAGCTCTCGGCAGACGACGTGCCGCGCGTCGTCGAGTCCCAGCTCATCGCCGCCTTCACCGCTCACCACGGCGCCCGGCCGTTCGCGAACCGGACCTGCTGACCAGGCGTCCGCGCCCCGATCGAACCGGTCACCCAGCGCTCGGCGACTCCTAGACGGGCCGTAGCCTCGCTCGTACGGTCCGCGCGGCCGCGTACGCAGGCTCGCGGATCGCGACGACCGCGGGGGACTGGCTGGCGCCGGGCAGCTGGTGGGTGACCGGGTCGTAGCGGGTGATCTCGTCGCCGTCTGAGAACGTCACGCTCAGTCGGCCGACCCGATGCCACGGGCCGCCGACGCGAGACCACGACAGCTCCCACGACCCGGGGAGGTCGCCATCGACGTCCCCAGGCGAGACCATCAGCACCAGCGAGCCCCCAGCAGTGCGGTACGGGAAGAGCGTCGACATCTCTCCGTGCCGACGACGGGTGCGCGGGTGCAGCACGTGACGGCCCACGATGCCCGTGCCGCTCCCGGCGAGCAGTACGTCCGCGGGCCCGTGGTCGAGCAACCGGATCGCGAGGCCCTCGACATCGGGGGCCCAGCTCGGCAGCCCTCCACCCCGTGACCAGCGCACCTGCACGTCGTGATCGCCTGGCTGGTCAAGCAGCGGCACACCGCTGCCCCCGCTGCCGCCCTCCGGGTCCACGTGGAGGGTGCCGCGCCCGGCGCGACCGTCGGGGTGCAGCGGTTTCGTACGACGCACGTGCGCAGCCACCAGCGCTGCAGCCCCGAGCACGGCGCCGGCGGCACCAGCCCCGACCATGCCGGGCAGACGAAGAAGGATTCCCACAGGGCCAGTCCACCACGCGGCCACCACCGGGGTGAGCACGCCTCCCCTGCGGGGTGAAGACGCACGACCCAGGCGATCCCGTCGTGTGGAGTGGCGCGCATGAGCAGCGCCATCGAGTCCCCCGGCCCAGCCGCCGACGCCCCGGCGGCTGCGCGCTGAGGTGGGCACCTTCGCCCTGTTCCTGTTCATCCTGGGCGACGTGCTCGGCGCCGGCGTGTACGTGCTGGCCGGCCGCGTCGCCGAGACCGCCAGCGGCGCGGTGTGGGTGCCGATGGTCGTCGCCCCGTGCTGGCGATGCTGACCGCCGGGTCGTACGCGGAGCTCGCGACCCGCTTCCCCCGCGCTGGGAGGCTCCTCCTACTACGCCCACCGCGCGTTCGGGCCCTTCGTCGGGTTCCTCAACGGCTTCTGCATGCTGCTCGCCGGCGTGGTGTCGGTCGGCGCGCTGGCGCTGGGCTTCGCCGGCGACTACCTCGCGGTGTTCCTCGACGTGCCGGTGCCGCTGGCCGCGACGGTGTTCCTCGTCCTGCTGAACATGCGCGGCATCAAGGAGTCGATGGGCGCCAACAGCGCCGCCACGATAATCGAGGTGAGCGGGTTGCTGCTCGTGATCGTGCTCGGTGTGGTGGTGGCCGCGCGCGGGCAGGCCGACCTCAGCCGGCTGACCCACCTCGGCACCCCCACCGACGGCCCCGTCATGGCCGTTCTGAGCGGGGCGGTGCTGGCGTTCTACTCGTACGTGGGATCCGGGAGCTCCGTCAACGTCGCCGAGGAGGCGCGCGACCCGCGCCGCTCCTACCCGCGGGCCCTGTGCGGCGCGCTGCTGGTCGCCGGTCTCGTGTACGCAGGTGTCGGCGCGGCAGCCAGCGCGGTGGTGCCGACCGCGGAGCTCGCCGCCTCGTCGGGCCCGCTGCTGGAGGTGGTGCGGATCGCCGGCGGGGTGCCGCTGTGGCTGTTCGGCGTCATCGCCCTGATGGCCGTGGCCAACGGCGCCCTGCTGACGGGGATCATGTCGTCGCGACTGGCGTACGGGATGGCCCGCGACGGGCTGCTGCCCCCGGTGCTGGGCAGGGTGCTGCCCAACCGCCGTACGCCCTGGGTCGCCATCATCGTCACCACCGGCCTGTCCCTGGTGCTGGCGCTCGTCGGCAGCATCGACCTGCTCGCCTCGACGCTGGTGCTGCTGCTGCTTGTGGTCTTCAGCACCGTGAACGTCGCCGTGCTCGTGCTGCGCAAGGACCCGCGAGGCCGAGCCGATCACTTCCGCGTGCCGACGGTGCTGCCGGTGCTCGGCCTGGTGTCGTGCCTGCTGCTGTTCACCCAGGTCGAGGCCTCGACCTGGGTGCTGGGGCTGCCGCTGCTCGCCGTGGGCGGGCTGCTCGCCTGGTTCGCCTCGCGCTCCGCCCGGGCCACGGCGGCGACCACGGGAGTTCCCGATGCCGACGCATGAGGCCTCGCTGCCCGGCAGCGCGACGGCGGTAGGGTCCGGCTCCATGGCCCCGACTCGCTCCGACCTCGTCCGCTCCCTAGCCGTCCTGGTCGCGTTCCTGGCCTCCGCGCCGCTGGTGCTCGTTGGCTCGGGAGCACTCGGTGGCACCCCCACCTCGGAGACCTCCGGCGGCTGGCTCTCGGCCACGGCGACACCGCTGGCACCAGCAGGCCCGGCGTTCGGGATCTGGAGCGTCATCTACCTCGGTCTCACCGCGCTCGTCGTGTGGCAGCTGCTCCCCCGGCAGCGGTCGGCCGCCCGGCACCGCGCGATCGGCTGGTGGCTGGTGCCAGCCCTGCTCGGCAACGGCCTGTGGCTCATGGTCACCCAGTGGGGCCAGCTCGCGCTGAGCGTGGTGGTCATCCTCGGCCTGCTGGCCTGCCTCGTCGTCATCGCGGCCCGACTCGGCACGCACCCTCCCCTCTCTCGCGTCGACGCGCTCGTCACCGACGGCACGCTCGGCCTCTACCTGGGCTGGGTGGCCGTGGCGGCGGTCGCCAACATCACGGGCTGGCTGGCCTCCCTGGACGTGAACCCGCATCCCGTCGCCCCGTACGCGATCGCGCTGCTCGTCGTCGTCGCGGTGATCGGTGTACTGATGGCGTACGGGACCCGCGGCCGCCTCGCCCCCGCCCTGGCGGTGGCGCGGGGCCTGGCGTGGATCGCGGTGGGCCGGCTCACGAGCGAGCCACACTCCGTGACGACCGGGGTCGCCGCTGCCGTCGCGGCCGTCGTGGTGCTGGGCAGTCCGATCGTCATCAAGGTGCGAACGCGCTCCTAGGCGAAGGCGACGAGGCACCCCGACTGCGGTTGCGCTCACTCTGGCGAGACCGCCCCTCGCCACAGCGACGACCTCTCGTACAGTCGACCCGTGCCTCCTGAGCCCAAGCCTGACACCGAGATCGAGCGCATCCTCGTCGTCGCCGCCCACCCCGACGACGCCGACTTCGGCGCGGCGGGCACCATCGCGTCCTGGACCGACGCCGGCATCGCGGTGACCCTGCTGTGCTGCACCCACGGCGAGCAGGGCGCGCGCCCCGACGCCGATATCCAGGCGATCCCTGCGCTCCGCGAGCAGGAGCAGCGGGCGGCGAGCGCCGAGCTGGGGGTGAGCGACGTCCGGTTCCTCGACGGGTTCCGCGACGGCTGGCTGACGCCGGGCTTCGAGCTGCAGCGGGCGATCGTGGAGGTGATCCGCGACGTACGGCCGCAGCGCATCCTCTGCCAGAGCCCGGAGCGCAACTACGAGCGCATCCGCAGCAGCCACCCCGACCACCTGGCGGCGGGTGATGCCACGATCCGGGCCGCGTACCCCGCCTCGGAGAACCCGTTCGCCTGGCCCGAGATGAACCTGCCGTTCTGGCACGTCGGCGAGCTCTGGCTGATGGCCCACCCGACGGCGCACCACGTCATCGACGTCACGGGCCAGTTCGACCGCAAGGTCGCCGCGCTCAAGCAGCACGCCTCCCAGACCGCGCACAACACCGAGCTCGAGGCCATGCTGCGCGGGTGGGGGGAGGCCGTCGGCCGTACGCACTCGTTGCCCGACGGCCACCTGGGCGAGGTCTTCGGGATCGTGCCGATCAACTGATCGGCACTGCCGGTAGCGTTCGCGCATGGCCCGGGGCATCTACGTCGAGACCCGCATCGCCGCGCCCGTCGAGGTCGTCTGGGAGCACACGCAGGTGCCGGACCAGCACACGCGCTGGGACGTACGGTTCTCGACCATCACCCCGACCGACCTGACGCCTGACGGGGCGCAGCGGTTCACGTACAGCCGCCGCACGCCCCTGCGCACCGTCGCCGGCGAGGGCATCTCCATCGGCGAGACGCAGCGGCCTGACGGCACCCGTACATCAGCGCTCAAGTTCAGCACCGACGACTGGCTGTCACCGATCGGGGCCGGCCGGGGCTACTGGCGCTACGTGCCGACGGCGACGGCACGCGGTTCATCACGGGGTACGACTACGAGCCCGGCTGGGGATCGCTGCTCGACCGCCTCGCGCGGCCGCTGCTCGGCTGGGCGACGGCCTGGAGCTTCGACCGGTTGCGGATCTGGGTCGAGCGCGGCGAGGCGCCCGAGCGGTGGCCGCTGGCCAGCGTGCTGATGGTCTGGCGGCCCGACCGGCCACGTGCCGCCCGGTGCCTGCGCGCCCCTGCCGGAGGCACCCGCCGCGACGACCACCTGTGCGACGCCCCGGCGACATTGAGCGCGCTGCCCGCGCCGGCGCGTACAGGGTCGGACACCACCGAGGAGAACCCTGCATGACCTCGATCTTCCAGCGCGCCATGGGCGAGGAGTTCGACCGGCTGCACCCGATGCTGCAGCGGCGCTTCGGCGTCGGGCTCGACAGCGGCGAGGCGTGCATCGGCACGGGTGTCATGAGCGAGATCCGGCGCGGACCGTGGTGGACGGTGCCCTTCCTCCAGATCGGGCGCCTGCGCCGGATCCTGGTGCCCGACGTCGGCCGCGACGTGCCGTTCACGATCGAGAACTACCCCTACCGCGACCCGTACGGGCGCGAGACCGTCACCTTCTCCCGCAGCTATGCCCTCCGTGGCCATGAGCGGCACTTCGACGCCACGATGATCGAGACCGGGGGCACGATCATCGACTACCTGGGCACGCACCAGCACCTCGCCGTCGACCTCGAGATGCACGCCGAGCCCGACGGCTCCCTGCTGCTGACAAGCGACGAGCAGCGGTTCTTCGAGGGCCCGTTCTGGTTCCTGTTCCCCATGATCGGATCGGGCCGGGCGACGCTGAGGGAGAGGTACGACGACGCCGAGCAGCAGTTCCACGTCGACCTGGAGGTGACGAACCACCGGTTCGGGTTCCTCTTCGGCTACCGCGGGGCGTTCACCTGCGACTGGGTTCCTGCGACCGAAGCCCCGACGCGGCTGAAGCCGAAGCGCCACGAGTGGCGGGTCTGACCGGCGTCGTACGTTCGTCGAACCGCAACGCGTGAGGACGAAAACTGTCCGAGACGGGTGCCAGGGTGTTCTCATGACGCACACGCAGATCCTTCTGGTCCCCGGTTACTGGCTGGGCGCCTGGGCGTGGGACGAGGTCGTCCCGCTGCTCCGGCAGCGCGGCCACGAGGTCACCGCCCTCACGCTGCCCGGTCTCGAGGCCGACAGCCCCACCCGAGGCGTCACGCTGCAGGACCACGCGGACGCCATCGCGGAGGCGCTCGACGAGGCGGCCACCCGCCGCGTGCTGGTCGTGCACAGCGGCGCCGCGGTGCCGGGCACGCTCGTGCTCGACCAGCACCCCGGCCTCGTCGACCACGTGGTGTGGGTCGACACGGCGCCGGCGGGCGACGGGTTCGCCATGAACGAGGAGTCCGGGAGCGAGCCGTTCCCGATCGACGCGGCGTGGGACGAGGAGTACGCCCAGGGCTCCATGCGCGACCTCACCGATGAGCAGCTGACCACGTTCCGCGAGCGGGCGGTGCCCGAGCCGGGCCTGGTCGTGAGCACCCCCGTCACGCTCACCGACGACCGTCGCCTCGATGTGCCCGGCACCATCATCTGCACGGCGTTCTCGGCGAACGAGTACCGGGCGTACGCGGAGCAGGGTGCTGACTTCCTCACCGCGCTCCCCGACTACCGGGCTCTGGAGCTGGTCGACCTGCCCACCGGGCACTGGCCGATGTGGTCGCGACCGCAGGAGCTGGCCGACCTCATCGCGAAGGCGGCTGAGGCCTGACAGGCGGTCCGGCACCGCTCGCACGCAACGGTGCCGGACCCGCCGTTGGCGGCTGCTCCGCCGTCCCCAACGATCCCGCGTCGCGTGCGGGCCAAGGCCCCCGACCGCTCTGCCACCTACAGTGGCACCGCCCGCCCCGGCGACTGACCGGGACGCGACCTGTGGAAGAGAGAGCCGATGAGCCAGCCGCCTTCGTCCCCTTATCTGCCCCCGTCCCCCGTGCCCGGAGCTCCCCTCGGCCCCGGCGGCGCCAACCTGGCGCCGCGAGTCTCATCTGCCGAGGCTCCGAGCCTGTTCAACGGGTCCACGGTCCACGGCGTCATGGGGCGCAAGGGGATCCGTCACCCGTGGGAGCTGCCCCTGGTCGTGGTGGCGGCGCTCTTCACACTCGTGGCGTACGGCATCTGGCTGGTCCTGGTCGTCCGAGTGGTCGGAGACCTGGCCAACGGCGTGGAGCCGTCGATCCTCGATGACGACTCAGGGCTGCTGACGCAGATCTTCGTGATCGTCATGATCATGCCTGTCGCGATCTGGGTCCTGCGCGCCCTCACGTACGCACAGATGCGCGCCAGCTCCGTGCGGATGAGCCCCACGCAGTTCCCCGAGGGGTACCGCATGGTGGTCGAAGCCGCGCGGCACCACGGGATGCGCCGGGTGCCGGATGCGTACGTGGCGCTCGGCAACGGCACGATCAACGCCTTCGCCTCAGGGCACGGCTTCCGACGCTTCGTCGTCATCTACTCCGACCTGTTCGAGGTGGGCGGGCAGGTCCGTGACCCGGAGGCGCTGCGCTTCATCATCGGTCACGAGGTGGGGCACCTCGCCGCCGGCCACACGTCCTACTTCCGGCTGCTGCTGACCAACCTCGTCTACCAGGTGCCGCTGCTGGGCGCCGCGCTCTCGCGCACCCAGGAGTACACCGCGGACAACTACGGCTACTCGGTGTCCCCCCAGGGCTCGGTCGGGGCGATGGCGGTGCTGGGAGCGGGCAAGTACCTCAACGCCGACGTCAACGTCCACGAGCTCGCCGACCGCGCGGTCACCGAGCGCGGCCTGTGGCTCCACATCGTCAACTGGCAGGCGTCCCACCCGATCCTGACCTGGCGCACCCACGCGCTTCGCGACCGATCCAGGGCGGGCAAGCTCTGGTTCCGCCCAGGATTCTCGGGGTGGCCCGGCGCGGCCAGTGCCCCCAGGTTCGGCGGCCCGCTGCCGCCGGGCAGCGTCTTCAGCAAGCCCTGGCCCACGCCCGACGAGGTGCTCACCATGCTCGACGCGGCCGACCGGGCCCGCCCCGCCGACGTGTCCCCCCAGTTCGGTCGCTTCCCGGGCGTCGACTACTCGACGACGCCCCCGATGCGTTCGGTCCAGACCGCGGTCCCTCTGCTGTCGCGGCCTCTCGACCCGCAGTCGGGCTACCGGCTGCCCCCAAGGCCAGGTCCGCAGAGCGGCGCAGCGTACGGTCCCGGGCCAGGAGCCCCTGTTCCGCCGGCGGCCGGCCCCCAGGACGGCCCGCAGCCCCGCAGCTGAGAGGCGCCACACCCCGGCGGTGACGCTCAGGCAGTGGCGCGAAACCGCTCGTAGTGCATGGCGAGGAGCGCCTCGGAGGGCTGCTCTCGTCTACTGCGAGGCACCATCCGCAGGCGCTGCCCGTGCAGACCCTTGATGCCGTGCTCGAGCAGTGGCCCGTCGACCTCTTCCAAGATGTCAGAGCGCACCTCGATCACCAGGTCGGGCCGGACGCCGACGATCCCAGCGTCGTACGCAGCGTGGTGGATCTTGCACAGGGCCAGCCCGTTGGTGACCGCGGCGATGCCCTCGGGGTGCTTGTCCTCGACGATGTGCGCGGCGTCCAGCAGCACCGGGTGCCTCAGCGAGCAGACCGCGCACGTGTTCTCGTACGCCCTCATCACCATTGCGCGGAACACCGGCTGGTGCAGCCGCTGCACGGTCTGGCTGAGGAAGTAGCGCCGTAGCACCTCCTCCAGTGGCCGCTCGGTCGGCCGCAGGTGCTGAAGGCCGTCGGTGGCCACGGTGAACTCCTGCCGCGAACGGTCCTCGCCAACGAGGTAGACGGGGAACACGACCTGATACAGCCCCGGCCCGACGCCCCAGAACCAGATCAACGGCGCCGTAGCGTCCATCGCGGCGCGCAGGGCACGATTCTCGGCATGGTCCGGGTCGTCACCGCGCCACTTGTAGACCATCAGCCCATGGGCGCCCACCTCGTCGTCGTAGGGCCGGTCGGCTCCGGTCGGTCGCCACACCGTGCGGATCGACAACGCTGAGGAGAACACGGCCGGCTTCCGGATGCCGCGCTGCGGGTCCATCAGCCGGAAGCGCTCGCCCTCGAACCAGAACTCGGCGATGTCTTCGTGCGTGAGCGGATACAGGCCGTCGTGGGTGCGTACAGACAGCCACTCGAGCGCGGCCTCACGGAGCCGCTGCTGCTTCTCATCCGGCCACATGAGCTCCAGGGTGACAGCTCGGAGCGGTCAGCGAGCCGTTTCTGGGTCAGAGGTCGAACCGGTGCGGGATGGCCCCGTCGGCCTCGTCGCGGTACGGCGCGAACCCCATGGCGGCGTAGTACGCGAGGCCGGAGCGCTGTCAGCACCGATGGTGGCGTCGATGTGCTGCAGCCCGGCCTCACGCGCCGCGGCGAGGGAGACAGCGAAGAGCCGGCGGCCCAGGCCGGTCCGCCCGGCGTTTGGGTGGATGTGGGTGCCGATGATGCCCCAGCCCACCTGGACGTCGTACGGGTTGCCGGGCCACGCCTTCTTCAGCGACTGGAACCCGACCACCCGGCCGTCCTGAACGGCCACCGTGCACGCCACGGTGTGCTCCTCGCCGAGGTAACGCTCGCGCACCCACGTGATGTCCACCGGGCTCTGCCGCAGACCAGCCCGGTAGATCGCGTTCTGCACCTCGGCCATGTCCTCGGCGTCAGAGGGCTCGGCGGGTCGGAGCTCGGCCATGGGAGAACCGTACGACGATCGGCGTAGCGTGACCGCTCACCCTCGCTGGCGCTCGGGTGCGGGGCTTCGACGCCGATCCCCTTCGCGAGCTCAGGAGATCGTTGCTCAACCAACGTGGGAGGCGCAGCCGCCACCCGGCGGGCTCGGCCGCAGTGAGTCGTCAGCCGATCGGGTCTCCCTGCACCGGGCCCTCGGTGCTCGGCTTCCAGCCCAACCCCGGTGCCACGTGCTCGGCGAAGTTTTGCAGGATGCGCAGGTTCAGGTCGACGCCGAGCTGCGACGGGATGGTCAGCATCAGCGTGTCCGCGGCCTGCACGGCCGCGTCGGCCTTCAGCTGCTCGACGAGGGAGTCGGGCGCCCCCGCGTACGTGCGGCCGAACGTCGACCGGTAGCCGTCGATGACACCGATCTGGTCGCTCCCGGACCCGCGCACGCCGAACAGCCTGCGGTCCTCCGCCGACACCACCGGGAACACGCTCCGCGACACCGACACCCGCGGCGAGCCGGTGTGGCCGGCCTCGGCGTACGCGGCTCGGAACCGCTGGATCTGCTCCGCCTGCAGGTCGGCAAACTCGGCCCCGGTCGCCTCGGTGAGCAACGTCGAGCTCATCAGGTTCAGGCCCATGCGGCCGACGTCCTCGGCGCTGGCGCGCGTGCCGGCGCCCCACCAGATCCGGTCGATCAGGCCCGGCGAGTGCGGCTCCACGGCGAGGCGTACGCCTGGCCCGAACTGGGCCGGGTCCGCGGCCACCATGGTCTCGCCGCGGACGGCCCGGAGGAACTCGTCGAACTTCGCACGCGCGATGTCTGCGCCGCGCGGGTCGGTCGAGCCTGTGTAACCGAAGGCCTCCCAACCGCGGTCGGCCGGCTCGGGGCTCCCGCGCGAGACGCCCAGCGCCACCCGACCGTCGCTGATGAGGTCGAGCGCGGCGGCCTCCTCGGCAAGGTAGAGCGGGTTCTCGTACCGCATGTCGATGACGCCGGTGCCGACCTCGATCAACTTCGTACGCGCCGCGACCGCCGCGAGCAGCGGCATCGGGGAGGTCGACTGGCGGATGAAGTGGTGGACCCGGAAGTACGCGCCGTTGACGCCCAGCTCGTCGGCACCGACCGCGATGTCGATCGCGTCGTGCAGCATCTGTCGCGCGTCAAGGGTCTGCCCGTCGACCCTCATCCCGTAGTGCCCGAAGCTCAAGAACCCGAATGCACGCATGCCCGCCGAACAGCACGGGGCCGTGGAAGATTCCGGCCCGAGCGACGACACCAGGCTGGGCTGCCCGGTTGTCGACGGTGTCCCAGCGGGGTCGCTTGCACCATTCAGTGGGGTGGGGGGCCAGCCGTGGCGACGTACGTTCGGCCCGCCGCCAGGAGCCACTTGACGGTGCGGGCAACCGCGCCGCGCCGTCCCCGGCATCGCAGACGCAGGACCCCTCGACGTTGCCGACCGGCGATGGCCGCTGCCCGCTACTCCCCTCGCGGTGCGCAGCTCGCGCCCCGCGTGCCGACAGCGAGCAGCAGCCGCCGGGCGGTGGCGAGGTCCTCGGCCCCGTACGCCTTCGCCCACTCCCGCTCGATGGCGCCGAACGTCTGCACCACCAGGCGCTGCGCGCGCAGGCCGGCGTCGGTGAGCGAGAGCAACCTCGCCCGCTGGTCGGTGGGGTCGGGTGTGACGACGAGGTAGCCGTTCTTCTCCAGGTGCACGATCTGCTGGCTGACGGCCTGCTTCGAGACTCCGCAGAGCTCGGTGACCTGACTCGCCCGGAGCGGGCCGCTGGTGAGGTAGCGCAGCACGTTCTTGGAGTGGGCGAGGGAGAGACTGGCAGGGGCGGCTATCGCCGAGATGCCTGCCGGCACCACCGTCACCCGCTTCGACCGCCTGCACGAGCTGCCGTTCTTCAGCGAGGACGACGAGGCGGCTGAGAACTGGCCCGATGTCGTCCGCGACTTCCGCGACGCGGTGTCGTCGGCTGACGCCGTCCTGCTCGTGACGCCTGAGTACAACGGGGCCGTCCCCGCCCTGCTCAGCAACGCCATCGACATCGCCTCCCGCCCCCACCGCGAGGACGCGATCATCGGCAAGCCCGTCGCGGTGATCGGCGCCAGCGCCTCCCCCGGCGCAGCCCAGCTGGCGCGCGAGCAGGCCGTACGCTCCCTCCGTCGCGCCGGCGCCCACCCCCTCGACGACCACATCGGCATCGGGCAGGGCTACCAGCGGCCGCAGCTGGTCGACGCCGACACCCGCGCGCGGCTGCGTACGCTGCTGGACCAGCTGGTGAACGGAGCCTCGGCACAGGCCGCCTGACGGCGTCGACCTGCATCCTCTGGCTCCCGGCGGCACCACGCGCCAGGCATGGCACGTGGCGCTCCGTATGGCCAGAGGGTGCAGGTGCCCCGCTCCGTCAGACCACCTCGCTCCGTCAGAACAGACACGGGCTGGCGGCGGATTCGCCCACCCGACCAGGCACGCAGCGCCCCCTCGGCTGGACGACCCCACGTACGGTGACGACCATGACCTCGCGCGCCCGCACCATCGTCCCGCCGCTCGGGAAGGACGCCGTCAGGCTGGCCACCGCGTTCCTGACCTCAGGCACCCTGCACCTGGTGCGGCCGCAGGTCTTCGAGCCGATCATCCCGCGCGTCCTGCCAGCCCCTCGGCTGCTGGTGCAGGTCTCCGGGGTGGCTGAGATCGCGTGCGGGCTGGGGTTGTTCGTGCCGCGCACGCGCCGGATCGCCGGCCTCGCGAGCGCGGCGCTGCTCGTCGCGGTGTTCCCGGCGAACGTGCAGATGAGCATCGACCACGGCCGCCGGGCGGCCCGGCGCACGGACGCCCGCTCTCTGGCCTCCTTCGCCGGCACGATCGCCCGTCTGCCGGGGCAGTGGCCGCTGATCCGTACGGCCCTGCGGGCGGCCGGGCACTGAGGCGTACGGCCCGTCAGCTCACTCGAACGGGCTGAAGGAGGCCATCGCGCCGCCGACCTCGTACACCTCGACGGCCTGGTCCGTGGTGCCTGGCGCGTCGACGCGGACGACCGCGGCCGTGCCGTGCTCGGTGTCCCACGTCGCGACGAAGCCGAAGCCCAGGCCGAGAGCGTCCGACCCCTCGGGGGCTGCGTGGCAGGACAGCTGCGGCTCACTCAGCAGCGGGAGCAGCTGCCCGACCGAGTCGATGGCGGGGAGCAGCTCGTCGAGCTCGTCGCCGTACACCTCGGCCGCCCAGTCCTCGGCGCGGATCCCCTGCATGTCCTCGAGGATCGCTCCGAGCGCGTTGGGCAGGGCACCGGGCAGCACGGCGAGGCAGCGGTTCATCAGGTGCGCCGCGGAGCTCTCGTCGGTGATCTGCTCGGTGCGCTCCGCCTCGATGCGGACGTGGTCCGCTGAGGCCAAGACCACACCCAGGGCGGCGGGCTCCAGGGTGGCGACGAACCAGTCCTCGTCTTCCACGGTGACCATCTCAGGCGTGACGGCGTCCATGACCTCACCCTAGGGACGCGGGGGCCGGCACGGTGACAGCCACCGGATCCGTCGCCCTGGCCCGCGAGACCCGGGCCACCTGGATGGCCCCGAGCAGGCCGGCGGCCAGGAACACCGCGGCAGCAGCGAGGGCGACCGAGCTGGCCTGGGCGAACCCCTGCGAGAGCGCCTGGACGACATCCGCCCCCTGAGGGCCGCCCTGCCCGGCGGCGACCCGCTCGCGCATCGCGACGATCACACCGCCCACCGAGCTCACGGTCGACTCCACGAGACCGTCTGCCTGGGCACCGGCGACGCCAGCCGCGGCGAGCTTGGCGGGCAGCAGCCACCGGAGCGCCGCGGCCAGCGTGGCTCCGGCGACCGCCGT
>CAKZHP010000057.1 GCA_936924635.1 uncultured Propionibacteriaceae bacterium
CCCGGGAACGGCGGCGGGCGGGGCGGGAGGCGGGGCCAGCGCCGTCGCCCGCGGCCTCCACGACGGCGGCCTTCTGGTTCTTGCGCCAGCGCCAGGCGATGGTGCCGGTGATCATGAGGATGATGAGGCCGCGCACCACGTCGACCATCGACTTGGGCACCTGGGCGTCGCTCTGCATCTGGTCGGCACCGGCCATCATGTCGGCGTAGAACAGCGCAGCCACGATCGCCGCCCACGGGTTCAGACGGGCCAGCAGGGCGACGGTGATCGCGGTGAACCCGTAGCCGGGGGAGAACGCCTGCAGGAACCGGCCCTGGGAGTTCGGGCCGACCACGAACAGCGCCCCCGCGAGCCCGGCCACCGCGCCCGAGAGCGCCATCACCTGCATGCTCATCCGGGCGGGGCTGACACCGGTGTACTCGGCGAAGCGGTTCATCTCGCCGAGCTGGCGCACCCGCAGGCCCCAGACCGAGCGGGTGAGCACCAGGCCCAGCACCACGACCACCACGAGGGCGATGACGATGTCGGGCGTCAGGCTGTACGCGGGGCTCCAGTAGGGGAGCAGGGCGTCGTCGCCGATCTTCTTCGAGCCCACCGACCCGTACGCGGGGTCGCGCAGCGGGCCGGTCACCAGGTACTGGGTGAGCAGCAGCGCGATGGAGCTCATCATCAGCGTGGTCACGACGATGTCGACCTTCCACGCGGCCAGCAGTGCGCCCGGGATGAAGCCCCAGACACCACCGGCCACGAAGCCCACGACCAGCATCACGAGGATCTGCACGGCGCCCGGCAGCCCGGAGTCGCGCATGGCCACGCCGGCCAGGGCCCCGGCGAGAGCACCGACGTACAGCTGACCCTCACCGCCGATGTTGAAGAACCCGGCCCGGAAGCTGATGATCACCGCCGCCGAGAGGATCAGCAGCTGCACGGAGTGCGCGATCAGCCCGCCCAGGCCGAACGGTGTGGTGAGCGCCGAGCCGAACAACGACGCGTACGCCAGCAGGGGGTTCTTGCCCATCGCGAGCATGAGGATCGCGCCGATGAGCAGGGCCACGCCGATCGCGACCAAGGGCTGGACGGCGTTGGAGAGGATCACCGAGACCAGTCCGCGGTCCGGAGCCGTCTGGGCGGTCGCCGTCCGCGGGCCGGTGAGAGCCGACACGTCGACGGGCTCGGCGTCGACGGTGACGGCCTCGTCGGTGGCCGGGGCCGCAGCGACGGGCACGTCGGGCACCCCGTCACCGTCGAGGGCGGTGGAGACCAGGTCGGCCTTCTCGGCGTGCGCCGCCTCCGCCTCGCGTACGGCGGTCTCGTCGGCCGGCTCACCGCCCATGGCGAGGCCGACCGCGACCTCCGACATCGTGTCCTGGGTGAACTCCTGCACGATGTGGCCGCGGTGGATCACCAGCAGCCGGTCGGACAGGCTCATCACCTCATTGAGGTCGGCCGAGATCAGCAGCACTGCGGCGCCGCGGTCGCGTGCGGCGACCAGCGCGTTGTGCACGAACTCCATGGCGCCGACGTCGACGCCGCGGGTTGGCTGCGCGACGATCAGCAGCGCGGGGTCGGCCTCGAACTCGCGGGCGATGACGACCTTCTGCATGTTGCCGCCCGAGAGCGACCCCACGGGCGTGCCCGGGTGGGCGCCGCGGACGTCGAACTTCTCGATCAGCGCCTGCGCGAACCGCTGCACGGCGCCGCCGTCGAGCCAGCCGAGCTTCGAGATCGGGGGGTCGAGGTGGGTGGCGATGACGTTCTCCGACACCCCCAGCTTCGGGCCGGTGCCGACGTGGTGGCGGTCGTCGGGGATGTACGCCAGACCCGCCTCGCGCCGGGCCCTCACCGACGCCCGGGTGACGTCCTGCCCCTTGAGCAGCACGTTGCCGCCGTCGACGTGCTCCAGGCCGGCGATGGCCTCGGCCAGCTCGGACTGCCCGTTGCCGTCGACGCCGGCGATGCCGACGATCTCCCCGGCTCGTACGGTCAGCGACAGCCTGTCGAGCGCGGTGACCCCGCGGTCGTCGACGACCGTGAGGTCGGAGACACTGAGCACCTCGTCGCCCGCGTGGGCAGGGGTGTGATCGATGCGGAGCAGCACGTCACGGCCGACCATCATGGTGGCGATCTGCTGCTTGGTGAGGCCTGCGGCCGGGACGGTGGCGATGACGCTGCCGTCACGGATCACCGTGACCTCGTCGGCGATCGCGAGCACCTCGTCGAGCTTGTGGGAGATGAAGATGACGCCCACGCCCTGCTTCGCCAGCTCGCGGACCACGACGAACATGTCGTCGGTCTCCTGCGGAGTGAGCACGGCGGTGGGCTCGTCGAGGATCAGCAGGCGGGTGTCGTGGGAGAGGGCCTTGAGGATCTCGACGCGCTGCAGCTCGCCGACGCTCAGGTCACCCGTACGCTCAGTGGGGTCGACCTGCAGGCCGAACTGCTTCGAGAGGCGGCGGACCTCGGCCTCCATGCCCTCGGTGTCCAGACGGCCGCCCGTGGTGAGCTCGCGGCCCAGGAACACGTTCGCGGCCACCGACAGCGAGCCGACGAGCTTGAAGTGCTGGAAGACCATCCCGATGCCCAGGGCCTGCGCCTGGTGCGGAGAGGTGATGGTGACCGGCTGCCCGTCGAAGGTGATGGTGCCGGCGTCGGGCGTCGCCGTGCCGTTGATCATCGACATCAGCGTGGTCTTGCCGGCGCCGTTCTCACCGACCAGGGCATGCACCCGGCCGGCGTACACATCGAGGTCGACCGACGAGTTCGCCACCTTCGAGCCGAAGGTCTTGGTCACACCACGCAGCTGCAGCAAAGGAGTCGCCATGCGGCCTCGGGCCTCTCTTCCTCAGGAGACGGCGGGGGGCCGGGCGTGCGCCCGACCCCCACACCTTGCCAGAAATGTCAGGACATGGTGGTGGGGACGGTGATCTTCCCGTCGGCCACCTGCTGCCCGTAGTCCTTGATCTTCGCCTTGATGTCGTCGGGCACGATGCCGCCGTTGTCGTCGAACGTGAGCGAGACACCGTTGTTCTTGAGCCCGTACGAGGTGGTCTTGCCGAACTCCAGCTTGCCCTCGTCAGCCGCGGTGACCGCCGTGACGACGCCCTCCCCGACGTTCTTCAGCATCGAGGCGAGCACGTTGCCGGGCTGGATCTTGTTCTGGTTCGAGTCCACGCCGATGGCGTAGCGGCCGGCGTCCTTGGCCGCCTTCAGCACGCCGAGGCCCGCGCCGCCGGCCACCTGGTAGACCACGTCGGCCTTGTCCTGCTCGTACATCGACTTGGCGATCGAGTAGCCCTTGTCGGCGTCCGTGAAGTTGCCGACGAAGCCGGTCTTGACCTGGATGGTGGGGTCGACGCTCTCGACGCCCTTCTTGAAGCCCACCACGAAGTCGTTGATGATCGGGATGTCCATGCCGCCGACCAGGCCGACGACCTTGGAGCCGGAGGCCTTCGGGAACTTGTCCTTGTTGGTCGTCGCCAGGGCGGCGAGCACGCCCGCCAGGTACGAGCCCTCGTTCTGCTTGAACGTGATCGAGGCCACGTTGTTCGCCTTCACGACATCGTCGTAGATGACGTACTTCTGGTTCGGGAACTTCGGGGCGACGCCCTCGAGCACCTCCTTCATCTGGGAGGAGCCGACGACCACGATGTCCCACTTGCCCGAGACCGACTCGGTGTTCTGCTTCCACGACGTGGGGTTGTTGGCCTCGGACTGGACGGTCTGGACCTTGTGACCCGACTCGCCGAGCTTCTTGATGCCGCGCTCGGCGTCGTCGAAGAAGCCAGCATCGCCCAGCGGCCCGTTGACCACGTTCACGACGCTCTTCTTGCCCGTCGAGCCGCTGGCGCCGGGCGTGGTCCCCGTGGTGGAGGACTGGCAACCCGTCAGCATCAGGGCGACGGCCACGGCCGACGCCAGGCCCTTGGTGAGTGTGCGCATTCGGTTCTCTCTCCTTAGTCGTGCAGCCGGGCGTACGTCGACCGGCGGGTCACTGCGGTACGGGTGCGGGGGAGGCCTGACGGACCTCGTCGCGACGGGGCATCCCGGCGGTGGCGCCGAGGGAGCGGGTGGACAGCGAGGCGGCCACGACGGCGCGGGCGGCCGCGTCCAGCATCGGCGTGCCGTCGGCCAGCTCGGCGGCGAGGGCGCCCACGAAGGTGTCGCCGGCGCCGGTGGTGTCGGCGACCTCGACGGGCGGAGGCCGCAGGAGGGTGACGCGGCCCTCGTGGCAGAGCGCCGCGCCCCGGGCCCCCAGGGTGGCGACGATCGTGGCGGGGGCACCTGGGCACGCAGCCACCTCGGCGATGGCGTCGAGGTCGCCCGGCAGCGGGGCGCCCAGCACGGTCTCGTACTCGGTCTCGTTGACGACCAGCACGTCGGTCTGGGCCAGCAGCTCAGGCGGCAGGGCTTGCGCCGGGGCGGGGTTCAGCACGAACAGCCCGGTGCAGGCCGCGCGCGCGGCGTGCACGGCGGCCAGCGGCACCTCCAGCTGGCAGACGACGACGTCGGCGCCGGAGACGGTGTCACCGGCGTCGCGGACGTGGTCGGCGCTCAGCATGGCGTTGGTGCCCGGGACCACGATGATCGAGTTCTCGGCGGCGGCATCGACCATCACCAGCGCCCGCCCGGTCGGGCCGTCGGCGGTGGCGAACGCCGTCACGTCGACGCCCTCCGCGGTCAGCGCGTCGGCCAGCACCTGGCCCGCCTCGTCGTGCCCGCGCAGGCCCACGAAGGACACGGCTGCGCCCATGCGGGCGGCGGCGTGAGCCTGGTTGCTGCCCTTGCCGCCGGGGCCCTCGGTGTACGAACGGGCGAGCAGCGTCTCACCAGGCCGGGGAAGGGTGTCGGTGATCGTGACCAGGTCCAGGTTGGCGCTGCCGACGACGGTCACGCGCCCCGCAGACGACCTCATCACACCCCTCTGTGCGGGCACGTCGATGGCCCGGCGACGCCGATCCAACAAGGGCGGGCGAAGGGGTGTCAAGCCACGCCGAGCAGATGCAACCGGACTGTGACCTGACGCAGCTCAGGCCGTGAGCGCGGTGGCCGCGATCGTCACCATGGAGCGGTAGCAGTCCTCCCGCTCCTGGCTGCTGAGGTCCCCGGCGCCGTTCTTGAGGTGGTCCGACACCGTGAGCACGACGAGCGCCTCGCGGCCCTCGAGCATGGCGACGGAGTACAGGCCGGCGGCCTCCATCTCCACCGCCAGGGTGCCGATGCCCTCGAGCTTGGCCATGGTGTCCGGCCCGCCCAGGTAGAAGTGGTCGCTGGCCAGCACCGGGCCGACGTGGGAGGTGACGCCCTCGGCGGCGTCGGCCGCGTTCATGGCGGCCCGCAGCAGCTGGGGGCTGGGCGCGAGCGACACGGTGACGCCCGGCACCAGCAGCGACGGCACCGAAGCGTTCGTGTGCGCGCTGGAGGCGATGATCACGTCGCGCACGCCCACGGAGTCGAGGTACGCACCGCAGGTGCCGACCCGGCAGATGCGCTGCACGCCGTAGAAGCGGTAGAGCTCGGTGGCGTAGATCGAGATCGACGGCAGGCCCATGCCCGAGGCCATCACGCTCATCGGCGTGCCCTGGTACGTACCGGTGTAGCAGCCGATGCCGCGCACGTCGGACACCAGCTCGGCGTCGGTGAGGAAGTCGGCGGCGATCTTCTCTGCCCGCTTCGGGTCACCGGGCATGAGGACGAGGGGAGCGATCTGGCCGGGCTCGGCGCTGATGTGGGGCGTGGCCACGGGGGCCTCCTGTCGGTGCGTACGGGCGTCTCCGCGTCACCTTAGCGGCGAGGCCCGAGCTGTCGGCTGAGGCCGTACGCGGAAGGGGGCGGATGCGCGAGAGCCCCGGTGTTCAAACGCCGGGGCTCTCAGGTGGTGGCAGGTGTAGGGTTCGAACCTACGTAGGCAATGCCGACGGTTTTACAGACCGTTCCCTTTGGCCGCTCGGGCAACCTGCCAGGTGCGCCGAAGCGCCTGAGAACCATAGCAGCCGCGTCGCCCGCCTCGCCAACGGGAACCCGCCGGGGTGCCGTGGTCGGGCCCTCCGCCGCCCGGTTCGCGCACGGCGGCAAACGTCATGTATGGTGATCCGGCGGCTGGCCCCTATAGCTCAGTCGGCAGAGCGTCTCCATGGTAAGGAGAAGGTCTGCGGTTCGATTCCGCATGGGGGCTCTTCAGCACCCTCCCGGTCGCGGCGCTCGCGTCGTGACCGGGAGCCCACAGCGGGGTAGCTCAGTCGGTAGAGCGAGCGACTCATAATCGCTAGGTCACGGGTTCAAGTCCCGTTCTCGCTACCGAGGCGACACACATCTCAGAGTTGAAGGGCGACGACGATGGCCAAGAAGGCAGCCGACATCCGGCCGAAGATCACGCTCGCGTGCACCACGTGCAAGGAGCGCAACTACATCACCAAGAAGAACCGGCGCAACGACCCGGATCGGCTTGAGCTGAAGAAGTTCTGCCCGCGCTGCACCGCGCATACCGCGCACCGCGAGACCCGCTGACCTGCAGCGACACAGTCGTACGACGGCCGGGCCACCCTTCACTGGGTGGCCCGGCCGTCTCGCGTCTGCGGCGGCTCGGGCGGCTCAGGTGTAGCGGACGCTGACGACCGTCGCCGTCAGCGTCGGCTTGGTGAGGTCGACCATCCAGACCGAGGTGATCGACCACGGGTCCGAGCTGATGCTCGCCGGTCGCCCGTTCGAGATCACGTCGGCGCTGATCTTCCAGTACGCGGCGTGGGTGACCTCCACGGAGGCGGCGCGCGCGTCCGGGCTGGTCACCAGCGTGGGCGCCTGGGGGGTCGGGTCGATGCTCCAGCGCACCGATCCGGCGATCACCGGCTCACCCGGGTTGGGTGTGGCGCTCTGAGGGCATCCGGTCGGCTGCAGGTCGCGCTGCTCCACGCAGCGGGCGATGGCGGCCTCGACCGCCTTGCGGGCGTCGGCGACACCCTTCTCCGTCACCTCGAGCCGCGCGCCGCCCACCACGGGAGCAGCGCCTGGCCCCCGCACCATCAGGTAGGAGGTTCCGGCGAAGCGGAGGTAGTCCTTGTTGCTGGTCTCCACGAGGTAGACGCCGGGGAACGCGGGCAGCACGTCCACGCCCGGGCGGATCTCCACCCCGTTCACGAAGAGCGCCGATCCGGCCGAGCGCAGCGACGCGACCCCGAGTGTCCCCGGCAGCTCGTTGATGCGCCAGGACCCGCCGCGGTGCGTGGTGGTGTACCAGGAGGTGATCGTCGTGTCGCCGAGGCGGTAGGTCGCGCTCACCTTCTCCCCGCCGTCCTGGGTGCTGGTCGGCTTGTCCACGCGGATGATCGAGAGCCGCGCCCGCTCCGCGGAACGGATCATCACCGACGGGGTGAGCAGCGTGGTGTTGGTGGGCGGGTCGGCGAAGTACGACAGCGCGCGCGGGCCGTCGAGGTCGGCGATCGCGGTGAGGTAGGAGCGGACCACCTGGTCCGACGTGGCCGCGCCCCGGCCGTTCGCCGCCGCCAGGCCGAAGCCGACCCGGCTGCCGTTGAGGACCAGGCCGATCGCGATGATCGCGACGGCCGCCGCCAGGACGAAGCCGGTGACGAACGGGGCCACCCGGGGCAGCTCCACCTGGTCGATGCCCATCACGGTCCGGGACGGGGCCGGCCAGGGCCCGCCGCTCGCCGGCAGGGGCTTGCTGAGGTCCAGGTCCTCCGCGACGGGAGCCGGGCGAGGCTCGTCCGGCTCGTCGGGCAGCAACCAGGCGGCGTCCTCCGGGGCGGGCGTCCAGGCGTCGCCCTCGGGCCGAGACGGGGTCTCCGCGCGCACCGGGCCGGATGTCGACCAGCTGTCCCAGTCGATGTCGTCGGGCACCTCGTCCTCGGCGACGGAGCGCTCCCAGGCGGCCCAGTCGACCTCGGGGGTGACGACCGGGTCGTCCCAGCCCTCGCCCACGAGCAGGTCGTCGGGCTCCAACGGCGGGGTCCGCGCGGCGGTCGCACCGGGCCACAGCGCGGTCGCCGGGTACGGCACGCCTTCCGTGACCCGGCCGACGTCCCCCCCGGCCTGCATGGGACACGAGGATACGGCCTCGGCCAGCTCTGGGTGGTTCCCGGCGCGGGCTCCGGCCCGGTGCGGGGCCGCCACTAGGCTGCTCGGCATGCCCATCAGCGCCCTCCATGCAGGTCGGACGTACCCGCCGACCGAGCCGTACGAGGTCAGTACGGCCAAGATCGCCGAGTTCGCGGCGGCGATCCAGGAAACGAACCCCGCGTACGCAGGCGACGACGCCGTCGCCCCTCCCACGTTCGCGGCCGTGGTGGCGGCACGGGCCTGGGAGCGGCTGTTCGCCGACCCGGAGCTCGACCTGGCGCTGCACCGGGTCGTCCACGGCGACCAGTCCTTCGTCTGGCACCGTCCCTTGAGGGCAGGTGACCGGGTCGTGGGGACCCTCACGATCGACAAGGTACGCAGCCGGGGCGCGGTCGAGATGGTCTCGGTGACGGTTCACCTGGCGACGCCGGAGGGGGAGCCGCTGTGCGACGCCGCCTCCACCCTCGTGCACACACGGGAGGCCGCGTGACCGCCACCGGCGACGAGCTGCCCTCCCTGGCCGTACGGGTCACGCGCACCGACCTGGTCCGCTACGCCGGTGCGTCCGGCGACTTCAACCCCATCCACCACTCCGACCGCGCCGCCGCGGCGCTCGGGCTGCCGGGTGTGCTGGCGCACGGGATGCTCACGATGGCGCTGGCGCTCCGCGTGGTGACCGACTGGGCGGGCGACCCGGCACGCGTCCGCTCCTACGCGGTGCGGTTCACGCGGCCCGTCGTGGTGCCCGACGACGGGGTCGGGGCGGAGGTCCTGGTCAGCGGGCGGGTCACCGCTGTCGAGGAGGGCGTGGCCACCGTGACCCTGGAGACGACCTGCAACGGCGAGAAGGTCCTCGGGCAGGTCGTCGCCGAGGTGACCCTATGACCGCCGAGGGCGCGAGCTGCGCCTTCACGCACGCGGAGGCCGCGTCGTCCCCGGCCGAGGTCTCGACATCGCCGCTGCTCGCGGACCACACCACGCTGCGTGTCGGTGGCCCCGCCCGGCGGCTGGTGGTCGCCCGGACGACGGAGCAGCTGGTCGAGACCGTACGCACCGCCGACGCCGCGGGGGAGCCGGTCCTGGTGCTCGGCGCCGGGTCGAACGTGGTCGTCGCCGACGAGGGGTTCGACGGCGTCGTCGTGGTGGCCGCCACCCGCGGTGTCGCGGCGGACGTGTCCGACTGCGCCGGCGCGTACGTGACGGTGGCCGCCGGCGAGCCGTGGGACCCGCTGGTGGAGCACGCCGTGGCGCAGGAGTGGGTGGGTCTGGAGGCGCTCTCGGGGATCCCGGGGGCGACGGGGTCCACGCCGATCCAGAACGTCGGGGCGTACGGGGCGGATGTCTCGCAGACCATCGCGTCGGTCCGTACCTGGGATCGCCGCGCCGGTGCGTACAAGACGTTCGCCGCGGCCGACTGCGGCTTCGGCTACCGCACC
Source organism: uncultured Propionibacteriaceae bacterium (assembly GCA_936924635.1). GTDB lineage: Bacteria > Actinomycetota > Actinomycetes > Propionibacteriales > Propionibacteriaceae > Fen-668. The sequence goes on from CAKZHP010000057.1 coordinate 9,507, forward strand.
AGCCGCTTCAAGGAGCAACCGGGTGCCTACGTGGTGGTCAGCGTCTCCTTCCAGCTGGCGCTCGGGCGCCTCTCCGCACCCGTCCGGTACGCCGAGCTGGCCGGCCGGCTGGGCGTCGCCGTGGGGGAGCGGGCACCCTCGACCGAGGTGCGCGAGGCGGTGCTGGCGCTGCGTCGCGGCAAGGGCATGGTGCTGGACGCGGAGGATCACGACACCTGGTCGGTGGGGTCGTTCTTCACCAACCCCTTGCTGCCGGCCGACGCCGCCGACCGGCTGCCCGAGGGGGCTCCCCGGTTCCCGCAGCCCGACGGCACCGTGAAGTCGTCGGCGGCCTGGCTCATCGAACGGGCGGGGTTCGCGAAGGGGTACGGCCAGGGGCCCGCGCGCCTCTCGAGCAAGCACACCCTCGCCCTGACGAACCGGGGCGGCGCCAGGGCCGCAGACGTCCTCGCGCTGGCCCGCGAGGTGCGAGACGGGGTCCAGCAGAGGTTCGGCATCGAGCTGCACCCGGAGCCCGTGCTGGTCGGCTGCTCGATCTAGGCGGTTCGCGCTGCGTGGGGAAAACACGTAGACTCCAGGTCTTGGTGACACGAAGCCGGTCCCGGCGTGCCCGGCACGGCCCACGATCACCGAAGGGCAATAGCTCAATTGGCAGAGCAGCGGTCTCCAAAACCGCAGGTTGGGGGTTCAAGTCCCTCTTGCCCTGCGAAGCAGGCACTCACAGGTGGGGCGACGCGGAACGGTCGCGCCTGACCCGTCGCGCCCACGCTCCGGCGGCGCACGACACAAAGGACGGCACGTGGCGAACGACAAGACCCCCGTCTCGGGATCCGAGCCGGAGGAGTTCGACGCGCCCACTGACGGCTACACCCCCGCTGACGGGTACACCCCGGCCAGCGGTGTCTCGGCTGGGGCGACGCCCCTCTCGCAGCTCCGGGACGTCGATGACGATCTGGTCGCGACCGAGGAGCTCGACGATCCCGACGTCGACGGCACGGCCGACGTGCTCGACGCGGGCCCCGAGGACCCCGACCTCGCTGACGACCCGATCGCCGAGGGCGACGACCTCGATGGCGCCGACCTCACCCACGAGCTGCCCGATCCGGAGCCGTACCAGATCGCCGCCGACGAGGACGAGGCCGAAGAGCTCGAGGACGACTCCGGCGAGGATCCGGAGCAGACGGCCGAGGCCGAGGAGGTCGCGGCGGCCGCAGCCTCCACCCGGCCCGTGCGTCGTGTGCGTTCCACCAAGGCACCCGTCAAGAAGGCGACGCCGACCGTGGCTCGCAGCGATTCGGCCCTCGTGGCCGAGCAGCGGCGCACGACGCCGGCGCAGTTCGTGCGCGAGGCCGTGGGCGAGCTGCGCAAGGTGGTCTGGCCCACGGGCAACCAGCTGCGGCAGTACTTCGCGGTCGTGCTGATCTTCGTCCTGTTCATCATCGCCCTGGTGGGCCTCCTGGACTTCGCGTTCGGCTGGCTGCTCATCAAGGCACTCGGCTGAGGAAGAGAAGGACCCCATGACCCAGACGCCAGACGACTTCGCCGGCGAGGACGAGACCCTCACCGACGACATCTCGATCTCCTTCGACGAGACCGACGACGAGGGCGAGGCGGCCGCCGAGCAGGGCCTCAACCTCGAGCTCGGCGACGACGATGCCGACGAGACCGACGAGGGTCTTGCCCTCGACTTCGGCGGTGACGAGGAGGACGAGGAGAGCACCGAGGCCGGCGACGACAGCGAGGCCGCCGTCCTTGCCGAGCTGCGCGCCGACATCGAGTCGAAGTTCGGCGACTGGTACGTGATCCACACGTACTCGGGCATGGAGAACCGGGTCAAGCAGAACCTGGAGCAGCGCGTCAAGGCCCTCAACATGGAGGACTACATCTTCGAGTCGGTCGTGCCGACCGAGGACGTGGTCGAGATCCGCAACGGGGCACGCAAGACCGTGACGCGCACGTCCCACCCGGGCTACGTGCTGGTGCGCATGGAGCTCACCGACGACTCGTGGGCCGCGGTGCGGCACACGCCGTCGGTCACCGGCTTCCTCGGGTACGGGAACACGCCGGTGTCCCTCGGCCTCGACGAGGTCGTGGGCATGTTGTCCCGTGGTGCCATCGCCAAGGCGAACGCCGCTGGGCAGACGAGCAGCAAGCGCAAGAAGGTCGAGGTCGCCGACTTCGCGGTCGGTGACTCGGTGATGGTCGTGGACGGGCCGTTCGCCGGGGTGCATGCCTCGATCACCGAGATCCACGCGCACAACCAGCGGGTGAAGGCACTGGTCGACTTCATGGGGCGTGAAACGCCTGTGGAGCTGACCTTCAGCCAGATCCAGAAGGCCTGAGCGCGTCGGCCCCCCTGCACTCGTGGGGCCAGTCAACCGGCCGGGGGTCCCCGGCCAACACCTGAGAAGCAAGGACCCGAAGAATGCCAGCAAAGAAGAAGGTCGCGGCCCTCGTCAAGGTCGCCCTGAACGCCGGGGCGGCGACCCCCGCGCCGCCCGTCGGTACGGCCCTCGGCCCGCACGGCGTCAACATCATGGAGTTCTGCAAGCAGTACAACGCTGCGACAGAGGCCATGCGCGGCACCATCATCCCGGTCGAGATCACGATCTACGAGGACCGGACGTTCACGTTCATCACCAAGACGCCGCCCGCCGCGGAGCTCATCAAGAAGGCGGCCGGCATCAAGAGCGGTTCGGCCGCCCCGCACAAGACCAAGGTCGGCACGATGAGCCGCGACCAGGTCCGCGAGATCGCCGAGACCAAGCTCCCCGACCTCAACGCCAACGACGTCGAGGCCGCCATGAAGATCGTCGAGGGCACCGCCCGCAGCATGGGCGTCACCGTCGAGTGATGCTCCCAGCGCGTCCCTGACGCGCGCCGTGGTAGGGCCGGTGCGGCCCGTGTCACCACACCTGGCAAGCCGTCGCACGAGGCGGCAGACGAGAGGAACCAGTCATGAAGCACAGCAAGGCATACCGCGCCGCCGCGGAGGCGCGCGACGAGAACCAGCTCTACTCGGCGGCCGAGGCCGTCGCGCTGGCGAAGCAGGGGTCGTTCGGCAAGACCGACCAGACCGTCGAGGTCGCGATGCGGCTCAGCGTCGACCCCCGCAAGGCTGACCAGATGGTGCGTGGCACCGTCAACCTCCCTCACGGAACTGGCAAGACGGCACGGGTCCTCGTCTTCGCTACGGGTGAGAAGGCGGCCGACGCCACCGCAGCCGGCGCCGACGAGGTGGGCGCCGACGACCTGATCGAGAAGGTGGCCGGCGGCTACCTCGACTTCGACGCCGTCGTCGCCACCCCCGACCTGATGGGCAAGGTGGGCCGGCTCGGCCGCGTCCTGGGCCCGCGTGGTCTGATGCCGAACCCGAAGACCGGCACCGTGACGATGGACGTGGGCAAGGCCGTGTCCGACATCAAGGGCGGAAAGATCGAGTTCCGTGTCGACCGGCACGCGAACCTGCACTTCGTGATCGGCAAGGCGTCGTTCAGCGCCGAGCAGCTGCTCGACAACTACGTCGCCGCCGTCGACGAGGTGCAGCGCCTCAAGCCGAGCACCTCCAAGGGCCGCTACATCCGCAAGATCGTGGTCGCCACCACGTTCGGCCCGGGTGTCCAGGTCGACCCGGCGCGCAAGGCTGACGAGGCCGCCGCCACCGCCTGACGCCACGAAGGATCGGGCCCCCGCACCCTCTGGGTGCGGGGGCTCTTCTCTGTCCAGCCCTTGTGGTGGCCGGATCTGTGCGTGGCCTGGTCCGAAGGTCTGGCAGCTGTGAAGCAAGGCGAGCCCGTGAGCCGGTCGCAGATCGGGGCACTCCCCACAGCCTTGCAGGCATGTGTCGAGGAGAAGTCATGATGCGGGGGCCGGCGGCGACCCACTCGCACCGTCTCGAGGTCGCCCGCACGGCGACCAGGACGACCGCCGAGTTGGTGAACAGCGGCGCAGCCCGATAGCCTGTCAACGCCGAAGACCGCAGGTCGGCGCCGGGCTAGCCCGGTGCCCGAAGGATCTGTCACCAGATCGCCCGCGCAGGTGTCCCGAGGAGCCACGACCCGTGGCCTGCCCCGAGCGCTGCGCGCCGGGGCTTTTTTGATGCCCGGGTGGCTGAGGCAGCAGGGACGATAAGTGGAAGGAGACCTCATGGCGAGGCCGGACAAGGCAGCCACGGTCGCGGAGCTCAAGGAGCAGTTCAGCTCCAGCGCCGCCGTCGTGCTGACCGAGTACCGCGGGCTCAAGGTCAAGGACCTGAAGGAGCTCCGCCGGTCGCTCGGTGCAGATGCCACTTACGCCGTTGCGAAGAACACCCTGGCCACCGTCGCCGCCCGCGAGGCGGGCATCGAGGGCCTCGACAGCCAGCTGTCGGGCCCCACGGCGATCACCTTCATCAACGGTGACATCGCCACCGTGGCGAAGGGGCTGCGTGACTTCGCAAAGGCCAACCCTGCGCTGGTCATCAAGGGTGGTGTCCTGGACGGTCGTGTCCTGGACGCCAAGTCTGTCACCAAGCTCGCCGACCTGGAGTCGCGCGAGGTTCTCCTGGCCAAGCTGGCCGGGGGACTGCAGGCGAACCTCTCGCGGGCGGTCTACATGATCGCTGCTCCGCTCTCTCAGGCGGCGCGGGTGCTCGGCGCCCTCGAGCAGGCAGCGACGGCCGACCCGTCGCTCATCGGCGGGGCCGGCTCGGCCCCCGCCGCCGACCAGACGCAGAACGACGCCGACTCGGCGTCGACCCCCGAGGCTGAGGCCGCGGGTACGGACGAGGCCGACGCCTCGGCCGCCACCACCACCGAGGGTGCGACCTCGGACGACGCGGCCACCGCCGCAAGCGAGTAAGGGAAGGAAGCCACCATGGCGAAGCTCAGCAACGACGAGCTCCTTGACGCGTTCAAGGAGATGACCCTGATCGAGCTCAGCGAGTTCGTGAAGCTGTTCGAGGACGCTTTCGGCGTCACGGCTGCCGCGCCCGTCGCGGTCGCCTCCGCTGGTGCCCCGGCTGCTGCCGGCGGCGGCGAGGGCGGCGGCGAGTCGAGCGACGAGCAGTCGGAGTTCGACGTCATCCTCGACTCGGCCGGCGACAAGAAGATCCAGGTCATCAAGGAGGTGCGAACCCTCACCAACCTCGGCCTCAAGGAGGCCAAGGACCTGGTGGAGGCCGCGCCGAAGCCTGTCCTGGAGAAGGTCACGAAGGACGCCGCGGCGAAGGCCAAGGAGCAGCTCGAGGCTGCTGGCGCCTCCGTCACCGTCAAGTGACTGTCTGACACAGCAACGAAGAGGCCGGCCCGGCGACGGATCGGCCTCTTCGTGTCTGGTGGGCGGCGGAGCAGGCGTGCTGCTGATGACACCGACCCGCCCCCCGGGGGCGGTGGGGGACGGGTCGGTTACCTGGGGGGTGGGAGTGACGGCTAGCGGTTGATCGGTCGCGTGACACCGGGCCAGTTGCCCAGGCCGCCGACGGGGCCGCCGGCGTGGGCGGCGGGGGCGATGCCCGCGAGGAAGCCGAGGGCGATGGCGGAGCCCACGAGGGCGCGGGTGATGCGGTTCATTCCAGACCTCCTGAGAGCCTTCTCCTACTTCTTGACAGTGACGCTAAACGGGCCTTGACTGTCCTGTCAAGGGGCGGCTCGGGATGATGGCCGAAGGAAGGAGAGAGCAATGCGCATCTCAGGTGGATTCGGCGCTCGCGTGCGTGAGCTGCGGCGCGGGAGAGGGTGGAGCCAGGCCGAGCTGGGCGGCGACGCCTACTCCGGCAGCTACATCTCCTACCTCGAGTCCGGCAGGAGGACGCCGACCATCGACGTCGCCCGCTACATCGCGAACCGCCTCGACGTCGACCCGTCCGAGCTGGGCGTGGGGGGTGCGGCATCGATGGGTAACGACCTCGAGATCGCCAGCCACCTGATGCTGGCCGACCGCCACCTGCGTTCCGGCGACTGGGCCGAGGCCCTCAAGGCCGCGCAGGTGGCCGAGACCCTGGCCCGGGGGGCTGGGCGGCTCGACCGCGCCTGGGAAGCGCAGTACGTGCAGTGCCGAACCCTGATGGAGACGCAGCAGTTCGAGAGGGGGGCCGATCTCGCCCTGGCCCTCGCCGAGGAGGCTGCGACGCAGATGGCTCCGATCGTGCAGGGGGAGGCCCTCACCCTGGCGGCCGGCGGTCTTCGTGCCATCGGGCGCGTGCACGACGCGCTGGGAGCGGTGACGCAGGCCCTCGCCTGCCCGATGGACCGGGTGCGGCGCGCGGAGGCCCTGATGCAGGCCGTGGCGGCGCACGCGGAGCTGGGCAACGTGCCGGGCGACGGCGACGCCGTGGTGGCCGAGCTGGGCGGCCTCGCCGAGGACCTTCCCGAGGGGCACCTGCTGGGTCGGGTGTGGTGGACGCTCGGCAACGCCTACCACCTGCAGGGCGAGACCGAGCTCGCGGAGAAGAGCCATGGTCGCTCCGCGCAGCTGATCCGCGCCTCGGTGGACCTTCCCCTGTGGTCGCGGCTGCAGCGGGTGATCGCCCACTTCCGGCTGGTGCGCGGGGAGACCGAGGGGGTCGCCGACCAGCTTGCGGTCGCCGAGAGCGCCATGACGCTGACCGGCCGGATCACCGACCTCGTCCACCTGTGGGTCGACCGGGCGCGCCTGCTGCACCTCGAAGGAGATCGCGAGGCCGCCCGCGAGCAGGTGCGCCGAGCCCTGGACCACGACGCCTTCGCGATCGCCTGCCCGCCGCGGGCCGACGCCTACGAGCTGCTGGGCGACGTGGCACTCGACATGGGGGACACCGATGCGGCCCATGCGGCGTACGCGGCCGCCGCTCAGGACTTCGAGGCGTTCGGTGCTCAGGGGCCGGCCCTCGCCGCATGGAAGAAGGCGGCCCACGTTGCGACTCGCAGCTGATTGACAACCTGTCACGGCAGGCCGATAATTGTCCTCAGCGTCGACGTGTCCCCCAAGCCCACGTTGGCGCGAGAGGCTGGAGCCTCGCCGGGGTCGGTGTCCTTGAGCAGGGCACCGGCTCCGGCTCCCCCTCACCTCAGCGCGCTTCCGCTCACCTCCGGGCCACACCTGCCGCACCTGGTAGCCGAGTTTGCTATGCTCCGCCGCTTCGACTATCGTTGTGGTTTGCCCATCGTCTTGTCCGGCCTGTGTGTTTGACACGGGTCGTTCAGCATGCTCGAAATCTGGCGAGTTCTGGAAGGACCACCATCTTGGCCGCCTCGCGCACCGCGCAGTCCACAGCGAAGAACACCAACGTCGTCACGACCAGCGGGCGGATCTCGTTCGCGAAGATCCATGAGCCCCTGGAGGTCCCAAACCTCCTCGACCTGCAGGTCGACTCCTTCCACTGGCTGGTCGGCAACGCCGTCTGGGCGGAGCAGGTCGCCAGCGCGCTGGCCGGGGGGCGTACGGACGTGAACACCAAGTCCGGCCTCGAGGAGATCTTCGAGGAGATCTCGCCCATCGAGGACTTCTCCGAGACCATGTCGCTGTCGTTCCGCGACCACCGGTTCGAGGAGCCCAAGCACTCGGTCGAGGAGTGCCGCGACCGCGACGTCACCTACGCCGCCCCTCTGTTCGTGACCGCCGAGTTCGTCAACAACGACACCGGCGAGATCAAGAGCCAGACGGTCTTCATGGGCGACTTCCCGCTCATGACCGACAAGGGCACGTTCATCATCAACGGCACCGAGCGCGTCGTCGTCTCGCAGCTGGTGCGCTCGCCGGGCGTGTACTTCGAGCAGACCGCCGACAAGACGTCCGACAAGGACATCTTCACCTGCAAGGTGATCCCCTCGCGGGGTGCCTGGCTGGAGTTCGAGGTCGACAAGCGCGACATGGTCGGCGTGCGTCTGGACCGCAAGCGCAAGCAGAACGTCACCGTGCTGCTCAAGGCTCTCGGCTGGACCGACGAGCGCATCCTGGAGGAGTTCGGCGAGTTCGAGTCGATGCGACTCACCCTGGAGAAGGACCACATCGCCACCCAGGACGAGGCGCTGCTCGACATCTACCGCAAGCTGCGCCCGGGCGAGCCGCCGGCCCGTGACGCGGCCCAGCAGCTGCTGGAGAACTACTACTTCAACCCGAAGCGCTACGACCTGGCCAAGGTCGGTCGCTACAAGATCAACAAGAAGCTCGGCCTGTCCGAGCCGTTCGACCAGCAGGTCCTGACCGAGGCGGACATCGTCGCGGCCATCCGCTACATCGTGTCGCTTCACGAGGGGCGTACGGAGCAGGGCGACCTGCCCGTCGAGATCGACGACATCGACCACTTCGGCAACCGTCGTCTGCGCACGGTGGGCGAGCTGATCCAGAACCAGCTGCGCACCGGCCTCGGCCGCATGGAGCGCGTCGTCCGCGACCGCATGACCACGCAGGACATCGAGGCGATCACGCCGCAGACGCTGATCAACATCCGTCCGGTCGTGGCGGCGCTTCGCGAGTTCTTCGGCACCTCCCAGCTGTCGCAGTTCATGGACCAGACGAACCCGGTGGCGGGCCTGACGCACAAGCGGCGTCTGAACGCCCTGGGTCCCGGCGGCCTGTCGCGCGACCGCGCCGGCATGGAGGTCCGTGACGTCCACCCGTCGCACTACGGCCGCATGTGCCCGATCGAGACCCCTGAGGGCCCGAACATCGGCCTGATCGGCTCGCTCGCCTCGTTCGCCCGGGTCAACGCGTTCGGCTTCATCGAGACGCCGTACCGCAAGTGCGTCGACGGCCGCGTGACCGACCAGATCGACTACCTGACCGCTGACGAGGAGGACCGCTACCTCGTCGCCCAGGCCAACGCCACGCTCGGCGCGAACGGCGAGTTCCTGCAGGACCGCGTCCTCGTCCGCACGAAGCACGACGTCGACCAGGTGCCGCCGAACGAGGTGCACTACATGGACGTGTCGCCGCGCCAGATGGTGTCGGTGGCCACCGCCCTGATCCCGTTCCTCGAGCACGACGACGCCTCCCGGGCCCTCATGGGTGCCAACATGCAGCGCCAGGCGGTCCCGCTGGTCCGCAACGAGGCTCCTTTCGTCGGCACCGGCATGGAGTACCGCGGCGCCGTCGACGCCGGCGACGTGACCGTCGCCACCAAGGCCGGCGGCGTGGCGAGCGTCAGCGCCGACCTCATCGAGGTCGCGAACGACGACGGCACGTACACGGCGTACAGGCTCGACAAGTTCGTGCGCTCGAACCAGGCGACCTGCATCAACCAGCGTCCGCTGGTCGAGGCGGGGCAGCGTGTCGAGGTGGGCACCCCGCTCGCCGACGGTGCCTGCACCGATCGTGGCGAGATGGCGCTGGGCCGCAACCTGCTGGTGGCGTTCATGCCGTGGGAGGGCCACAACTACGAGGACGCCATCATCCTCAGCCAGCGTCTGGTTCAGGACGACGTCCTCACCTCGATCCACATCGAGGAGCACGAGGTCGACGCCCGCGACACCAAGCTGGGTGCCGAGGAGATCACGCGCGACATCCCGAACGCGTCGGAGGAGCTGCTGGCCGATCTGGACGACCGGGGCATCATCCGCATCGGTGCCGAGGTCGGCACCGGTGACATCCTCGTCGGCAAGGTGACGCCCAAGGGCGAGACCGAGCTCACCCCCGAGGAGCGGCTGCTGCGCGCAATCTTCGGCGAGAAGGCGCGCGAGGTGCGTGACACCTCGATGAAGGTGCCGCACGGCGAGACCGGCACGGTCATCGGCGTCCGGGTGTTCGACCGCGAGGACGGCGACGAGCTGCCCCCTGGCGTGAACCAGCTGGTCCGCGTGTACGTGGCGCAGAAGCGCAAGATCTCCGACGGCGACAAGCTCGCCGGACGCCACGGCAACAAGGGCGTCATCTCGAAGATCCTCCCCGTCGAGGACATGCCGTTCCTCGAGGACGGCACGCCGGTCGACATCGTGCTGAACCCGCTGGGCGTGCCCTCGCGCATGAACATCGGTCAGGTGCTGGAGACCCACCTCGGTTGGGTCGCCAAGGCTGGCTGGGACATCTCCGGGGTCGAGGAGGCGTGGGCCGAGCGCCTGCGCGACGTCGGCCTGGAGCGCGTCGAGGGCAACCAGCGTCTCGCGACGCCGGTCTTCGACGGCGCCAGCGAGGAGGAGATCACCGGTCTGCTCAAGCACGGCCTCGGCAACGCCGACGGTGACGTGCTGATGGACGAGGGTGGCAAGGTCCAGCTGTACGACGGCCGCTCCGGCGAGCCGTACCCGGACCGTGTCGGCGTGGGCTACATTTACATGCTCAAGCTGCACCACCTGGTGGACGACAAGATCCACGCCCGCTCCACCGGCCCGTACTCGATGATCACGCAGCAGCCCCTGGGCGGTAAGGCCCAGTTCGGTGGCCAGCGGTTCGGCGAGATGGAGGTGTGGGCTCTCGAGGCGTACGGCGCCGCGTGGGCTCTGCAGGAGCTGCTCACCATCAAGTCCGACGACGTGCCTGGTCGCGTCAAGGTCTACGAGGCGATCGTCAAGGGCGAGAACATCCCCGAGCCCGGCATCCCGGAGTCGTTCAAGGTGCTGGTGAAGGAGATGAAGTCCCTCTGCCTGAACGTGGAGGTGCTCTCCTCCGACGGCCAGGTCGTCGAGCTGCGTGACTCCGAGGACGACTACCGGTCGGCCGAGGAGTTCGGCATCGACCTGTCCCGTCGCCCGGGCGCCGACCACTTCGGCGCGCTCGACGAAGTCTGAGCCTCAGTCCCGACCGACACGAACCAACCAGTCCCGGTGATGACCGGGAGAAGGTAGAAACACTGTGCTGGACGTCAACTTCTACGACGAGCTGCGCATCGGCCTCGCGACGGCCGAGCAGATCCGCGAGTGGTCGCACGGCGAGGTCAAGAAGCCCGAGACGATCAACTACCGCACCCTGAAGCCGGAGCGTGACGGGCTCTTCTGCGAGAAGATCTTCGGGCCGACCCGTGACTGGGAGTGCTACTGCGGCAAGTACAAGCGCGTGCGCTTCAAGGGCATCGTCTGCGAGCGCTGCGGCGTCGAGGTGACCCGCTCGAACGTGCGCCGCGAGCGCATGGGTCACATCGAGCTCGCGGCGCCGGTCACCCACATCTGGTACTTCAAGGGTGTCCCGTCGCGCCTGGGCTACCTGCTCGACATCGCCCCCAAGGACCTGGAGAAGGTCATCTACTTCGCGGCGTACATGATCACCGAGGTCGACGAGGAGGCCCGTCACCGCGACCTGCCCTCCCTGGAGAGCAAGGTCGAGGTCGAGCGCAAGCACCTCGAGACCCGTCGTGACACCGATCTCAACGAGCGGATGGCCAAGCTGGAGGCCGACCTCGCCCAGCTCGAGAGCGAGGGCGCCAAGGCCGACATCAAGAAGCGGGTCCGCGACGGCGCCGAGAAGGAGCTCAAGCTCGTACGCGATCGTGCGCAGCGTGAGCTGGACCGGCTCGAGGCCGTCTGGAACAGGTTCAAGGGCCTCAAGGTCCAGGACCTGGAGGGCGACGAGATCCTCTACCGCGAGATGAAGAACCGCTTCGGCAAGTACTTCAAGGGGTCCATGGGCGCCGAGTCCATCAAGGCTCGCCTGGCGACCTTCGACCTGGCCGCCGAGTCGGAGAACCTGCGCGACATCATCCAGAACGGCAAGGGGCAGCGGAAGACCCGCGCGCTCAAGCGCCTCAAGGTGGTCTCGGCGTTCCTGCAGACGGCCAACTCGCCGTCGGGCATGGTGCTGGACGCCGTGCCGGTCATCCCGCCGGACCTGCGCCCGATGGTGCAGCTCGACGGTGGCCGGTTCGCGACCAGCGACCTGAACGACCTCTACCGCCGCGTGATCAACCGCAACAACCGCCTCAAGCGACTGCTCGACCTGGGTGCACCCGAGATCATCGTGAACAACGAGAAGCGGATGCTTCAGGAGGCCGTCGACTCGCTGTTCGACAACGGTCGCCGCGGCCGGCCCGTCACCGGCCCGGGCAACCGCCCGCTGAAGTCGATCTCCGACATGCTCAAGGGCAAGCAGGGTCGGTTCCGTCAGAACCTGCTCGGCAAGCGCGTCGACTACTCCGGCCGTTCGGTCATCGTCGTCGGCCCGCAGCTCAAGCTGCACCAGTGCGGCCTGCCGAAGGCGATGGCTCTGGAGCTGTTCAAGCCGTTCGTCATGAAGCGCCTCGACGACCTCAACCACGCGCAGAACATCAAGTCCGCCAAGCGCATGGTCGAGCGTCAGCGCCCCGTGGTGTGGGACGTGCTGGAGGAGGTCATCACCGAGCACCCGGTGCTGCTGAACCGTGCACCCACCCTGCACCGTCTGGGCATCCAGGCGTTCGAGCCGCAGCTGATCGAGGGCAAGGCCATCCAGATCCACCCGCTGGTCTGCACCGCGTTCAACGCAGACTTCGACGGCGACCAGATGGCTGTCCACCTCCCGCTGAGCGCCGAGGCGCAGGCGGAGGCGCGCATCCTGATGCTCAGCACGAACAACATCCTCAAGCCTGCCGACGGCCGGCCCGTGACCATGCCCACCCAGGACATGATCATCGGCCACTTCTTCCTCACGCAGCAGCGTGACGGGCTGGAGGGGGAGGGCCGTGCGTTCTCCTCGATCTCCGAGGCGATCATGGCGTTCGACCGTCGCGAGATCATGATGGGCGCGAAGATCAAGATCCGCCTCCACAACATCGTCCCGCCGGCGGGACAGGAGCTTCGTCCCGACGGATCGATCCTGCTCGAGACCACGCTGGGCCGGGCGCTGTTCAACGAGGCCCTGCCGGCGGACTACCCGTTCGTCGACGGGGAGGTGGGCCGCAAGCAGCTGGGCGCGATCATCAACGACCTCGCCGAGCGCTACCCCAAGGTGGCGGTCGCCGAGACCCTCGACAACCTGAAGGACCTCGGGTTCCGCTGGGCCACGCGCTCCGGCGTGACCGTCTCCATCGCCGACGTGCAGACGCCCCCGGAGAAGAAGGAGATCCTCTCCGGGTACGAGTCGAAGGCCTCGAAGGTCGACAAGCTGTACGAGCGCGGCCAGGTCACCGAGGAGGAGCGCCGTCAGGAGCTCATCCAGATCTGGACGGATGCGACGGCGGAGCTGACCTCGGCGATGGAGGCGAACTTCACCCGCGAGAACCCCATCTTCATGATGGTGGCCTCGGGTGCGCGAGGAAACATGACGCAGATGCGTCAGATCGCCGCCATGCGTGGCCTCGTGGCCAACCCCAAGGGGGAGATCATCCCCACGCCGATCAAGTCGAACTTCCGCGAGGGCCTGTCGGTGCTGGAGTACTTCATCTCCACCCACGGTGGGCGCAAGGGGCAGGCCGACACCGCTCTCCGTACGGCCGACTCGGGCTATCTCACCCGTCGTCTGGTCGACGTCTCGCAGGACGTGATCATCCGCGAGGAGGACTGCGGCACCGAGCGTGGCCTCACCAAGGAGATCGCGGCGCCGAACGCCCGGGGCCAGCTCGTGGCGGCCGACAACGTGGAGACCAGCGTGTACGCACGCTCGCTCGCCACGGCGGTGGTCGGGCCCGACGGCACCGAGCTGCTCCCCGCGGGGGTCGACCTCGGCGACGTGAACATCGCGATGCTCGTCGAGAACGGCGTCACGGAGGTCAAGGTCCGCTCCGTCCTCACCTGCGAGGCGGCCACCGGCACCTGCGCGATGTGCTACGGCCGTTCGCTGGCCACCGGCAAGCTCGTCGACGTCGGCGAGGCCGTGGGCATCGTCGCGGCGCAGTCCATCGGCGAGCCCGGCACCCAGCTGACGATGCGTACCTTCCACACCGGTGGTGTGGCCGGTGACGACATCACGCAGGGTCTGCCGCGCGTCGTCGAGCTGTTCGAGGCGCGTACGCCCAAGGGCAAGGCGCCGATCGCCGAGGCCGCGGGCCGGATCCGTATCGACGAGACGGACCGCACCCGCAAGCTGGTGCTGGTGCGTGACGACGGTGGCGAAGACATGGCCTACCCTGTGCCGCGGCGTGCCCGTCTGGAGTGGGACGACGCGTCGCACGTGCGTCACTCCATCAAGGACGGCGACCACGTCGAGGTCGGGCAGCAGCTCACCGCCGGCACGGTCGACCCGCAGGACGTGCTCCGGGTGCGGGGTGTGCGCAAGGTGCAGGAGCACCTGGTCGAGGAGGTGCAGCGGGTCTACCGCACGCAGGGCGCGCCGATCCACGACAAGCACATCGAGATCATCATCCGGCAGATGCTGCGCCGGGTGACGGTCATCGAGTCGGGCGACAGCACGCTGCTGCCCGGCGAGCTGGTGGACCGGGCGGCGTACGAGTCGGCCAACCGGACCGTGGTGACCGAGGGCGGCACGCCCGCCCAGGGCCGCCCGGTGCTCATGGGCATCACCAAGGCGTCGCTCGCGACGGAGTCGTGGCTGTCGGCCGCCTCCTTCCAGGAGACGACCAAGGTGCTCACCGACGCGGCGATCCACGGCAAGTCCGACTCGCTGCGCGGGCTCAAGGAGAACGTCATCCTGGGCAAGCTCATCCCGGCTGGTACCGGCCTCGACCGTTACCGCAACATCCGGGTCGAGCCGACCGCGGAGGCACGCAGCAAGGCGTACGCGATCACGTACGACGACTACGACTACGACTTCGGCAGCGGCAGTGGCGCGGTCGTCCCTCTGGACGACTTCGACCTCGGCGACCTGCGCTGATCGTCTGGTCCTGACGTACGGCGCCCCGGGACTCCCGGGGCGCCGTACGTCGTCTTCCCCCCATCTGTCGCTGAGGAGCTGCGACCCATGACCGATCCGATCGAGGCCCCCGGCGACCACTGGAGCAGGGCGCCTCGCACTCCCGACGAAGCAAGCGTCAAGAAGGCCCTGCGGGCGGTGTTCATCGCCTTCGGTGTCACCGGCTTCGCCTTCGCGTCGTGGGCCTCCCGCCTGCCCGACGTGAAGGTGCTGCTCGGCCTCACGGCTGGGCAGCTGAGCCAGGTGCTGCTGGTGTCGGCCCTGGGTTCGGTGCTGGGGCTGCCCATCGCCGGCAAGGTGGTCGAGCGCGTCGGCACCCGGCGCACGATCGAGATCGCCGCGACCTTCTTCGGGCTGGGGCTGGCCGTGGCGGCGATCGGCGTCACGGTGCTGAACGTGTGGGTCGTGATGGCGGGCGTCTTCGTCGTGGGCACGTTCATGGGGGTCTGGGACGTCGCGATGAACCACGAGGGCGCCACCGTCGAGCGCCACCTGGGTCGCGCGATCATGCCCTGGTTCCACGCCGCCTTCAGCATGATGACGGTGGTGGGTGCGCTCATCGGCGCTCTGATGACCGGGCTGCACGTGCCGGTCTGGGCCCACATGCTGCTGCCGCTCGCCTCGATCGCCTGGGTGGTGCTCGGCGGCATCCGTGGCTTCCTGCCTTGCGAGGCGGATGAGGCCGAGGAGCAGGTCGAGAAGGGCCGCTCGGCGTGGGCGGAGCCCCGTACGCTCCTGGTCGGTCTGATCGTCCTCGTGGCCGCCTTCACCGAGGGCACGGCCAACGACTGGGTGGCCATCGCGCTCCGGGAGGGGTACGGCCTCCCGGGCTGGGTCGGCGTGCTCGGTTTCGCCGTCTTCCTCGGCACCATGACGCTCGGACGTGTCCTTGGCACCGGCCTGCTGGACCGGTACGGCCGGGTGCCGGTGCTCCGGGCCATGTTCGCGGTGGCCTTCGTGGGCAGCCTGCTGGTCGTCTTCGGTGGCCCGGTGCTGGCGTTCGTCGGCGCGGCGCTGTGGGGCGTGGGCGCCTCTCTGGGCTTCCCGGTGGGCATGAGCGCGGCCTCGGACGAGCCGTCCCGTGCTGCCGCACGCCTGAGCGTGGTGGCGACGATCGGCTACCTCGCCTTCATCGGTGGCCCGGCCCTGGTGGGCTTCCTGGGCGACCACGTGGGCGTGCTGAAAGCGCTGCTGGCCGTGGGAGTGCTGCTCATTCCGGCCACGCTGGCGCTGCCCGCCGTACGGCCGCCGCAGCGCTGAGCCGCAGGCGCCGGCTCAGACCGGCCCGTACGCCAGGTGCCACTGAGCCAAGCGCGTTCCACGTCACTCGAAACGAACCCGCTCGGGTGTCTGCCGGCTCCACTGTCGGCACCAGGGGCCGCCCCGGCTGGAGGAGGGCTGGAGGAGAGGATGGCCAGGGCGAGCCGGCGGCGACAGACGCACCCGCCGGGGTGGCCGGCCCCCTCGTGCTCCGTGTACCTGCGTGTCCGGAGGCCAACCGTGCCGACGGCTCGCTAGCATCCCCAAAAGGCCCGAACGGCGGTGGGCGCGCCCGCTTTTTTGACCCTCCCGTGGCAAGCGACTAATCTGGCGCGGTGCTCCGAGTGTCTCGGAGTGTCGTGTGCGCGCCAGTCACCCCGGTCCGGGGCAGGCAGCTGGTGCAAGCACTCAGCCTCACGCCGCAGATAGAGAGAACCGCCAAGGTGCCCACGATTCAGCAGCTGGTCCGCAAGGGCCGCGCCGACAAGGTCAGCAAGACCAAGACGCCCGCTCTCAAGGGCTCGCCCCAGCGACGCGGCGTCTGCACGCGCGTCTACACCACCACCCCGAAGAAGCCGAACTCGGCTCTGCGCAAGGTGGCCCGCGTCAAGCTGTCCAGCGGCATCGAGGTCACGGCCTACATCCCAGGCGTCGGCCACAACCTGCAGGAGCACTCGATGGTGCTCGTGCGCGGCGGTCGTGTGAAGGACCTGCCGGGCGTGCGCTACAAGATCATCCGCGGCGCCCTGGACACCCAGGCCGTCAAGAACCGTAAGCAGGCGCGTAGCCGCTACGGCGCGAAGAAGGAGAAGTAATGCCTCGCAAGGGTCCCGCTCCCAAGCGCCCCGTCATGGTCGACCCGGTGTACGGGTCGCCGCTGGTCTCGCAGCTCGTCAGCAAGATCCTGCTCGACGGCAAGAAGACCATCGCCCAGGGCATCGTGTACGACGCCCTCGAGGGCACGCGTGAGAAGACCGGTGGGGTCGACCCGGTCCAGACGCTGAAGAAGGCGCTCGATAACGTGCGCCCGAGCATCGAGGTGAAGAGCCGCCGCGTCGGTGGCGCCACCTACCAGGTGCCGATCGAGGTCAAGCCCGCCCGCGCCAACACGCTGGCCATGCGCTGGCTGGTGTCGTTCTCCCGCGCCCGTCGCGAGAAGACGATGTCGGAGCGCCTGCGCAACGAGATCCTCGACGCCGCCAACGGCCTGGGTGCTGCGGTGAAGCGCCGCGAGGACACCCACAAGATGGCCGAGGCCAACCGCGCCTTCGCTCACTACCGCTGGTGAGCTGACACGCCCTCGGCCGGATGCCCGGCCCGAGGGCGTTGCCATGCCTGGCACCTGTATGAACTACCGGAGAACAACAAAGAAAGCACACGATCGTGGCTGAGAAGACGACAGACCTGGCCAAGGTGCGCAACATCGGCATCATGGCCCACATCGACGCGGGCAAGACGACCACGACCGAGCGCATCCTGTTCTACACCGGGATCACGTACAAGATCGGCGAGGTGCATGACGGCGCCGCCACCATGGACTGGATGGAGCAGGAGCAGGAGCGCGGCATCACGATCACGTCGGCCGCGACGACCTGCTTTTGGAAGAACAACCAGATCAACATCATCGACACCCCCGGCCACGTCGACTTCACCGTCGAGGTGGAGCGCTCGCTGCGCGTCCTCGACGGCGCTGTCGCCGTGTTCGACGGCGTCGCCGGCGTCGAGCCGCAGTCGATGACGGTGTGGCGCCAGGCGACCAAGTACTCCGTCCCGCGCATCTGCTACATCAACAAGCTCGACCGCACGGGTGCGTCCTTCGACTTCTGCGTGAAGACGATCCGTGAGCGCCTCGGCGCCAACCCGCTCGTGATCCAGCTCCCGATCGGGGCGGAGGCCGACTTCCTCGGCGTCGTCGACCTCGTCGGCATGCGGGCCCTCACCTGGCGCGGCGAGACCGTCATGGGCGAGGACTACGCGGTCGAGGAGATCCCGGCCGACATGGTCGACAAGGCCCAGGAGGCCCGCGAGGCCCTCATCCAGGGTCTGGCCGACGCCGACGACGACTTCGCCGAGCTGTGGCTCGAGCGCGAGGAGAGCGGCGAGGACTTCACGGTCGACGAGCTGAAGGCGGCGATCCGCCGCGCTGTGCTGGCGAACACCGGCAACGCCGTGGTCTGTGGCACCTCGTTCAAGAACAAGGGCGTGCAGCCGCTGCTCGACGCGGTCATCGACTACCTGCCCTCCCCGCTGGACGTCCCCGCCATCGACGGCTTCAAGCCGGGCGACGAGTCGGTGGAGCTGACGCGTGCGCCGAGCGACTCCGAGCCGCTCTCGGCGCTGGCGTTCAAGATCGCTGCCGACCCGCACCTGGGCAAGCTGACGTTCGTGCGCGTCTACTCCGGTGTGCTGGAGTCGGGCTCGCAGGTGCTGAACGCGACCAAGGGCCGCAAGGAGCGGATCGGCAAGATCTACCAGATGCACGCGAACAAGCGTGAAGAGGTCGACACCATGGGTGCCGGCATGATCTGCGCCGTCATGGGCCTCAAGGACACCGGCACCGGCGAGACGCTGTGCGACCCGTCGGCGCCGATCATCCTGGAGTCGATGATCTTCCCGAACCCGGTCATCGAGCAGGCCATCGAGCCGAAGACGAAGTCAGACCAGGAGAAGCTCACGGTCGCCATCCAGCGTCTCGCGGAGGAGGACCCGACCTTCCGGGTGCACACCGACGAGGAGACCGGCCAGACGATCATCGCCGGCATGGGAGAGCTGCACCTCGAGATCCAGATCGACCGCATGAAGCGGGAGTTCAAGGTCGAGGCCAACATCGGCAAGCCGCAGGTGGCCTACCGCGAGACCCTTCGCCGCAAGGTGGAGAAGGCGGAGTACACCCACAAGAAGCAGTCGGGCGGTTCGGGTCAGTACGCCAAGATCCTCTTCGACCTCGAGCCCCTGCCGGCCGGCTCCGGGTACGAGTTCGTGAACGCCGTCACCGGTGGCCGCGTGCCCAAGGAGTACATCCCCGCCGTCGACGCCGGCATGCAGGACGCTATGCAGTTCGGTGTGCTCGCTGGCTACCCGGTCGAGGACGTGCGGGTGACGCTCACCGACGGTGCGTACCACGACGTCGACTCCTCCGAGCTCGCGTTCAAGATCGCCGGCTCGATGGGCTTCAAGGAGGCCGCCCGGAAGGCGGACCCCGCGATCCTGGAGCCGATGATGGGCGTGGAGGTGACGACCCCGGAGCAGTACCTCGGCACCGTGATCGGCGACCTCAACTCCCGGCGCGGGCAGATCCAGTCCACCGACGACGTGCACGGCAACAAGGTCATCAAGGCCCTGGTACCGCTGTCCGAGATGTTCGGCTACGTGGGCGACCTGCGCTCGAAGACCTCGGGTCAGGCCTCCTACGTGATGGAGTTCGACAGCTATGCCGAGACCCCGCGCTCGGTCGCTGACGAGATCGTCGCGAAGTCACGCGGCGGGCTCTGAGTCACAGCTTCTTGATGCCTTCTGACCGTGACCGGGCGGGTTTGACTCGCCCGGTCGGGTCGGGAAGACTTGTCCGGTCCCCTCGGTGGGGAACCGAACACCACGTGCCCGGTGCGGGTGACCAGCCAGGTACGACCACGAAACGGTGACGGGCGGCAGCCGCCGCCCAGCACGAAGAACCACGTCGCGCCGCGACCGCGTAGCGACAACCCGGAAGAGGAGCCCCAGTGGCAAAGGCCAAGTTCGAGCGGACCAAGCCGCACTGCAACATCGGCACCATCGGACACATCGACCACGGCAAGACCACGCTCACCGCGGCGATCTCCAAGGTGCTCCACGACAAGTACCCGGACCTGAACCCGCAGTTCGCGTTCGAGGACATCGACAAGGCTCCCGAGGAGCGTCAGCGCGGCATCACGATCTCGATCGCTCACATCGAGTACCAGACCGAGCAGCGTCACTACGCCCACGTCGACTGCCCGGGCCACGCCGACTACGTGAAGAACATGATCACGGGTGCGGCCCAGATGGATGGTGCGATCCTCGTGGTCGCCGCCACCGACGGCCCCATGCCGCAGACGAAGGAGCACGTGCTCCTCGCCCGCCAGGTCGGCGTGCCGGCCATGGTCGTGGCCCTCAACAAGTGCGACATGGTCGACGACGAGGAGATCCTCGAGCTCGTCGAGATGGAGGTGCGTGAGCTCCTCAGCGCTCAGGAGTTCGACGGCGACGACTGCCCGGTCGTCCGGGTTGCCGCCTTCCCGGCCCTGAACGGCGACGCCAAGTGGGGCGACTCGATCATCGAGCTCATGACCGCGGTCGACGAGTACATCCCGCAGCCCGAGCGTGAGACGGACAAGCCGTTCCTCATGCCCGTGGAGGACGTCTTCACCATCACCGGTCGTGGCACGGTCATCACCGGCCGCATCGAGCGTGGCGTCGTCAAGACCGGCGAGACCGTCGACATCATCGGCATCCGTCCGGCCAAGCAGACCTCGACCGTCACCGGTGTCGAGATGTTCCGCAAGATTCTCGACGAGGGTCGCGCGGGCGAGAACGTCGGCCTCCTGCTCCGTGGCACGAAGAAGGAGGACGTGGAGCGCGGCATGGTCGTGATCAAGCCGGGCAGCACCACGCCCCACACCGACTTCGAGGGCAGCGTCTACGTGCTGAACAAGGATGAGGGTGGCCGTCACAAGCCGTTCTTCACGAACTACTCGCCCCAGTTCTACTTCCGCACCACCGACGTGACCGGCAAGGTCGAGCTGCCGGAGGGCAAGGAGATGGTCATGCCCGGTGACAACACCGACATGACGGTCCACCTCGACAAGCCGATCGCCATGGAGGACGGGCTGAAGTTCGCCATCCGCGAGGGTGGTCGCACCGTCGGCGCCGGCCGTGTGACGAAGATCCTGAAGTGATCTGAGCCTCACCCAGCGACACAGCAAAGGGCCCCGCACCTCGGTGCGGGGCCCTTCGCCGTTGTCGGGGGCCTGCGATCGCGTACGCAACCGAGCGGCCGTCCGGCCTAGCCGCCGCGCTTCTGGATGGCCGCCCACTCGTCGCGCAGGCCTACGGTGCGGTGGAACAGCATGGGCTCGCGGTCGTCGCGGCAGAAGTAGCCGAGGCGCTCGAACTGGAGCACCTCGCCGGGGCGGCTGTCGGCCAGGGCAGCCTCGACCTTGCAGCCGGCGAGCAGCTCGCGGGAGGCGGGGTTGAGGTCGTCCAGCGGCTCGCCGGTCCCCTCACCGGGATGGGCGGCGGTGAACAGCCGTTCGTACAAGCCGACCGACGCCTCGACGGCATGCCCGGCCGAGACCCAGTGCATGGTCGAGCGGACCTTGCGCCCGTCAGGGGCGTCGCCACCGCGGGATGCCGGGTCGTGCGTGGCCTCCACCGCCACCACCTGCCCGCTCTCGTCCTTCACCACGCCCGTGCAGGTCACCAGGTACGCGCCGCGGAGCCGTACCTCGGTGCCCGGGCTCAGCCGGTAGAACTTGGGCGGCGGGACCTCCGCGAAGTCGTCGGCCTCGATCCAGAGCTCGCCGGAGAACGGCACCGTACGCGACCCGGCGGACTCGTCATTCGGGTGGTTCGCCACCTCGAAGTGGTCAACCTTGCCCTCGGGCCAGTCGGTGATCACCAGGCGCAGCGGGCGAAGCACGGCCATGCGTCGCTGCGCCGTGCGGTTCAGGTGGTCCCGCACGTACGACTCCAGCGCCTCGATCGACTGGCGCGAGTTGGTCCGCGTGGTGCCGATGTCGCGGCAGAACGACGTGATCGCCGCGGCGGGGTAGCCGCGGCGCCGCAGCCCCTGCAGGGTGGGCATCCGGGGGTCGTCCCAGCCGTCCACCGTGCCGTCCTCGACGAGCTTCTTGAGGCGCCGCTTCGAGGTGACCGTGTGCGTGAGCTCGAGCCGGGCGAACTCCATCTGGCGCGGCCGGTCACCCGGGAGGGGCACGTGCTGCAGGTACCAGTCGTACAGCGGCCGGTGAGACTCGAACTCCAGCGTGCAGAGCGAGTGCGTCACGCCCTCCAGCGCATCGGACTGGCCGTGCGCCCAGTCGTACGTGGGGTAGATGCACCACCTGTCACCGGTGCGGTGGTGGTGCGTGGAACGGATCCTGTACATCACCGGGTCTCGCAGCTGCATGTTCTCGTGCTGCATGTCGATCTTCGCGCGGAGCACCCGCGAGCCGTCCGGGAACTCCCCGGCGCGCATCCGGCGCAGAAGGTCGAGGTTCTCGGCGGGCGTACGATCTCGGAACGGGCTCTCGATGCCCGGCTTGCCGTACCCGCCGCGCTGGGCGGAGATGGTCTCGCCGTCCTGGTCGTCGACGTACGCGAGCCCGCCCTCGACGAGGTGCTCGGCCCACGCGTACAAGGTGTCGAAGTAGTCCGAGGCGTAGAGCACCTGCGCGGGCGAGAACCCGAGCCACTCGATGTCAGCCCGAATGGCGTCGACGTACTCGACGTCCTCGGTGTCGGGGTTGGTGTCGTCGAGGCGCAGGTTGCAGCTGCCGCCGAAGTCACGGGCGACGCCGAAGTCGACCGTGATCGCCTTGGCGTGGCCGATGTGGAGGTAGCCGTTCGGCTCCGGTGGGAACCGGGTCTGCACCCGTCCGCCGTACGTCCCCTGCTGGTTGTCGCGGCGTACGGCGTCAGCGATGAAGTCTCCGGCGGATTCGGTCATAGGGGCCAGCCTAGGGGGAATGCACGAGGGCGCCGTGCCAGCGGCACGGCGCCCTCGTGGCGACGGTGGGACAGCTCAGTTGAGCGCGTCCTTGACGCCGTCCTTGGCGTCCTCGACACCCTTCTGAACCTTGCCCTTGGCGTCCTGGGCAGCGCCCTCGGCCTGCAGCGACTCGTTGTCCGTCGCGTCGCCGATCTTCTCCTTGGCCCCTCCGACAACCTGGTCCTTCGCGGCCTCGACCTTGTCACCGAACGACATCAGCAACCTCCTGGTCCGAGTCAGGCTGCCGGCTGATCCGGCAACCTTGACGTGCCATCCAAGGTAGCGACCCCAGCCCAAGGTGGCACGAGTTCGTACAGATGTGCACCAGGAGGGTGGACGCGGGCGGCTCGCGAGCCCACCGGCCCGGCCCGCTAGGCTCGCTGCACCATGACCGATGCTCTCGCACCCGCTCGTCTGCGTGTCGCGCCGTCGCCCACCGGCGACCCGCACGTCGGGACGGCGTACATGTCGTTGTTCAACCTCGCCTACGCGCGCAAGACCGGCGGCAGCTTCGTGCTGCGCATCGAGGACACCGACCGGGCGCGGCTGGTGGAGGGGTCCGAGCAGCAGGTGTACGACTCGTTGCGCTGGCTGGGGCTGCCGTGGGACGAGGGCCCCGACGTGGGCGGCCCGTACGGCCCGTACCGGCAGAGCGAGCGCCTGGACACCTACCGCCCGTACGTGGAGCAGCTGATCGCCGACGGCCACGCGTACCACTGCTGGTGCTCGTCGGAGCGACTGGCCGCGCTGCGCGAGGAGCAGCAGCGCAGCAAGCAGTCCGTGACCGGGTACGACCGGCTGTGCGTCGGCAAGACCCGGGAGGAGCGCGCGGCCCTGCCGGGCTTCACGGAGACGCCGGTGGTGCGGATGCTCGTGCCCGACGACGTGCCGCTGGAGTTCGACGACCTGATCCGCGGCCGCGTGTCCGCCCCCCGGCCCGACGACCAGGTGCTGCTGAAGACCGACGGCTTCCCGACGTATCACATGGCTGTCGTCGTCGACGACCACCTGATGGGCATCACCCACGTCGTGCGTGGGGAGGAGTGGATCAGCTCCACGCCCAAGCACCTGCTGCTGTACCGCTGGCTCGGGTGGGAGGCACCGGCGTTCGCGCACATGCCGCTGCTTCGCAACACCGACCGCTCGAAGATCTCCAAGCGCAAGAACCCCGCCGCCCGCCTGCTGTGGTTCCAGGAGCAGGGGTACCTCCCCGAAGCGCTGCGCAACTTCCTCCAGCTGCTGGCCTACCCGCCGGCCGAGGGGGTCGAGGAGGTCGCGTCGTTCGACGAGTTCGTCGCCACGTTCGACTGGGCGAGGGTCAACACCGTCGGCCCGATCTTCGACATCGAGAAGCTGAGCTGGCTCAACGGCACGTACATCCGCCTTCTCGACCCCGCCGACCTCGCCGACCGGGTGGTCGCCCACGCGGAGACCTATCAGGGGCTCGACGCCGCGCACGCGGCCACCCTGCGCCGGGCGGTGCCGATGCTGCGCGAGCGCCTGGTGCTGCTGGGCGACGCGCTGCCGATGATCGACTTCGCGCTCGTGGCCGACGACGCGCTGCCGGTCGCCGACGACGCCCGGGCACAGCTGACGGACCAGGCGCCGCAGGCGCTCGCGACCACCCGTGACGCTCTGGCCTCGGTGGGGGAGTTCACCGCCCCGGAGATCGAGGCGGTGATGCGTACGGCGCTCGTCGACGGTCTGGGTCTCAAGCCCAGGGTGGCGTTCACGCCGGCCCGGGTGGCCGTCACCGGCAAGAAGGTCTCCCCGCCCCTGTTCGAGTCGATGGAGCTGCTGGGCCGCGACTCGGTGCTGGCCAGGATCGACGCGCTGGCCGCCACTGTCTGACGACGTGACGAGGCCCCGGACCACAGCGGCCCGGGGCCTCGACGGTTGACGGTGCGTACGGGATCGGGCTGCTCTCAGGCGAGAGTCGCGGTGGTGGTGGAGCCGGCGGCGGTGGCCGTGGCGTTGCCCTTGGCGGAGGCGTCGAGGCCGTTGAGGGAGCCGAGCGGGTAGGTCGCCGTGACGGAGCTGCCCGAGGCGTCCACGGTGCCGGCGACCGCGAGCGTGCTGCCGTCGTTGGCGACGTACTGAGCGATCTTGTTGCCGTTGAGGAACTTGGCGCCGACGGCGTGCGGGCCGAACTCGGCGGTGAGGACGAGGGTGCCCTCGGTGGGGAGCGCGGAGTCCAGCGTCCAGGTCACGACGAGGCTGCCCGCGTCGGAGGTGGCGGTGGCTGAGGAGAGTGCTGTCATGACCGGTAGGGTGAGGCTCTCCGGCTCCCACCAGTGCCCGGGTGTGAGACCTCTCACCTGCCGAGGCCAAGTTCGGCTCCAGGTCTCGCCGCGGCTGGCAGTGTACGACCAGGGGCCGACGTCGGCCCGCAGGGCAGGCATGCGACGCGCCCGGGGGATTTGCACCGCTCAGGCCCGCGTGAAAGAATCCCAGGGTTGCCCCGACGGGTCGCCGGGGTGTCTTGGTGCCCATCAGTCGCGCGTGAGCGTGCTGAGACGTGTTGAGACGCCGAACCGAAGACCAGCTCGATGCGGGTGCCGGTCATGTCACTGGCGCCGTCCACTGCTCAGCAGCAGCGGACAGGTGCGGTCTCAGATCCGACACACCCGACCGCGTGGGTCGGTGCGACAAGCGGAAACCCGACGTGGGTCTCCGGTGCGAGACCGGCATCGGGCCGGTGACAGCCAGCAGGACGAGAGGGAATGGACCGTGGCGGGACAGAAGATCCGCATCAGGCTCAGGGCCTATGACCACGAGGTCATCGACTCCTCGGCGCGCAAGATCGTGGACACGGTGACCCGCACGGGCGCCAAGGTCGCCGGCCCCGTGCCGCTGCCGACCGAGAAGAACGTGTACTGCGTGATCCGCTCGCCCCACAAGTACAAGGACAGCCGCGAGCACTTCGAGATGCGTACGCACAAGCGGCTGATCGACATCCTCGATCCCACGCCGAAGACGGTCGACTCGCTGATGCGTCTCGACCTGCCGGCTGGTGTCGACATCGAGATCAAGCTCCCGTGAGGTCGTGAACGCAGATGACGATTGAACGCAAGGTAAAGGGCCTGCTGGGCACCAAGCTCGGCATGACCCAGCTCTGGGACGAGAACAACAAGGTCGTCCCCGTGACCGTGATCCAGGCTGGCCCCTGCGTCGTGACGCAGGTCCGCACGCCTGAGGCCGACGGCTACTCCGCCGTGCAGCTCGGCTTCGGTGCCATCAAAGGCAAGGCGGTCCGCAAGCCCGCCGCCGGCCACTACGAGAAGGCCGGCGTGACGCCGCGCAAGCACCTCCTCGAGATCCGCACCACCGACGCCAGCGAGTACGAGCTCGGCCAGGAGGTCAGCAGCGAGGTCTTCGCCGCCGCGGAGATCGTCGACGTGACGGGCGTCACCCGAGGCAAGGGCACCGCGGGCGTCATGAAGCGCCACGGCTTCAAGGGCCTCGGCGCCGCGCACGGTGTGCATCGCAAGCACCGCTCGCCCGGCTCGATCGGTCAGTCCTCGACGCCGTCGCGCGTGTTCAAGGGCCTCAAGATGGCCGGCCGCATGGGTGTCAGCAAGAAGACGATCCAGAACCTGACCGTGCACGCGGTCGATGCCGAGCGCAACCTCATCCTCGTGAAGGGTGCGGTCCCCGGGCCCAAGGGTGGCCTCGTCGTCATCCGCTCCGCGGCCAAGAAGGGTGAGAAGGCATGAGCGAGAACCTGAGCATCACGGTGCGCAACGCCGACGGCACGTCCACGACGTCCGCCGAGCTGCCCGCGCACCTGTTCGACGTGCAGGTCAACGTGCCCCTGATCCACCAGGTCGTGGTGGCTCAGCAGGCCGCCGCGCGCCAGGGCACCCACGCCACCAAGACCCGCGCCGACGTGCGTGGCGGTGGCGCCAAGCCGTGGCGTCAGAAGGGCACCGGCCGGGCCCGTCAGGGTTCGCGCCGCGCCCCCCAGTGGACCGGTGGTGGCACCGTGCACGGCCCGCAGCCGCGCTCGTACGCCCAGCGGACCCCCAAGAAGATGGTCGCCGCCGCCCTGCGCGGGGTGCTGTCGGACCGGGTGCGCGACGAGCGTCTGTTCGTGATCGACAGCGTCGTCACGGGCGACGTGCCGAGCACCAAGCAGGCCCTCAAGGCCCTCGAGGTGATCGGTGACCTGCGCTCGGCGCTGGTCGTCCTCCACCGCGACGACGACCTGGGCTGGATGAGTCTGCGCAACGTCGCCCACGTGCACGCCGTCGCCGTCGACCAGATCAACGTCTACGACGTCCTGGTGAACGAGGGTGTCGTCTTCACGAAGGCGGCCCTGGACGCGTTCATCGCCGGCCCGCAGAGCGGCAAGACCGTGAAGGCGGTCGCGACGTCGGCCGAGGTCGAGGAGGCGCCCGTCGCCGCCGAGGCTCCGGAGGCGCCCGCCGCCAAGGCGAGCACGCCGGTCGCCGAGAAGGCTGCCAAGGCTGAGAAGCCGGCCACCACCAAGGCGGCTGCGAAGGCCGTCGACGCCGATGAGGAGGCCGCGAAGTGAGCGACGCCACCAAGATCCGCGACCACCGCGACATCCTGCTCGCGCCGGTCGTCAGCGAGAAGAGCTACGCGCTCCTCGACGAGAACAAGTACACCTTCCTGGTCGCTCCCGGAGCGAACAAGACCGAGATCAAGATCGCGGTCGAGAAGGTGTTCGCCGTGAAGGTCGTGAACGTCAACACGATCAATCGAATCGGCAAGAAGCGGCGCACCCGCTTCGGGATCGGTAAGCGCCCTGACACCAAGCGCGCGATCGTCACGGTCGCCGAGGGGCAGCGCATCGACCTGTTCGGCGCGGGCGCGTAAGGGAGAGGGACCAGACTCATGGGTATCCGCAAGTACAAGCCGACGACGCCGGGCCGGCGCGGCTCGAGCGTGGCCGACTTCGTCGAGGTCACGCGGTCGACGCCGGAGAAGTCGCTCCTGGCGCCGAAGCCGAAGACCGGTGGCCGCAACAACCAGGGCCGCATCACCACCCGCCACATCGGCGGCGGTCACAAGCAGGCCTACCGCCTGATCGACTTCCGTCGCTACGACAAGGACGGCGTCCCCGCCACCGTCGCGGAGATCGAGTACGACCCGAACCGTACGGCTCGGATCGCGCTGCTCCACTACGCCGACGGCGAGAAGCGTTACATCATCGCCCCCTCGGGCCTGCGCCAGGGCGCAGCCGTCGAGGCTGGTGAGGCCGCCGACATCCGCCCCGGCAACAACCTGCCGCTGCGCAACATCCCGGTCGGTACGACGATCCACGCGGTCGAGCTCCGTCCGGGCGGCGGCGCCAAGCTGGCTCGGTCCGCGGGCTCGGGCATCCAGCTGCTGGCCCGTGAGGGCAAGATGGCGACGCTGCGCATGCCGTCGGGCGAGATGCGCATGGTCGACGTGCGCTGCCGCGCCACGGTCGGCGAGGTCGGCAACGCCGAGCAGTCGAACATCAACTGGGGCAAGGCTGGCCGCATGCGCTGGAAGGGCGTGCGCCCGACCGTCCGCGGTGTCGCCATGAACCCGATCGACCACCCGCACGGTGGTGGCGAGGGCAAGACCTCGGGTGGTCGTCACCCGGTGTCCCCGTGGGGCAAGGCCGAGGGGCGCACCCGCGACCAGAACAAGGCGTCTTCCCGCCTCATCGTCCGCCGCCGCAAGTCCGGCAAGAAGCGCTGATCGGAGCACTGAGAACACATGCCACGCAGCCTCAAGAAGGGCCCGTTCATCGACGACCACCTCGCCAAGAAGGTGGACGTGCAGAACGACAAGGGCACCAAGAACGTCATCAAGACCTGGTCGCGCCGCTCGATGATCAGCCCGGCCATGCTCGGTCACACCATCGCCGTGCACGACGGCCGCAAGCACATCCCGGTGTTCGTCACCGAGGCGATGATCGGCCACAAGCTCGGTGAGTTCGCCCCCACGCGCACGTTCCGCGGGCACGTGAAGGACGACAAGAAGGCCCGGCGCCGGTAACGAGAAGAGGGAACCAGAACTATGAGCACCAACACCCAGCGGCCATCGCGTCGCTCGGCGCTGCTCGGGGATCGCCCCGGCTCGTACGCCATCGCGCGTCACGTCCGCATGACCCCGATGAAGGTCCGCCGCGTCATCGACCTGGTGCGGGGCATGGATGTCGACGAGGCACTCACCGTGCTGCGGTTCGCACCGCAGGCCGCCAGCGAGCCCGTCTACAAGGTCATCGCCTCGGCCGCCGCGAACGCGGAGCAGACCGAGCAGCTGCGTCGCGAGGACCTCTTCGTGTCGCAGGCGTTCGTCGACGAGGGCGTGACGATGCGACGCATCCGTCCCCGTGCGAAGGGGTCCGCGAGCCGGATCCTCAAGCGCGCCAGCCACATCACCGTCGTCGTCGAGCCGCAGGCGGCCAAGTCCGCCCCGGCCAAGCCGTCGCGTGCCAGCAAGCGGTCCGCCGCCAGTGAGCAGAAGGAGGCCTGAGATGGGTCAGAAGATCAACCCGAACGGCTTCCGTCTCGGCATCACGACCGACCACCGCGCCCGGTGGTACGCCGCGAAGCAGTACTCGTCCTTCGTGGGCGAGGACGTCAAGATCCGCGACTACCTCACCAAGACCCTCGAGCGCGCCGGCATCAGCTCGATCGAGATCGAGCGTCGCAGCGAGCGGGTGACGATCTTCCTGTACGCGGCGCGTCCGGGCATCGTCATCGGCCGCAACGGCGCCGAGGCGGAGCGTGTGCGTGCGCAGCTGGAGAAGCTCACGGGCAAGCAGGTGCAGCTGAACATCCTCGAAGTGAAGAACCCCGAGATCGATGCGCAGCTCGTCGCCCAGGGCATCGCCGAGCAGCTCAGCGCCCGCGTGGCCTTCCGCCGCGCGATGCGCAAGGCGCAGCAGACCGCCATGCGGTCCGGCGCCCAGGGCATCCGGATCCAGTGCTCCGGTCGTCTCGGCGGCGCCGAGATGAGCCGCTCGGAGTTCTACCGCGAGGGCCGGGTGCCGCTGCACACGCTGCGCGCCGACATCGACTACGGCTTCCACGAGGCCAAGACGACCTTCGGCCGCATCGGCGTGAAGGTCTGGATCTACAAGGGCGACGTCGTCGGCACCCGTGCCGAGCGCGCCGCTCAGAAGGCTGCCCGACAGGCCACGACCGGCCGTCAGCGGCCGACCCGT
>CAKZHP010000059.1 GCA_936924635.1 uncultured Propionibacteriaceae bacterium
CGGGTGCGACCCGCGCTTTGGCCTCTCAGCCGCCGCTTGGGGCAACTCGGACTACCTTAGTTTCGCTCGTTTGCGGTGTCAATTCCGCGTCCCGAGCCCGCTTCAGCCGATGCTTGTGCTGCGCTGCCCGGTGCAACCGGACCGCGTGGCGTCGTCATCGAGTAGAAGAGGGGCCCGCCGGCCGTCCGTCACGAACCTGGTTCCTGCCCTAGCCAGAGGCCTGTTCAGGGGTTCGCACCGTCCGCTTCGTTCCGGCGAGTGCTTGGTAGACACTACGTGCAGGGCGCGGACCCGTCAAGTCGCCGGATGCAGCCCGGGCGTGTCGCCCCGGCGCCCCGCCAGGGCGGCCTGTCTACGGCGCCACCGAGACGGCTCCCACGGTGCGCCGGCCGCGGCGGACGATCAGGTGCCCACCGGGCAGCAGGTCAGCCGACGTCAGGGGGGCGTCGGCGTCGGTGACGCGCGTGTTGTTCAGGTAGGCGCCTCCCTCGGCCACCGCCCGCCGTGCCGCCGACAGGCTGGCCACCACGCCGCCGGCCACCATGGCCTGGGCGACGGTCGCTCCCTCCAGGGTGTCGATGGTCCCCCCTCCCACCTCGGCGGCCACCGCGTCCAGGGTCGTGGCCGGCAGCTCCTTCAGCTCCCCCTTGCCGAACAGGGCCTCCGCGGCCGCCACGGCGGCCTTGCGCTCGGCCACGGAGTGCACGAGGTCGGTCGCGTCGTCGGCCAGCGCCCTCTGGGCGGCCCGCAGATGGGGGCTCTCGGCGGTCTGGCGCTCCAGCTCCTCGATCTCCTCGCGGCTGCGCGGGCTGAACACGCGCAGGTACGTCCCCACCATGGAGTCCTCCGCCCCGAGGAAGAACTGGTGGAACGCGTACGGGGAGGTCATGGTCGGGTCGAGCCAGACGGTGCCGCCCTCGGTCTTGCCGAACTTGGTGCCGTCGGCCTTGGTGAGCAGCGGGGTCGCCAGCGCGTGCACCCGCTCCCCCTCGGAGCGGCGGATCAGCTCCACCCCGGCCGTGAGGTTGCCCCACTGGTCCGACCCGCCGTACTGCAGGGTCACCCCGTGGCGGCGGAACAGCTCGCGGTAGTCGAGGGCCTGCAGCAACACGTACGAGAACTCGGTGTAGCTGATGCCGCTCTCCAGCCGGGTGCGCACCACGTCGCGGGCGAGCATCCGGTTCACGGAGAAGTGCTTGCCCACGTCGCGCAGGAAGTCGAGCGTCGACAGCCCCGAGGTCCAGTCGTAGTTGTTCACGACCACGGCTGCGTTGTCGCCCTCGAAGGAGACGAAGCGGCTGACCTGGGCGCGGATCTTCTCGACCCACTCCCTCACCAGGTCCACAGGGTTGAGGTTGCGCTCCGAGGTCTGCTTCGGGTCACCGATCAGGCCGGTGGAGCCACCGACCAGCAGGTACGGCTTGTGGCCGGCGGCCTGCAGGTGCCGGGCGACGATCAGCTGGACGAGGTTGCCGAAGTGGATCGACGGCGCCGTCGGGTCGAACCCCACGTAGAACGAGACCGGGCCGGCAGCCAGGTGCTCGGCCAACGCCTCCTCGTCGGTCGAGTCGGCCAGCAGGCCCCGCCACCTCAGCTCATCCAGCACGTCTGTCACCTGCGGCACTCTACCGGCGGGCTCGCCTCGGCCCGGCGGAGGCGCCGTGGGCGGTCGGCAGGTGTGGGCACGAGCTGGACTTGACGGGCGCTCCTGGTCGGGGCGTCCCCGGTGGTCCTGGCGTCGCTCCGCTCCACCAGGCCCGGTTTCGACGCGCATCCTCCTCGCACGCTCGGATGATGCTCACTCAACCAGCGGACTCCCCGAACACCCAGACCAGGCTTGCTCACGCGGCGGAACCCGCGTCAGCGAGCTGAGTCTCCCTCAGGAGCCTTGCCGCCCACGGGCCGGCGGCGGGTGAGCTCCTGCTCACCAGTCGGGGCTGCCCTTGGCCCGGAGGCGGTTGTCGTCGGTCAGCTGGCGGGTGGTGCCGGCGGCCACGTCATACAGCCAGAGCTCTGACCACTCGACGCCGTGGGAGCGCACGTAGACGATGCTCTGCCCGTCCGGTGACCAGGAGCCGTCGATGTCGGTCAGGTCGTCGTCGCCGCGGGGCACCTCCACGTACGTGCCGGCGCGGGGATCGAGGATCACCACCCGTGCCTGCGACGGGTCACCGGAGGGCACCATCTGCGAGACGCACAGCCGCTCGCCCCTGGGGTCCCAGTCGGGCAGGGCCAGGCTCACCCCGGGGCGCCCGTAGAGGATCACGCCGTCGGCCGGGGCCGGCTCACCGCCGTCGACGGCCGCGCGCACCACGTCGGCCGGGAGACAGCCGATCCGCCACCAGGGCGTCTCGTCCGCGTACCCGAACGCCAGGCCCGCCCCGTCGTGCCAGCTCATCCCCTCGACGTCGCAGCCCTCGGGCAGGACCAGCACCTGTCGCTGCTCCCCGGTCGACACCCTCGTGGCGACGACGACGTGGTAGCGCTCCGTGGAGCTGTGGAGCAGCACGTCGTCGTCCAGCCAGACCGGCGTGTGCCCCTCGCCGAGGTCGGCACGCGTCTCGCCCGTCCGCGCGTCGACCACGCACAGGTGCGGCAGCTGGTCCGACACCGACCGATGGATCGCCAGCACGCCGCGGTCGGGCGACCACACGGGGTTACGGTCACTGATGAAGTCCAGCGAACGGCTGTCGTCGGTCAGCCGCTGCACGTCCCCGGTCGCCGGGTCGACCGTGAAGATGTCCTCCTGGCCGGGCACGTCGACCGACGCGTCCAGCGAGTAGCTGTAATAGGCGATGCGGTCGGTGCCGGTCACGGCTGCTCCCTCGACGGCGGTCATGTGCTTGGACAGTACCGGGCGGCCGGTCACCGCGGCAGGGCGTCCGTGAGGCCCGTGACCGTCTCCCGCAGCTCCGCCAGCTGCTCGGTGACCCGTGCGGTCGCCGTACCGCCGCGCCCAGAGCGCGCATCGATCGACCCCGGCACGGTGAGCACCTCGAGCACCCCCGGCGTGAGCGCCGGATCGATCTCGGCGAGCTGGTCGCCGGTGAGGTCGGAGAGCTCCAGGCCCCGCTCCTCGCAGTAGCGCACGGTGGCGCCCGCGATGTGGTGGGCCCGGGCGAACGGCACCCGCTGGCGCACCAGCCAGTCGGCCACGTCGGTGGCCAGCGAGAACCCGCGCGGGGCCAGCTCGGCCAGCCGGTCGGTGTGGAAGGTCAGCGTCGACACCATGCCCGCCACCGCCGGCAGCAGCACCCGCAGCTGGTCGAGGGAGTCGAAGACCGGCTCCTTGTCCTCCTGCAGGTCCCGGTTGTACGCGAGCGGCAGCCCCTTGCACGTCGCGAGCAGCCCCGAGAGGTTCCCGATCAGGCGGCCCGCCTTGCCGCGGGCGAGCTCGGCCACGTCGGGGTTCTTCTTCTGGGGCATGATGCTCGACCCCGTCGACCAGGCGTCGGCGAGTGTGACGAAGCCGAACTCGTGGGTGCACCAGAGGATGACCTCCTCTGCCAGCCGGGAGATGTCGACGCCGACCTGGGCGCACACGTACGCCGCCTCGGCCACCAGGTCACGCGCCGCCGTGCCGTCGATGGAGTTCGCCACCGAGCCGGCGAAACCCAGCTCGCGGGCGACCAGCTCCGGGTCCAGCCCCAGCGAGGTGCCGGCCAGGGCAGCGCTGCCGTACGGGGAGACCGACAGCCGCCGCGTGAGGTCACCGATGCGCTGCAGGTCACGCACCAGCGGCCAGGCGTGCGCCAGCAGCGAGTGGGAGAGCAGCACCGGCTGGGCGTGCTGCAGGTGCGTACGCCCCGGCATCGGCGCCCCGAGGTGCTGCCCGGCCTGCCCGGCCAGCGCCTCGATCACGCCGCTGATGTCAGCCGCCAGGACGGCGAGGGCATCCCGCAGGTACATCCGCACCAGGGTCGCGATCTGGTCGTTGCGGGACCGCCCCGCGCGCAGCCGCCCTGCCAGCTCGGCGCCGAGCCGCTCGGTGAGCCCCCGCTCGAGCGCCCCGTGGACGTCCTCGTCGGTCTCGGCCGGCCCGAAGGTGCCAGCGCGCACGTCGGCCTCCAGCGACGCGATCCCCTCGCGCAGCCCGTCGGCCTCCTCGTCGGTGAGCAGACCCGCCGCCTGCAGCGCCTTCACGTGCGCCGCCGACCCCGCGAGGTCGTACGTGGCGAGCCGCCAGTCGAACTGCGTGGACCGAGACAGGGCGAACATCGCCTCCGCCGGCCCGCCCTCGAACCGGCCACCCCACAGCACGCCCTGCGTCATTGCTCTCCTTCTGCACCCAGCGTCAGCAGCCGGTCGGCCACCGCGCCTCCTCCGACAGCGTCACGCGTCACCAGCATGACGGTGTCGTCGCCCGCCACGCATCCCAGCACCTCGGGCCAGCCGACGCGGTCCAACGCCGAGGCCAGGTACTGCGCCGCTCCCGGCGGCGTCCGGAGGACCACCATGTTCGCCGACGCGTCGGCCCGCAGCACCAGCTCCTGGCACAGCCGGCCCAGCCGGGCGGTCGCCTCGGGGCGGTCGAACGCGCCGTCGTCCGGGATCGCGTACGCCAGCACTCCCCCAGCCTTGCGCACGCGCACGGCCCGCAGCTCGACGAGGTCGCGCGACAGCGTCGGCTGGGTCACCTCCCAGCCGTCGGCCGCGAGGAGCCGTCTCAGCTCGGCCTGCGAGGCGACGACGTGCTGCTCCAGCAGCTCCGCGACCCGCGCCTGGCGCCGCGCCTTGGGCGCCTGGCTCACGCCGCGCCCGCC
>CAKZHP010000060.1 GCA_936924635.1 uncultured Propionibacteriaceae bacterium
CCGCGCCGCCTCCGACCAGGGCTACCGCCGCGACCGCGGCGAGGCCGCCGAGGGTGCTGGTGCCGCCGCCGGTGCCCTGGGTCGGGCCGGGCGTCGAGGTGGGGGTGTCGGCGGGTACGGGCCGCTCAGACGGCGACGCCGACGCGGTGTCCGTGGCGTCACGGGACGGCGCCGGGGTCTCGACGGTCGCGCCGGGGGTCTCCGGCGCGGCCGACGACGCAGCGGTTGACGCGGTGGCCGGCGGTGCCGTGGTGGGCACCGTCGCCGTCCCCGTCGTCGCCGGCGTGGTGGTTCCCTTGGCGGTCGTGCCCGCGGTCGCCGGAGCGGTGGTGGTGCGTGCGGTGCCGCCGGCGGCGGTGGTCCGGGCGGTGGTCGCCGGTGCTGTACGGGTCACCGTGGCCGTGGTCGGGGCAGCAGCGGTCGCCGTTTGGCCGGCCGTGGCGGTGTCCGTTCCCTCGTTGGCGGGGCGTGCCGTGCCGCGCACGGTGCGTACGGCCGGGGCGGACGCGGAACCGGAGCCGAGGTGGAAGCGCCAGCCCTCGAACCCGCCGGGCTGGGCCAGGCGGCCGCCGGCCCCCGAGCTGGAGAACGACCACGAGCCACCCACGGAGGCGGTCCAGTAGGACCAGAACGCCGTCTCTGGGGGCATCTGCACGCATGCCTCCCGGTACGACGGGTTGTTGGGGAGCGAGAGCGTCTCCGACGCGGCTGGCCTCCCGTTCACGCGGCACACGGCTCCGGGCTGGCGCTGCGCCGGGGCCCAGCCGAAGCCGGCGAGCACCAGGGCGTCGAGGCCGGTCCCCGCCCTGCCGGACGCGGCCACCGCGGCGGCGAAGTTCTCCGCGCAGTGCACGGCGGTGCCGCCGCCGAGCCCTCCGTAGTCCACCGCCACCGTCACGCCGAGGGAGTCGCTGCAGGGCCCGTCGCTCCAGGTGCCGGCCGCGTGGGCGGGCGTGGCGACGAGCACGGAGGACGCGATGAGCAGGAGGGCGAGGAGCGTACGCAGCATGGGGACTCTCAGATCAGGGGGTGGCGGGCCCGCCGGGGTGTGCCCAGCGGGCCCGCCAGGTCGGTCAGGCGATGTAGCCGCCGAACCGGTCGAGCAGGGCGTACACCGGTGCCGGGCTGGCACCGACGACCTGGACGTTGCCGGCCTCCGACGTCTCGACGAGTGCGGCGTTGGAGGACGGCACCCCGGCGACGAAGTTCACCGTCGAGGTGGTGTCGTAGACCAGCGTCCGGGCCCCCGAGCTCTCCCGCTCCAGGGCGAGGTAGCCGGCGGCCGCGGGGCGGGCAGCCGTCGCGTTGGTCATCACCGCTCCGTACCGCGACCCGACGGCCGAGGTGGTCGAGACGGTCACCGTACGGGCCGTGGTCAGCGGCCGGTTGGCCGTGACGTCGTCGAGCACGCGGCTGGGTGTCTCGACCACGTACGCACCGGAGCGCGCCGCCTGGCCGCCCACGATGTAGCCCACCACGTCGGCGACGACCTGCGACGGCGCCGGGGAGGTGTTGCCGAGGGTGACCGCGCCGGAGGCGCTGAGCGGCGCCACGACCAGGTTCGCCCGGGTCTCGCCGGTCACGAAGTTGAGCACGGAGGTGCCGGCGCTGCTGCCGCCCGCGGCGTACGCGGTCAGGTAGCCCGGTGCACCAGGCTCGGTGACGGTGAGGTTGAGCACCGCGGCGGTCGCGCCGGCGGGGATGTTGCTGCGCCCGGTGACCTGCAGCTCCCGGGTGCTGTTCGCCGGGACGACGCCCGACTCACGGCTGTCGAGCAGGCGCACCGGCGAGGCTGTCTGGGTCATCCCGGCCACGGTGGCCGAGCCGCCGGTGGTGTAGCCGACGACGTCGGCGACGACCTGCGTACGCCCGGGGGCACCGTTGAACAGCGTGACCTGCCCGTTGCTGCCGACCTTCACCGTCACCAGGTTGGGGATCGTCTGACCGGCCACGAAGTTGACGTTCGACGCCGTCGGGCGGGAGGTGCCCGCCGGGTAGGCCGTGAGGTAGCCAGCGGCCTGCGGGTCGGTCACGGTGACGTTGAGCACGACCGAGCCGATGTTCGCAGGCAGCCCGCCGACGCCCGCCACCTGCAGCGCCACGCCGGTCTGGCCGGGCACGGCGCTGGTGGTGCGGGTGTCGAGGATGCGGAACGGCTTGGCCGGCACGTACGCACCGGCGTCCAGGGCCGGGGCCGCGAGGGTGTCGAAGCCCACCGGGTTGAGGGCCAGTGCGCCCTGGGCAGTCGCGCGCACGAACTGGTCACGAGCGGTGGCCGTGACCGTGCCGCCGGGGCCGCCGATGTCGCTCAGGGCCTCGGCGTTGTACGCGATGGCGCCGGCGCTCGGCCCGGAGGTGACGCGCAGCGAGGAGACGTACTGCTGGGCCTTCGTCACCACGGTGTCGTTGCCGGTGCCGACGAGAGCGGCCGCGGCGAGCCCGGTGGAGTTGGCGTTGGCGTTGACGGTCGGGCCGCTGCCGCCGAAGCCGCCGTCGGGGCCCTGCTTGCCAGCGAGCCAGGACACGGCACTGGCCAGGGGGGCGTCCACACCCGCAACACCCTTCGCCTTGGCGGCCCGCAGCGCCATGAGCGCGAGCGCGGTGGAGTCAGGGTCGGCCTTGGTGGCGTCGCTGCAGGGGGCTGTGGTGTCCAGCGTGAACCCGCCACCGGTGCACTGGAGGCCGACCAGCCACTCGACGGGCTTCGAGGGCAGGTCACCGGTGCGCGCCAGGCCCAGGACGACGAACGCCTGGCTGAACATGTTGGCGTAGTCGTCGCCGCCCAGGTCCTTCACCCGGCCGTCGGCCTGGACGGTGCGGAGCGCCTGCGCGCGCAGGTCGCGGCCACCGGCGCGGGTGGGGTCGGTCCCGGCGACGCCGGCGGCGAGCAGCAGCTTGCCCGTGGCACCGGAGATCGTCTGCGTGACGCCCGCGTCGTCGGTGTACGTCGTGTAGGCCGTGCTCTTCGAGGCCAGCTCGTTGGCCATGGCCTGCACACGTGCAGCAGGCGCGCCAGCGGCCACCTGCACGAAGAACGAGTCGATCGAGCCGCCGTACGTGACGCCGTAGGCGCTGCTCAGGAGCCGGCCGTCAGCGGTCTGGGTCCGCAGCCAGGCAGCGGTGCCGGCGGCAGCGGTGGGGTCGGCGGCGTACGCCTTCGGCGTCACAGCGGGGGAGAGCGGCAGCAGCGCGGCCGCGAGCAGGGCGGCGGCCGCCCCGCGACGAGTGGTGAGTTTCCGGCTCATGGGAATCCTTCCCAGAGTCGAATCTGGGAACGTTGCCCCGCGCACGGCCGGAGCGTCCAGACCCGATCTGCAGTCCTCGACAGATGGATGGTGTGACCGACGCGCTCGGTGCTCCGGCTCGTGACCACTGCGTGCGGTCACCTACGGTTGCGGGTCAGCGCCGGGCTTGGACCGGCTTCCCCTCGTGCGTCGGCTGTGCAGTTGTGCGCTCACCCTAACAGCCGCCCCCGGCTGCCAGGCAGCGGGGGACGGCTGTCACGGAAGGGGTCCCTCAGGAGGGGTGGGTCATGTCGGCCGGGACCACCCAGGCGTCGAACTCCTCGCCCGTGAGGTGGCCGGACTCGACCGCCGACTCCTTGAGCGTGAGCCCCGCCTTGTGAGCGTGCTTGGCGATCGCGGCCGCCTTGTCGTAGCCGATGTGGCGGTTGAGCGCCGTCACCAGCATCAGGTTCGAGGCGAGGTTGGCCTCGATGCGCTCGGTGACCGGCTCCAGCCCGTCGGCGCAGTGCTCGGCGAAGGAGACGCAGGCATCAGAGATGAGCCGGATCGACTCCAGGCAGCACCACGCCATCACCGGCTTGTACACGTTGAGCTGGAAGTTGCCCTGGCTGCCGGCGAAGGCGACCGTGGCGTCGTTGCCGAACACCTTCGTGGCGACCATCGTGATGGCCTCGGCCTGGGTGGGGTTCACCTTGCCCGGCATGATCGAGCTGCCCGGCTCGTTCTCCGGGATGCGCAGCTCGCCGATGCCGTTGCGGGGGCCGGAGGCGTACCAGCGGACGTCGTTGGCGATCTTCATGAGCGCGCCCGCGAGCGTACGCAGCGACGCGGACACCTCGACCAGCGCGTCGTGCGCCGACAGGGCGGCGAACAGGTTGTCGGCCTGGGTGAACTCGATGCCGGTCTCCGCGGTGATCTTCTGCGCCGCGAGCCGGCCGAAGTCGGGGTGCGCGTTGAGGCCGGTGCCGACGGCGGTGCCGCCGATGGCGAGCTGGCGCGCGCGCTCGTCGGCGTGCCGGACACCCTCCAGCGCGAAGTCGATCTGCGCGACCCAGCCACCGATGACCTGGCCGAGGGTGACGGGCGTGGCGTCCTGCAGGTGCGTACGGCCCACCATCACCAGGTCGGCGTAGGTCTTGGCCTTCTCGGCGAGGGTGTCGCGGAGGCGGGCGACACCGGCGTACAGACGGGCGTCCAGCTCGCACACCACGGCGATGTGCATCGCGGTGGGGAAGGTGTCGTTGGAGCTCTGGCCGCGGTTCACGTGGTCGTTCGGGTGCACCGGAGCCTTGCTGCCCATCTCGCCCCCGGCCAGCTCGATGGCCCGGTTGCTGATGACCTCGTTCGCGTTCATGTTCGACTGCGTGCCCGACCCGGTCTGGAAGACGACCAGCGGGAAGTGCTCGTCGAGGTCGCCGCGCACCACCTCGTCGGCGGCGCGCACGATGAGCTCGGCGACGTCGGCGGGCAGCTGGTCGAGCTCGGCGTTGGCCTGGGCTGCGGACTTCTTCAGCACGCCCAGCGCCCGGATCATCGGGCGGCCCCAGACGAAGGTGTCGCGACCGATGTCGAAGTGGTGGAGGCTGCGCTCGGTCTGCGCCCCCCAATAGCGGTCGGCCTGGACCTCGACGGGCCCCATCGAATCTGTCTCAGTGCGTGTCTGCGCCATGGGTGCAGTCCTACGGGATCGGGGGCGGCTCCACAAGTCGGCGACGCCGCTCGGCGGCGTACGAGGCCGCGGCCGACAGGATCACCCGGGCGGTCAACCCTCCAGGAGGCCCGCACGCTCCTGCGTCAGCTGGTCGATCCGGGCGAGGGCCTGGTCGCGTTGCCACAGCAGCTGTGGCCGCAGGGTGTGCAGCGCGGCGATGGTCGACCGCACCCCATGGCGCGTCTCGTAGATCTTGCTGGCCACGAGCACGTGCGTCACCGGGTGGGTCACCCAGGCGTCGACCTGCTGCAGGATCATGGGCACCTGCAGGGCGTCGCGGAGGGCCGCGTCACGCGACAGGTCGACCAGCAGTGCCTCGGTCGGGGACAGCATGAGCCGAACCTAGCCGGGCAAGGGCCGAGATCTGCCGTGCTGCTCGTCACGGGTCTCGCCGGCGGGGACGGGTCACGCCAGCAAGGACAAGGCGTCAGGATGGGCCCATGCCCCGGTGGATCGACACGCTGCAGCACGAGGCCGAGCGCGCCCTGGCGCCGGAGGTGGCCGACTACTACCGCGTCGGCGCGGGGGCGGGGATCAGTGTGGCGGAGGCACCCGCCGCCTGGGACGCGGTCCGGTTCCGCCCCCATGTGCTGCGTGACGTCACGACGGTGAGCACGAGGGTGTCGGTGCTGGGCACCGACCTGGCGAGCCCGGTGCTCGTCGCGTCGTCGACGCTGCAGATGCAGGCGCACCCCGACGGCGAGGTGGCCATGGCCGCTGGGACACGCGAGGCCGGCTCGCTGCTCGTGGTGTCGAGCAACGCGGGCCGTACCTTCGCCGACGTCGGGCGCGCCGGCAGCCCGTGGTGGGTGCAGGCGTACGTGCTCGCCGACCGCGACCTCACCGGCGAGATGCTCGATGCGGCCGTCGCGGCCGGGGCCCGGGCGGTGGTGCTCACCGTGGACACCCCCGTCGTGGGCACCAAGCGCTGGCAGGGCGCCGACGTGTGGGACGTGGTGCCGGTCGAGCACACGATGGGCAA
Organism: uncultured Propionibacteriaceae bacterium; assembly: GCA_936924635.1. Classification (GTDB taxonomy): domain Bacteria; phylum Actinomycetota; class Actinomycetes; order Propionibacteriales; family Propionibacteriaceae; genus Fen-668. The sequence goes on from CAKZHP010000060.1 coordinate 5,939, forward strand.
CTGGGCGCGTACGGGCGGCCGCCGCGACCCCAACGCCAAGGCCCGCGACCTCACGGTGGCCGACATCGCGTGGACGGCCCAGCGCTGCGGCGTGCCGGTGGTGGTCAAGGGTGTGCTCCGCGGTGACGACGCCCGTGCGGCCGTCGACGCCGGAGCGGCCGGTGTGATCGTGTCCAACCACGGAGGGCGTCAGCTCGACCAGGCCGTGCCGACGGCCGTGGCGCTGCCCGAGGTGGCCGACGCACTGGCGGGCACCGGGGCGTTCGTCGGCGTCGACGGCGGCATCCGGAGCGGTGCCGGGGTGCTGGCCGCCCTCTGCCTGGGGGCGCACGCGGTGTTCCTCGGCCGGCCCGCGCTGTGGGCGCTGACCGTCGGCGGCCCGGCAGGGGTGACGCGGCTCATCGGCGACCTCACCGCCGAGCTTGCCGAGGGCATGACGTTGTGCGGTGCCACCTCGGTCGCCGAGCTCACCCGCGACCTGGTCGCGGGTGGTCCTGACATTCCCCTGACGCACCGGTGACAGACTGCGCGGGTGAGCGCTGACACGACGCGTACGCACCCGGGCGGCCCGCCAGAGCCGGAGGCGCCGCTGGTGCTGCTCGTCGAGGACGACGACGCCCTGGCCGGCATGCTGCGGCTGCACCTGGTGAGGGAAGGGTTCCAGGTGCTCGTCGCCGGCGACGGGGCCACCGCGCTGAACCTGGTGAAGAGGTCCACTCCGGACGCGGTGCTGCTCGACATCGGCCTGCCGGGCCTCGACGGCATGGAGGTGTGCCGGTGGCTGCGCGCACGCGACGACTGGACGCCCCTGGTCTTCCTCACCGCCCGTGACAGCGAGGAGGAGCGGGTGCTGGGTATCGAGGCGGGTGCCGACGACTACGTCACCAAGCCGTTCTCACCGAGAGAGGTCACGGCGCGGCTGCGCGGTCTGCTCCGGCGGGCGGCCGGGCAGCCGTCGGCTCCCGACGAGACCGAGCAGCTGCGGCTCGGTGTGGTGGCCGTCGATCTGGCGCAGCACGTCGTGACCGTCGCCGGAGCAGAGGTGGAGGTGACGCCGCGGGAGTACGACCTCGTGGTGCACCTGCTGCGCTCGCCCCGCCGCGTGCATACCCGCGAGCAGCTCCTCGACGCCGTGTGGGGCGGGCGCGACGTCGGCCCGCGCACGGTCGACGTGCACGTCGCACAGCTACGCGCGAAGGGTGTCCCGATCCGTACGGTCCGGGGGGCTGGCTACGCGGCGGAGGCGACATGACGGGCTGGGTCCGGCGCTGGACCGGGTCGGTGTGGACGCGTCTTGCCCTGGCCATGCTGCTGGTGTCGTTGCTGGGGGCGGTCGCCACCGTCGTGGTCGGCGAGGCGCTGCTCCGGCGTGCCGACGAGGCGTCGGCACGCCGTTCGCTGGCGGTGCTCGCCGATGCCTACCAGGCGCAGGCCAACGCCGGCGCTCAGCAGGCCGCCGACGAGGCGCTGGGCGCGAAGCGGGTGCGGCAGGCGATGGTGCGGCGGGACGGGCGGCTCCAGGGTGATGCGCTCGCCCGTACGGCACTGACACCCGCGCAGGTGCAGCAGGTGCTCTCCGGGCAGGCGGTGTCGGTGCGCGTGGTGCAGGCCGGTGTGGTCGTGCTCGCCGAGGCGCGGCCGCTGGCGGGCGGGGGTGCGGTGGTGCTGGCCCAGCGGCGAGTGGACGCCCCGTCGCTGTCGGCGCAGGTGCAGAACCAGTGGTACGCGGCGATCGCGGGGGTGGCCGTGCTGGCCGGGGCGTCCGGTCTGCTGCTGGCCTGGTGGATCACCCGCCCGGTGCGCCGGCTGGCCCGTTCCGCGACGGCGCTGGCGGCGGGGGAGCGCGAGCCGGTGCCGGTGGGTGGGCCCACCGAGCTGCGGGCGGTGGCCACCGGGCTGAACGAGCTCAGCACGAGCCTGCAGCACGCCGAGGCGAGGCAACGCGAGTTCCTGATGTCGGTGTCGCACGACCTCCGTACGCCGCTGGCAACCGTCGCCGGCTACGCCGAGGCCCTCGCTGAGGGAGGCGTCCCCGCCGAGGAGGTGGCCGGGGTGGGACGTGTGCTGCAGACGGAGTCGGCCCGGTTGGGCCGGATGGTCTCGGACCTCCTCGACCTGGCGCGGCTCGACGCCGACGAGCTGGTGATGCGGCCCGAGCCCACCCAGATCGGTGCGCTCGTGGACCAGACGTACGCGGCGTGGCGCGAGCGGTGCCGCGCCAAGGGTGTCGAGCTGCGCCTGGAGGCCGGCGGCGAGGCTGTGGTGGACGTCGACCCGGGGCGCCTTCGCCAGGCGGTGGACGGCCTGCTCGACAACGCCCTGCGAGCGACGCCGGCGGGGCAACCGGTGGTGCTGTCGACACAGCGTACGGACAGCGATGTGGTGCTGGAGGTGCGTGACGGCGGCCCGGGGCTCGACGACAGCGACCTGCCGGTGGCGTTCGACCGGGGCGCGCTGAACGAGCGCTACCGCGGGCGGCGGGAGGTCGGCACCGGGCTGGGTCTGGCGCTGGTCGACCGGCTCGTACGCCGGCAGGGCGGGACCGTCACCGCCGGGCACGCCGCCGAGGGCGGGGCCTGCTTCACGATCACCCTGCCGCTCGCGCCTGACACAACCTGAACATTCGTGGGGGATGCTGGTCGGCATGAGCATCCCGGAGTGGACGCGAGCGAGCCGAGTGGCCCGGCGGGCCTCGTTCGGCGCGAACGGAGCGACGGTCGACCAGGTCGTGGCGACCGGTGTGGACACCTGGGTGACGCAGGCGCTGACCCCCGGTGCGGCCGACCCGGGGGTGGCGGCCACCCCGGCGCCGAGCCTGCCGCCCGTGCCGCCGTTGCCCGACAACGCCACCCAGGCCCAGCGGCAGGAGCGCAACAAGCTCATCGAGCAGCGACGCGACGCCGTGGAGACCTGGTGGCTCGCGCGCATGCTGAAGGCGAAGAACCCGGTGCCCGAGCGGGTCACCTTCGGGTGGCACGACCACTGGGCGACCTCCGCGTCCAAGGTGCGCGACTCCCGGCTGATGCTGAAGCAGAACGAGACGCTGCGCGCCACCGGGCTGCGCAGCTTCACCGACATGGCCCACGCCATGGTGGTCGACCCGGCGATGCTGGAGTGGCTCGACGGCCGCCGCAACGTCAAGGGTTCCCCCAACGAGAACCTCGCCCGTGAGCTCATGGAGCTCTTCTGCCTGGGTGTCGGCGGCGGGTACAGCGAGCAGGACGTCAAGGAGGCTGCCCGCGCACTGACCGGGTGGCGGGTGTCCGACGACGGCAGCGCCGTCCTGGAGCCGAAGCGGTTCGACGCCGGCGCCAAGACGGTCTTCGGGAAGACGGGCCCCCTCGACGCCCACGGGCTGGTGGACCTGGTGCTCGCGCAGCCCGCCCACCCCAGGTTCCTGGCCAGCCGGTGGTGGCGTCAGCTCGCGTCGGAGGACGCGCCCGGCCGGGACGTGATCGCCCGGCTGGTCGCCGCATACGGGCCGGGGCGCGACTCGCGGGCCCTGCTGCGGGCGCTGCTGCTGGACCCGGGGTTCGTGGCGGCGCGGGGCACGCTGGTGCTGGCGCCCGTGGACTGGCTGGTGGGGTCGGCCCGGGCCCTGGGGGTCCCGGCGACCGACGCGACCGTCACCGAGATCAAGAAGGCCCTGCGCCAGCTGGGGCAGGTGCCGCTGCAGCCGCCGAACGTGGCCGGCTGGCCCCACGGGGCGGCCTGGCTGTCCACCGCCTCGGCGCAGACGCGGGCCGCGGTGGCCCAGCGTCTCGTCAAGGCGGCAGACATCCGGGCGGTCGCCAGATCGGAAGAGCGTCGTGTAGGGAAAGAG
>CAKZHP010000061.1 GCA_936924635.1 uncultured Propionibacteriaceae bacterium
ACGAACCACTGAACACCTCCACGACGAGGTGTTGCGACGACCAGTTGAATCCGCCTTGCGAGCCCCTGTCCGTGTGCACGATGCAGCCGGCCACGTCACCGCGCCTGGCGACTGCGGTGTTGAGCGCGGCGACCGCGAGCCGGGACTTCATCCTCGAGTCGATCGAGTAGCCCACGATCCGATTAGAGTAGACGTCCTTGAACGCGCAGACGTAGAGCTTGCCTTCGCCGGTGCGGTGTTCGGTGATGTCGCCGATCCACAGCTCGTTCGGCCCATCGGCCTTGAACTCATGCCGGATCACGCCGTGCTTGTCGACCACGGCGCACAGGTCGTCGTGGACCGGTGGTCCGGGGTTCTTCGCTTTGCCACGCTTGGGCTTGCCGAACGCACTCCACCAGCCCATGTCAGAGCAGATCCGCCATGCCGTCCGCTCAGCCATCGACTCGCCTGCGTCACGGGCCTCGTCGACCAGGAAGCGGTAGCCGAACTCCGGGTCGTCGCGGTGGGCGTCGAACAGCGCGTTCGCGCGGTAGGCCTCCCCGAGTTCGGAGCCGGTGACCGGTTGGGCGAGCCAGCGGTAGTAGGGCTGACGAGCGATCTTGAGCACCCGACACGTCACCGTGACGGGGACCCCGTCGACAGCCAGCTCGCGGACGAGCGGGTACATCATTCTCCCGGCAGGTTCGCCTGCGACAGATACGCAGCGGCTCGCCGCAGGACCTCGTTCTCCTGCTCCAGCAGCCGGATCCGCTTCCTCGCCTCACGCAACTCGGCATTCTCGGCCGCGGTCGCCCCCGGCTTCACTCCATCCTCGACATCGGCGGACTTCATCCAGTTCGTCAGACACGACTCGCTGATGCCGAAGTCGGCAGCGATCTGCTTGAGGTGGACTCCCGGCTCACGGTTCCTGGCGACGCGAACGACGTCATCTCGGAACTCCTTGGGGTACGGCTTCGGCACAGTGCACATCCTTCCAGCGGCACCTCTTGGCACCACCGATCAGATGTCACCTATCTGTGCAGCAGTCCCCCCCGAAGCCCAGCGCGCTGGCCCGCCCCTGGCTGAAGGCGTTGATGTTGAACCCCAGCCCGGCCAGGAACATCAGGTAGAGAATGCCGATGGCCCCCATGTCGTACACCAGATCCGCCCGACCGAGCCACCCCAGCCCGAACGGGCCGAAGAGCATCCCCAGGAAGATCAGGGCGAGCAGCCCGGGAACCCGGAAGCGCGCACCGAGGATCGGACCGGCCAGGATCGAGGCCAACAGGACGAGGATGGTCATCTCGACCGTGGCCACCAGTGCGCTCATGGCCAGATGCTAGTCAGCCCTGGGGTTGTTCGAAGTTCGGTGTCCGGGGGGTGGCGAGGAGCCGTGGCGGCACGAGGATGAGGAGGCGCCTTTGAGATGGCTTCAGTGCACGATTGCTTTGAGGACTATCAGGACTGCGCCCAGCACGCAGGTCACCAGAGCGCCGACCAGCCCTCGCAGGGGGCGAGCGGTCCACGACGCGACGCCGAGCCACCCGAGCAGTCCAAGGACGACCACCGCTGCCCAGAGTGTCCCCCAGATTGCGGTGCTGTCACGGATCACCCCCAGGACGCCAAGGGTCAGGACGACCAACGGGATGACCCCTGCTAGCAGCAGGCCCCAGGAGTGGACCAGCCCGTCGTGGATGGCGGCGCCGAGTCGAGCCCACGTGGGAGTGCTGTCGTCGAGGACGTCTCCGAGGTGCGCGACTACCCCGGCGTAGACGTGGGCGAACCAGAACACGATCAAGGTGGCCAGCACCTTGATCAGCACGTCCCAGGAAGCGTCCGCGGAGTTGGCGACCACGACGACCTGCGCGGCCACCAGGACCACGCCGTAGATCGCCGGTTCGCTGATCTGCCTGAGTGTCGGTGAGGTGAAGACGGCTGATCTCGACATATGTCACGGGCCTTCCAGCTCAAGGTGTGTGGAAACACGAGACAGTGCACCACGGGCGGGGGTTGTTCTGGGTGTTCGCGTTGCCTGTAGTGTGACGGTGATCCTTGCTGCTCGGCTGGGCATATCCAGCAGGAAAGACCATGATTCGCCTCCTCATTCGCACCGGGATCTTCATCGGGACAGCAGCCGTGGGTCTGCTTGCCGCCGCAGCCGTCGTCGATGGCGTGCAGCTCTCCCTCTCGGGGTTCCTCGTTGCCGTGGGAGTCTTTGCGCTGGCACAGAGCATCCTGGGGCCGTTCATCTTCAACATCGCCCGCCAGTACGCACCGGCCATGCTCGGCGGGATCGGGCTGGTATCGACGTTCGTGGCACTGCTCATCGCGTCCCTGTTCCCCGACGGTCTGCGCATCTCAGGGGTCTTCACCTGGGTGCTGGCCACCCTCGTGGTCTGGATTGTCACCGCATTCGGTGGCTGGCTGCTGCCTCTGGTGCTGCTGAAGAACCGCGCCGGGTCTCGCGACTCGGTAGCCAGCTGACCTGCGACAGAAAGGAACTACCCAGAAGTGAGTACCGATTCGTTCACCGCTCCGATCGACTTCGCCGTCTTCATCATTCGACGTGACAGCGATGTCTCGGCCGCGGCGCGCCAGCTTCGCAGCCAGATCGACAGCGGCACCTTGACGCTGCTGGACATCGAGGTCCTAGCCCTGGGCGAGGATGGTCGCGCTACCCGTGAACCGCTGGAGGCACTCACCCACAGCGATCCAGGAGCCCTTGGCGACCTGCAGTCATCGGAGTCCGACCTGCTCGACGAGGAGGACCTGGCTGACCTGGCCGACGAGCTCGGCCCGGATGAGCTTGCCGTGGTCCTGGTCTATGAAGACCGCAGCCTGGCGACCGCCGCCGCGCACCTGGCAGCCGAAGGCGGCCGCCTGCTGTGGGCCGGAGGCGTGCACACCGATGAACTCGAGCATGCGCTCGAGCAGACGAAGGAGGCATGAGCCATGGGCTTGTTGCGCACCGCGGCACGCGCCAGCGTGGCCGCTCACGTGGTCGGTAATGTTCCACGTGGTCGGTAATGTTCAGCGAGCCAGCACCAGCGGTGGGCCGCCCAGGATGCAGCGGCAGCCCCGAGCGCCCCGGCACCGCCCGCGCCCCCAGCGCCGGCTCCTCCCGCACCGCCTGCAGCAGCCTCTGCTCTCAGCAGTGCCGACGTGATCACCCAGCTGCAGCAACTGGGGCAGCTGCGCGAGTCCGGGGTTCTCACCGAGGCCGAGTTCGAGACCCAGAAGACCCGGATCCTCGCCGGCGGCTGACACTGCCGGGCCAGGCAGCCACGTCTGTCGATCGGCTACCCGTGCGCGGATCGGCTACTGCGAGGGTGTGAACGGGGCTCGGGATTCGGCTAGTACCGCCTCGTGGACGGCTGCGGCGCGCTTGGCCGTCCAGTTGTCGAGGTTGAGGACTTGTGCCCATGCGCCGACGTGTTCGCCGGCGAAGTTGTGCCCGAAGCCCGGACCGGGTTCCATGGCCAAGGCCATGTCGGTGGTGACCTGCCAGAAGGTCACGAAGGGCACCCACCGGACCTGGGGAAGGACATCGGGACCGCGTGGCTCCTCGAGCCAGTCCGGACGATTGAGAATGAGGTCGAAGTTCCACCAGGTCGTGGCATCTGAGGGATGCACCATGTAGAGAACCCGGGTCCCCTGCCAGGGTCGGGTAGCCGGCTCGGCCGGGCGCATCGGGTCGTCGGTGAAGCGCACCGTGCGACCGTCCTTGTAGATGGGCGCGATCTGGGTGCTGCCGCTCTGGCGGTCGTCGAGGAACTGCCCGAAGTGATGGTTGAAGCTCGGCGGTCCGGTGAACACCGCCCCACTGATGCGGTTGGCCATGTCGAACTCGCCACTGAAGGCGGCCTCGCCCCCGTAGGAGCCCAGGCTCTCGCCGAACACGTACAGAGCGGGACGCTCGCCCTGCGGCAGGCGGCTCCACCGTTCATAGACCGCGTCGAAGAGTGCGCGACCGGCGTTGCGAGCGTTCTGCTGATCTGCCAGGAACGAGATCGGAGAGGGCAGGAAGGAGTACTGCATCGACACCGTCGCGCTATCGCCGTAGGTGAGATGTTCAAAGGCGCTGACCGAGGTCGGCTCCACCCACCCGGTGCCGGTCGGGGTCACGACCAGCAGATACGAGCGCTCGAAGCCGCCAGCGCGCTCCAGGTCCTGCACCGCAAGTGCCGCGCGGGTCTCGAGGTCCTCAGCCGAGTCAAGCCCGGCGTAGACGCGGACGGGATCCAAAGTCACTTCGGAACCCTGCCCCGACCGTTCAGCCACCTGGGCGATCCGGGTGGCGTTGGGACCCTGCCCCGCGAAGCCCCGTCCCTGGAATCCCAGCGTGTCCCACGAGATCAGCGACTCCGGGCTACCCGAACGCAGCGGGCTCATCGGGGCCGTCACCCCCTGCGGTGTCCCGCCGTTGGTCAACGAGAACGCCGCGTTGACCGCTGTAGTGACCCGCTCGAAGACGAACCCATTGAAGACCAGGGCGACCGTGGTCACCAGAGCAGCGATCCCGATCACCCTGGCCGCCCGTGGGCCCACGACCCGACGCAGTCCGGCAGTCAGTACCCCAGTGATCCGGCGCAGCAGACGGGCGATGCAGACGAACAGGACAAACACCAGCACAGCCACGGGGATGACCAGGACCGCCGCGAGCGGGGTCTGCGGCTCCATCTCCAACAACCGAGAAGCCTGCCGCTGCCAGGTCACACCAAGGATCACCGCCACCACCAGCAGCGCAGGGGCGGCGAACAGCAGAGCCCTGACCCTCGAGGCCGACGGTTGACGTGCCTGACGGTCGGCAAGCTCACGCCACACCCACGCCCCCAGCACGCCCAGCCCATAGCCGATCGCCGCGGTGACCCCGGCGATCACCCCCTGATACAACGCAGGCCGCGGCACCAGGGAAGGCAGAAAGGACAGCGTCGCCAGGATCAGCGCAGTCCACGCCCCCGGCAACGACAGCCCGAGCCCGGACCAGAAGCGAGACACCCGGGACGCCTCAGGATCTGTCATCGGGTTGCGAGGAAGGCGTGGTAGTCGCGCTCGGAGAGGTCGGCATACGCCGTCGACCACTCCACGATCGCGGTGGTGAGCCTGTCTCCGTTGCCGATGTAGCCGACGATCTCGGCCGCTCGTGGGGACTGGCTGTGCGCGCGGGCGAGAGTCACCGCGCAGGCCTGGGCGTAGGTGATGAACGGGCGGTCGTCGAGGTCCTCGACATCGATGCCGCCCTTCATGTCGTGGAACTGGCGCACGTACAGGTCGAAGCCCTCGGCGCGCAGGTAGCCCAGGAACGGGTCCGAGACGGCCTGCAGGATCCGTTGCAGGGCGACCACCCGCGCGCCCTGACCGTGGGTCCCGACCGCCTCGGTGAGCACCTGCGGCTGCTCGATGCGGCCGTACTGCTCGAGCACACTGCGACCGGCCTCCTTGGACTGCAGGATCAGACCGTTGCCGTCACCGTCCTCGAACAGGGAGAGCGCACACCGGGTTCCAACACTGCCGACCCCGACAACCCGCAGCGCCAGGTCCACCTCCCGGTAGTGGCTGAGCAGCATCCGGATGCCCGGGCCGGCACTGGCGCGGTAGGCATCGGTGTAGCGGTGCACATTCTCGGCGACCTCGGGCTTCGGCTGGTCCATCGTCGGCGGCGCCATGACGAACCGCAACGAGCCGTCCGCGTCCCGGGTGGTCAGGCGGCGCACCGCCCGCTCACCGGTGCGACGTTGAGCGGACTTGATCGCCGAAGCGATCACCCGGCGTGACTTCTTGTCCAGCAGCCCAGCACCGCCCCTGGGGTCGATATGGGTGTAGTAGCGCTGCAGCGGCGTCAGCTCCAGACTCGCAGCCAGCGCAGCCCGGTAGGCGCTCACCGTCGTGCGCGCCGCGGTCTCGATGACGTGTGGGGTTCGGGACGAGTCCCGCCCCCCGACGATCACACTGGTCACCAGGCGCTTCAGATCCCACTCCCACGGAGCCCAGGCCGCCTCGTCGAAGTCGTTCAGATCGAAGACCAGCGTGCGCTGCGGAGAGGCGTAGAACCCGAAGTTCGACACGTGCGCATCACCACAGGCGACCACGAGCAGACCGGTATGCGGTGAGCGGGCCAGGTCCGCCGCCATCAGGGCAGCGGTCCCCCGGTAGAACGCGAACGCGCTCTGCGACATCCGCTCGGCGCGCAGCGAAATGAGCTCCTGGAGGCGGGTGGAGTTCTGCTCCCTCAGGATGCCCAGCGGATCCCGGCTCCCAGGCGGCAGCTCGGCCAAGGTGGAACGGGGAGTCTCCTGGCGGCGCCTGCGGCCGGAGACCACTAAGTCGGGTGTCGATGGCCGTGGGCGTGATGGCATGCTGCGTACACTATCGCGCGCAGCCGGGCACCGAAAAGGGAGACGTCGTTTCTGGCAAGTCGCACGACCCAGCAACCCGCTCAGGCAATAGGATTCCTCGTGATGCGGGGATGTTTCCCGTCGGCGCTGTCGACCCATCCCGGCCCAAGGAGACCTACCATGACAATCACACTCGAACGCAGGCGCACCGGCTGGGACATCGTCCTCGGACTCGTGCTGGTCATCCTCGGATTCATGGTCCTGGGCAACGCCGTGCTGGCCACGGCCGTGTCCGTGCTCTGGATCGCCTGGCTCACCCTGATCGGTGGGGTGATGATGATCATCGTCGCGCTGGTCTCGATCCGCGCAGGCCTGTCCTGGTCCACCCTCCTCGGCGGTGCCGCCCTGGCAGTCCTGGGCCTGTTCATGCTGCGCAACCCCCTCGTGGCCGCCATCGCGCTGACCATGATGGCCGGGGCCATCTTCTTCGTCACCGGTGTGGTCCGTATCGGCCTGGCCTTCACCGTCCCGGCCCACAAGTGGGTCTTCATCCTCGGCGGACTGGTCTCCATCGTCCTGGCTCTGTGGATCCTGCTCAACCCGGCCGCCGCGACTCTGAAGCTGCTCGGCATCCTCCTCGGCGTCCAGGTCCTCAGCGAGGGCATCACCCTCATCCTCTCCGGGCGGCTGCGTATCGTCGACGCCACCGCCACGAAGGACAATGTCGACCCCGCCACGCAGAACGCTGCCGCCTGAGGGTGCGCGAGCCGGCTCCGAGCGCCCGTCGGCTGTGAACGGGTCCTCCGGGAAGCGCCGCGCAGGAGCGTCGCGATCGGTGCGCACGCGGCTGGGTTCTTGGTTGGCGGCGCATCCGGCCGATGTGGTGGACGTGTTCGTCTATGTCGTGATTCTCAATCTGGCCATCGAGTACCTGCCGACGGTCATCAGCGAGAGCTTCTCGCTCTCGCTGCTGACCGCGCTCCTGCTCAAGGTCACTCTCGAAGTGGTCCTCCTGGTCAAGGGCGCGGTGATGGCGCGCCTTCGCACGGCCGCAACGCGGCGAGCCAGGACAACCGCGGCCGTGATGCTCTGGGCAGTGGCCGCCGGAAGCAAGCTCATCGTGCTCTGGCTGATCGAAGCCACCTTCGGCGGCTCGGTCAGCCTGGGCGGATTCATCCCCGTGACACTGCTCGTCGTCACGCTGCTGCTCTCGCGCACAGCCCTTCGACGCCTGCTCTACCCAGAAGCGTCCTGAGCTGCGCCGATCAGGGGGTGACGATCGCGAAGTCCGGGTCGGGGGCGTCGAGCACGGACATGAGGCGCCAGAGTGCGTCGGCATCACCATCGACCCGTATGCCGAGGTCAGCCAGCTCTGACATCGACCCCGCTCCCACCAGCAGCGCAGGCAGCGCCAGACGCGGCATCCGCAGGCTCACATCAGCCGCGTGCGCCTGCTTCGCGGTGGTGTAGGTGAGCACACCGTTGACCAGCCGCAGCCGGTAGCGGCCATCCTCGGCGAGGTCGATGTCGATCTCGATGTGCTCGTTCCACGCCCTCGGGCCGTTGACCCGCACGGCGATCGCGCCGAACAGCTGGGTCGGGGACAGCGAAGCGAGCAGGTCAGCGGACAGCGCCGCGGTCGGACTGCCGAAGCTGCCGTGCCGCAGCTCGTGAGCACCGGAGAGGTACGCGCAACGCCACGTGCCGTTCTCGGCTCCGAAGCCCAGCTGCTCGAAGGTGGCGGCGAGCAGCTCCTTGCCGGGAGCATGGTCCGGCTCGGCGAACACCAGGTGCGAGGCCAGCTCGGCCGCCCAACGGTAGTCGCCGGCCTCGAAGGCGCCGCGCGCAGCCGTGAGGAGCGCGTCGACCCCGCCCATGGCGGCAACGTAGCGCACGGCGCGCTGCACCGGTGGGTGCTGCCACAGGTTCGCCGGGTTCGCGTCGTACCACCCCATGTACCGCTGATAGATGGCCTTGACGTTGTGGCTGACCGAGCCGTAGTACCCGCGGGTGTGCCACGCGGCCTCCAGTGCCGGTGGCAGCACCATCGCCTCGGCGATCTCGCTGCCGACCATCCCGGCGTTCATCATCCGCAGCGTCTGGTCGTGCAGGTAGCCATACAGATCCCTTTGCAGCGAGAGGTAGGCGCGCACCTCATCGCAGCCCCACGTCGGCCAGTGGTGGGAGGCGAAGGCGACATCGGTGACATCGGCGAACATGTCGATCGTCTCGGTCAGGTAGTCCGACCAGGCCTGGGCGTCACGGACCATGGCGTCTCGGATGGTCAGGATGTTGTGCATGGTGTGCGTCGCGTTCTCCGCCAGGCACAGCGCACGGAAGTCCGGGAAGTAGAAGTGCATCTCCGCCGGCGCCTCGGAGTTCGGCGTCATCTGGAAAACCATCCGCACCCCATCGATCACCTCCTCCTGCCCGGTGGACCTGACCTCGAGAGTCGGGTGGATCAGGCTGATCGTGCCGGTCGAGGTCGTCTGCGCCAGACCAGCGCCCACCTGACCGGTCGGGCTGCGGTCCAGGGCCGCGCCGTACATGTACCCCGCCCGCCGCGCCATCGCCGTCGCGGCGTAGACATTCTCCGAGATGGCGTGCTCGGCGAAATGCTCCGGCGCCAGCACCGGCACCCGCCCCGAGTCGACATCCTCCTGGGTGGTCACACCCTTCACCCCGCCGTAGTGGTCCACGTGACTGTGCGTGTAGATCACCCCGCTCACCACCCGCTGACCGCGATGCTCCCGATACAACGCCAGCGCCGCCGCGGCCGTCTCCACACTGATCAACGGGTCGATCACGATCACGCCCTGCTCGCCCTCGACAAGAGTCATCACCGACAGGTCGAACCCGCGCACCTGATAGATCCCGGGGACCACCTCGAACAGACCGTGCTTGGTCAACAGCAGCGACTGGCGCCACAGACTGGGGTTCACCGTCTGCGGAGCCTCACCTTCCAAGAACGCGTAGGAACCCATGTCCCACACCACTTTTCCCTCCGCATCGCGCACCACCACAGGCTCCAGAGCACCGATGAACCCACGAGACGCAGCCTCGAAGTCGGCAGTATCAGTGAACGGCAGCGACCTGGACAACTCGCTGTGCCTCTCGACAATGGGGGCACTGAACGCCTTCGCCGTCACCTCCGCCGACGGGACTGCTGCACGATCGGGTGACAGGTTGGGTCACGCAGCCTGAGTGGCTGGCGTGGTCATGATGGTCTCGAACTCGATGGGGGTCAATCGCCCGAGAGCGGCCTGTCGACGACGTCGGTGGTAGGTCCGCTCGATCCAGGTCACGATCGCGATCCGGAGCTCCTCACGGGTGGTCCAGGAGCGGCGGTCGATAGAGCCCCGCTGAGTGGTGGGCTTTGAGGTGAAGCTCGTTGCCTACCGG
>CAKZHP010000062.1 GCA_936924635.1 uncultured Propionibacteriaceae bacterium
CGCCTGCGCGGCCTCGGCGATCTCCCGGCGGGAGCAGAAGCACTCGTACGTGACCTCCCGCAGCCCCTCCAGCGCGGTGGCGTACAGCTGACCCCGCTCCGACTGCCGCACCACCTCCCCGTCGTGGTCCAGCCCGAGAGCGGCCAGGTCGGCCAGCTGCCGCTCCGCCACCCCTGGGGCGGCCGTCACCCGCTGCTGGTCGAGGTCCTCCACCCGTACCAGGAACTCCCTGCCGGTGGACCGGGCGAACAGCCACGCCGCCAGCGCCGTACGCAGGTTGCCCAGGTGCAGGTCGGAGGTGGGGGAGGGGGCGAACCGGCCGGCCATCGTCACCCCTCCTCGGCTGCCCCCGCCGCGTCCACCACGCTCGTCGTGGCCGGGCTGCAAGACTGTCCGCATCGTAGGAGGAGGGCACCCGATGAGCCAGCGGAAGGCCGAGCGTCAGCTCAACCTGCTCATCTGTCTGCTGTCGGCCCGCCGTTACCTCGAGCGCGAGCGCATCCGCGACCTGGTCGAGGGCTACCGAGACCTCAACGACGCGGCGTTCCAGCGCACCTTCGAGCGCGACAAGGACGAGCTGCGCGCCATGGGCGTCCCTGTCGAGACCGGCTCCAACGACCCCTTCTTCGACGACGAGATCGGCTACCGCATCCGTCGCGACGACTTCGAGCTGCCCCCGCTCGACTTCACGGCCGAGGAGCGGATCGTCCTGGGCCTGGCCGCCGGTGTCTTCGCCGGTGCCGCACTGAGCGACCGTGCCACGGCCGCGATCGGCAAGCTCCGGGCCGCCGGGATCGAGCCGGACCCGGGGCGCCTGGCCGCGGTCACCGCCACCGTCGCCACCCGGGAGCCGGCGTTCCCGGTGCTGTGGGACGCGGTCAGCGCTCGCCGGCGCGTCCGGTTCGACTACCGCACCAGCGGCGCCACCCGGACCGTGGAGCCCTGGTCGATGCTGCACCGCAACGGCTCCTGGTACGTCATGGGCCGCGACGCCGACCGCGACGAGCCCCGCATGTTCAAGCTCTCCCGCGTCGTGGGCGAGGCGGTCGCCGTGGGTCAGCCCGGCGTGTACGAGCCTCCCTCGCCCGAGGCGTACGCCGGCGCGGTCCAACGCCTCGAGCCGGCACGCGCCGGTCAGACGGTCGCCGTCGCCGTCCGCGGCGAGTCGGCCCCCGTCCTGCGCCGTCGCGGCCGCCCCTCATCCCGCCCCGCGCCCGGCGGCTTCACCGCCTACGACGTCGAGTACGGTTCCGCCGACGAGCTGGCCGCCGAGGTGGCTGCCGCCGGGGCGGACGCGCTGGTGCTCGACGACGGCGAGGTGAAGGACCTCGTCCTCCAGGCCCTCCGGGCCGTCGCCTCCCGCACGCCCGTGAAGGACCTTGCATGAGCACCTCGGTCGACCAGGTGGCGCGCCTGCTGGTGGCGATCCCTTACCTCCAGGCCCACCAGGGCATCAGCCTCACCGAGGCGGCCGCCGTGCTGGGGGTCACGCCCCGGCAGCTCCAGTCCGACCTCGACGTGGCGTTGTTCTGCGGTCTTCCCGGTGGTCTGCCGGGCGACCTGATCGAGGTCGACTACGACGCCGTCCGCGGCGAGGGCGTGGTACGCCTCACCAACGCCGAGGTGCTCGCCAAGCCGCTGCGCCTGCTGCCGGACGAGGCCTCCACGCTGCTCGTGGCCGTCCAGGCGGTCCGCGAGGTCGCGGCCCCCGACGCGTACGCCGCCATCGACTCCACGCTCGCCAAGCTCTCCTCCCTCGCCGCAGGGAGCCCCGGCCCGGCCGTGGTCGCGGTGGCGGCCGGCGACGAGTCCGTACGTGCCGTGGTCACGGCCGCCGTCACGAACCGGCAGCGGCTGCGCCTCGTGTACGACGGTCAGGCGCGCGGGGAGACCACGTACCCCGTCGTCGACCCGGGGGCGCTCACGACGCGCGACGGCTATGCGTACCTGGAGGCCTGGTCGCTCGACCGGGGCGCCTGGCGCTCGTACCTGCTCGACCGCATCGCCGGTGCCGAGCCCACCGGCGAGCCAACCGGCGACCACGGCCCGGTGCCGGTCCGCGACGACTGGCTCCATGGCTCCGCCACCGCTCAGGTGACGCTCCGGCTGGGTCCGCGGGCGGCATGGGTCGCCGAGTACGTCCCCACGCTCACCACGCGCCGCGCCGGCGACGACCTGCACGTCACCATCCAGGTCGCGGACCCCGCGTGGCTGCGGCGTCTCCTCCTGCGCCTGGGCGGCGACGCCGAGGCGCTGGATCCCACCGAGGCAGGCGACGCCGCGATCTGGGCGGCGCGGGGCGCCCTCGAGGCGTACGCGGACGCCGGTCTGTTGCCCGCGGCACCGGGCGAGTAAGGTCGCAGGGTGCTCTGGATCTGGCTGCTCCTCGCTGTCCTCCTCGTGGCCGAGGTCGCCGGGATCGTCGTTCTCGCCGTGCGGCTCAAGCGCAAGGTGTCAGTGCTGCTGACCGAGCTCGGCAAGGCCGAGCGCGAGGTGCTCGGCGGTATCAGCGAGCTGGAGCGTGGTCTCGACACCCGGGCACTCAGCCGGGCCACAGCCGAGACATGGTGAAGCCTCAGGCGGGCCCGCCTAAGATGGGCTCGCACGTTCGACCAAAGGAGTGGACATGACTGCGTTGATCGCCGGCCTCCCGGGCGGCATGGAGTGGGTCATCCTGCTCGTCGTCGCGCTGCTGCTGTTCGGCGGCACCCGCCTCGCCGGCATGGGCAAGGGCGCCGGGCGCGCCATCCGTGAGTTCAAGGAAGAGGTCAAGGCGCCGACGGAGATCGACAGCACCCCGGCTGGCAAGGTCGCCGACGTGCCGCGTGCCGACGACATCAACGTGAGCCGCACCGATGTCGTCGATGCCGAGGTCGTCACGCCGGAGACCCGTCGGGACGTCTGAGACCGATGTCTCCCATCGCGGCCGTCCGACGCACCTGGACGGCGATCCAGCCGCCGCCCGCGTCGCCGGACGGCACGATGTCTCTCTACGACCACCTGCGTGAGCTCCGCTACCGGGTGGTCGTCTCCGCCCTGGCGGTGCTGGTCACCACGGTGGTCGCAGCGTTCTTCTACACCCAGCTGGTCGCCTTCGTCACCGCGCCCTGGGAGCAGGCGGTGGCCGACTACAAGGCCAACAACCCCACCGCCGACACGCTGCTGGTCAACAAGGACGTCGTCTCGCCGTTCGTGCTGGCCCTGCAGACCTGCCTGGTCGCCGGACTCATCGCCGCCTGCCCGGTCTGGATGTGGCAGCTGTGGCGCTTCGTGGTGCCGGCCCTGCTGGAGAACGAGCGACGGTACGCCATCGGCTTCATCGCCTCGGCGGTGCCGCTGTTCCTGGCCGGCTGCGCGCTGGGCTACGCGGTGATGCCGAAGGGCATCGCGGTGATGCTCGAGTTCACCGTCCAGGGCGTCACGAACATGCAGGACGTGCAGGACTTCCTCAACCTCGAGCTGCTCCTGATCCTGCTCTTCGGCGTCTCGTTCCTGCTGCCGGTGGTCCTGGTGATGGTCAACCTCGCCGGCGTCGTCACGGGCGAGCAGCTCGGCAAGGCCCGCACGTACGCGATCTTCGGCTGCTTCGTCCTCGGCGCCATCGCGACGCCGTCGACCGACCCGTTCTCGATGATCGCCCTGGCGCTGCCGATGGCGATCATGTATGTCATCGCCGAGGCCATCTGCCGCCGCAACGACAAGCGCAAGGCCAAGAGGCTCAAGGCCGACGACATGCACGTCAGCCTCGACTGATGTCTCCGGAGGCACCCACCGTCACCCTCGTGGTGAACCCCAGCGCCGGGCGGGGCAAGGCAGGAAAGCTGCTGCCGCGCGTCGTGCGCGAGCTGCTCGGCAAGATCCCGCAGGCGTCGCTGCGCGTGCATCAGGCAACGTCGTACGACGAGGCGCGCATGCGCTGCATCGCCGCCGTCGAGGCGGCCCGGCCGCAGGTCATCGGCGACCGTCAGGACTGTCTGGTGGTCATGGGCGGCGACGGCATGATGAGCCTCGGCCTCAACGCTGCGGCCCTGTCCTGCGTGCCGCTGGGTCTCATCCCCGCCGGCACCGGTAACGACTTCTGCCGCGGCGTCGGTGTGCCCCGCAACGCCCTGGCGGCCACCAAGGTGATCGCCGCCGGCAAGACCCTGACCATGGACCTGACCAAGGCCCAGGGGCAGCTGGCGGGCGGGGCCTCGCAGCGGTTCGTGGGCTCCATCGTCTCGACCGGGTACGACTCCCGCGTGAACCGCCGCACCAACGCGATGAGCCGCACCTTCGGGCCGATGGGCTACGCGTACGCGGCCCTGGCCGAGCTGGCGTCGTTCGAGCCGGTGCACTACGAGCTCACCATCGACGGGGTGCCGCGCCGCCAGAGCGCCATGTTCGTGGCCGTCGCCAACGCCGGCTACTTCGGCGGCGGCATGCGGATCGCCCCCGACTTCTCCGTCACCGACGGGCTGCTGGACATCGTCATCGTCCACCCGGTCAGCCGGCTGACGCTGGCTCGCGTGCTGCCGTCGACGTTCAACGGCTCCTGGGTCTCCGACCCTGCGGTCGAGCAGCTCCGGGCACAGAAGGTGACGATCGACGGCACCGGCCTGTACGGGATGGCCGACGGCGAGACGCTGGGGCCAGTGCCGCTGCTGCTCGAGGCCGTGCCGGAGGCACTCACCATCTACCACCCCTGACGCTGGGCCGGTCACCCCCTCGCTGGGCGACGGCCGGTAACAGTCGGGCTCCGGCCGCGTACCGGCTAGGTTGGCGGGTGATGACTGTCACCGCCGCTCCCGAGCCGGGCCCCGAGCTCGCCCGTTTCACCACCCGCTACTCGTTCCGCCTGGACGACTACCAGCTGACGGCGTGCGCGCACGTCGAGTCAGGGTCCGGGGTGCTGGTCGCCGCGCCCACAGGGGCCGGCAAGACCGTGGTGGGGGAGTTCGCCGTGCACCTCGCCCTGGCGCAGGGTCGCAAGTGCTTCTACACCACGCCCATCAAGGCGCTGTCGAACCAGAAGTTCCGCGACCTGGCCGAGCGGCACGGCGCCGAGAACGTCGGCCTGCTCACCGGTGACGTGAGCATCAACTCCGAGGCGCCGGTCGTCATCATGACGACCGAGGTGCTGCGCAACATGATCTACGCCTCCTCGCGCACGCTCACCAACCTGGGGTTCGTGGTGATGGACGAGGTGCACTACCTCGCCGACCGGTTCCGCGGGCCGGTATGGGAGGAGGTCATCCTGGGGCTGGCGGAGTCGGTGCAGGTGGTCGCGCTGTCGGCCACGGTGTCGAACGCGGAGGAGTTCGGCGACTGGCTGAGCGAGGTCAGAGGCGCCGTCGCGGTGGTGGTCAGCGAGCGGCGGCCCGTCCCGCTGTTCCAGCACGTCGCGGCCGGGAACCGCCTGTACGACCTGTTCGCCGACGAGGCGCCCACCGCGCGAGCCCTTCCCGGCGGGCGTGCCGACGTCAACCCGGAGCTGCTGCGCCTGGCCAAGGAGGACCGAGCCACGCGCGACGACGCCCGGCGCCCCCGTGGGGGGTCCGGCCGGGGGAAGCGGCAGGGCTCGTACGGGTCGGGGCGCATGGGCGGGGCTGCCCACACCCGCTGGTCGGAGGGCCGGTCGCTGGCGCCTCGCCGGGGCCAGCTGATCGCGGCGCTCGACGCCGACGGGCTGCTGCCCGCCATCATCTTCGTGTTCAGCCGGCAGGGCTGCGACGCCGCGGTCGGCCAGCTGATGGCCGACGGGGTGCGGCTCACCACGGCGGCGCAGCGGAAGGCCTTGTACGAGATCGCCGCGGCGCGTACGGAGGGGTTCAGCGCCGAGGACCTCAGCGCGTTGCGGTACGACCGGTGGCTCACCGCCTTCCAGCGCGGAGTGGCCGCTCACCACGCGGGGATGCTGCCGGCGCTCAAGGAGGCCGTTGAGGTGGCCTTCGCGGCCGGTCTGCTGAAGGTGGTCTTCGCCACGGAGACCCTCGCGCTGGGCATCAACATGCCGGCGCGGACGGTGGTGATCGAGAAGCTCGTGAAGTACAACGGGGAGACCCACGCCGACATCACGCCGGGGGAGTACACCCAGCTCACCGGCCGCGCGGGCCGCCGCGGCATCGACGTGGAGGGCCATGCCGTGGTCTGCTGGCAGCCCGGGCTGGACCCGCGGGCGGTGGCCGGTCTGGCGTCGCGGCGCACGTACCCGCTGCGCTCGGCCTTCCGCCCCACGTACAACATGGCCGTCAACCTGGTCGCCACCGTCGGCCGGGAGCGGGCGCGCGCGGTGCTGGAGCAGAGCTTCGCCCAGTTCCAGTCCGACCGTGGCGTGGTCGCGGCGTCCCGGTCCGTACGGCGCAACGAGGCCCAGATCGCCGAGCTGCTGGAGCGGGCTAGGTGCGAGCGGGGTGACTTCACCGAGTACGCACGGCTGCGGGAGCGCATCCGGTCGCTGGAGGCCGAGGCGGCCCGTGCTCGCCGGGCCGACCGGCACGCGGAGTCGCTGACCGTGCTGCAGGAGCTGAGGCCGGGCGACATCATCTCGGTGCCGGCCGGGCGCCACCGCGGGTGGGCGGCGGTCGTCGAGCCGCGTACGGACCGGCGGGACGGGCCCGAGCTGCTGGTGATGACCGAGGGCCGCCAGCTGAAGACCATCGGCGTCGCCGACTTCCCGACCCCACCCGTGGTGGCCGGGCGGGTCAGGGTGCCGAAGCACTTCAACGCGAAGGACGCCGCCGCGCGCCGCAACCTCGCCGCCGCGTTCCTGACCCGGCTGCGCGAGGTCGACCTGCCCGACCCGCGCGTCCGCGACCGGCCGGACGAGGACACCCAGGCCGAGATCGAGACGCTGCGGCTCGCCGTCCGTGCCCATCCCTGTCACGCCTGCCCGGACCGCGAGGAGCATGCCCGCCTCGCGGAGCAGGCGATGCGGCTGGAGCGCGAGACCGGCGACGCCCGGCAGCGGGCCGAGGAGCGCAGCAACACCATCGCCAAGGCGTTCGACCGCATCTGCGGCGTGCTGTCGTCGCTCGGCTACCTGAGCGACGACGGGCAGGAGGTCACCGACCGCGGGCAGGTGCTGACGCGCATCTACGGCGAGCTCGACCTGGTCACCGCGGAGTGCGTGCGAGCCGGGGTGTTCACCTCGCTCACGGCACCGCAGCTGGCGGCGGTGCTGTCGTCGTTGGTGTACGAGGCGCGGCCCACCGACAGCCGCCGCCCCCTGCGGCTGCCCGACCGGCAGACCGAGGAGGCCCAGAGCGCGCTGCGTCGGGTCTGGCGCGACGTGTCGCTCGTGGAGCGGGACCACCGCGTCGAGCGCGGCCCGGACCCCGACATCGGCTTCGCCGAGGCCGCGCACGCCTGGGCCTCCGGCATGGAGCTCGGCGAGGTCCTCACCCTCTCCGGGCTCACTGCCGGCGACTTCGTGCGCTGGACCAGGCAGGTCATCGACTGTGCCGGCCAGGTCGCCGACGCCGTCGGGCCTGGTGAGCTGCGCACCACCTGCCGGCTGGTCGTGGCGTCCATGCGGCGCGGCGTGGTCGACGCCGCGGCCGCTGAGGACGCGGACTGACCGCGGTCGAGCAACGATCCCCCGAAAGACGACGGGGATCGGCGTCGAGACCCGGCCTGGTGGAGCGCCAGCGACACCAGGACGTGAGCCGGACGGCAGAGCGCTCCCGATCGACCAGCTGCGGACGGCTCTTTTGCGCAGCTCCAGACACCGGATCTCGACGCGCATCTCCTTCGCAGGCTCAGGAGATGCTTGCTCGATCAGCGTTCCGTGTGCTCGGGGCATGCCTGCTCGATCTGCGGGGCTGGGGGGTGTCGGGGTCAGGCCCGGCGCCCTAGACTCCCGGCCCATGGGTGGCAACCTGAAGAGCGTGGCGCAGGCCGCGGGCGTCTCCCTGGCGACGGCGTCACGGGTGCTCTCGGGAAGCACGTACTCGGTGAGCGCGGAGCTGCGCGAACGGGTGCTGGCCGTGGCGCAGGAGCTCGACTACGTGCCGAACGCGCAGGCTCGGGCGCTCATCACCGGCAACACGAAGACGGTCGGGATGCTCGTCGGTGACGTCGGCGACCCGTACTTCCACGCGATGATCCACGGTGTCCACGAGGTGGCGGCCGAGGAGTCCTGCCTGGTGACCGTGATGTCGACCGATCGTGACCCGGAGGTCGAGCTGGAGGCGTTCCGGCAGCTGCAGTCGCACGGCACGTCCATCGTGATCGTGGCAGGCTCCGGGCTGGACGACCCCGACTACCGCACCGGGCTGAGTGCCCGGATCCGATCGCTGAGCAGCGCGGGCCGTACGGTCCTGATGGGGCGCCACGACCTGGACCCCGACGTGGTCGCGATCCAGGTGGGCGCCGACAACGTGGACGCCGGCCGGGTGCTGGGCCGACACCTCGCCGAGCTGGGCCACCGCCGCGTCGGGGTGCTGTCGGGCAGCTCCACCGTGACCTCCACGACCGACCGGATCGAGGGGCTGGCCGAGGGGCTCGGCGTACGCCCCGAGGTGGTGGAGGTGGTGCAGACGCGGGACGGTGGCTACGCGGGGACTGACACCCTGCTGCGCCGCTCGCCCGATCTCACGGCGGTCGTGGGCACCGCCGACCAGATGGCGATCGGCGCCCTGTCCTACTGCGCAGACCATGACATCGCCGTGCCCGGTGACATCTCCATCGCCGGCTGCAACGACATCTGGGTCGGGCGTGACCTGACCCCGGGCCTCACCACCGTGCACATGCCGCTGCGCGAGATGGGGGCCGCGGCGCTGCGGCTGGCTCTGGGCAGCGAGCTCGGCACGCGGCAGTCGTTCCCCGTGCAGCTGGTCGTCCGTGCTTCCACCGGCCCGGTGGCCGAGGAGGTCCCGCCCGGGCAGTAGCACTTGGCCGCGCGCCGCGCTGGGCACGAGCACTGGCAGGCGGCGAAGAAGGGCCGCTGAGCCGACCGAGACGCCGGCCCACGACGGGCGTTCGTTGCGGGCCGGCGTGAGCCGGGGATCAGCCGTTGAAGTTCTGCACCCAGTAGTACGTGCCGTCGGCAGCCTGTGCGACGCCGATGCCCAGCGTCTTGTAGCTGCCGTTGAGGATGTTGGCCTTGTGCCCCGGGGAGGCCATCCAGGCGGCGACGACCTCTTCGGGGGAGGTCTGGCCGGAGGCCACGTTCTCGCCGGCCGCACGACCGCCGCACGCGGTGATGACCAGCATCAGGTCGTGGTGGTAGGTCCGCTTCTGGGTCGCCATCGTCTGCGAGAAGGGCTGGGCCACCGAGCTGGTGATGCACGGGCTGAAGCTCACGGGGGGCAGCCCGGCCTTGGCACGCTCGGCGTTGGTGAGGGCGAGGATGGCCGGGGCGAGGTCGGTGCGGGGGGTGACGGTGCCCGCGGGTGCCGCCGGGGCGACGGGCACGGTGACGCCGGCGTTGCTGACGCCCTTGCCGCCGGTGCCGCGGGGGGCTGCGGCAGCCGACTCGAACACCTGGGTGTCGCCGGTCACGGCCTGCGTCTTCACGCCTGCCGTGGAGCCGGAGGCCGTCGGCGCCGTGGTGGCGCGGGGGGCGGTGCTGGTCGTGCGTGCGATGGTCGTGGCCCGGGTCGTGGTCGTGGCGGTGGCCGTGCGGGTGGTGGGGACGCTGGCGGCTGACGTCGCCCGGGCCGGGGTGGGCGTCGAGGCGGCAGGCGTGGTCCGTGCCGCGCTCGGCG
>CAKZHP010000063.1 GCA_936924635.1 uncultured Propionibacteriaceae bacterium
CGGGCGGCGCCGGCAGCTCGATCTCGGGTGCGGCGTCGGTGGCGGCCTCCTCGCCGCCCTCCGACAGCGGCTCCAGCCGGGCCAGCGGGGCGCCGGTCTCGACCTGGCCGCCCGCGACGACCAGCAGCTCCTTGACCCGCGCCGCGAACGGCGCCGGGATGACCGTCTCCATCTTCATGGACTCCAGCACCAGCACCGGCCCGCCAGCGGCGACCTCGTCACCGGGCTTGACCGGGGTGGCGACCACGAGCGCGGGTGCGGGCGAGCGCAGCACACCGCCCTCGTCGCGGCTGACGCGGTGGGTGACACCGTCGACCTCGACGAGCAGCACGGGGCCGTGGCTGGCCGTCACCAGGTGGTACGCGCGCCCGGCGAGCGTGATCCGAGCGTTGACGTCGTCCAGGCGCTCCATGCGCACGTCGACCGGCTCGGAGCCGGCGACGGAGACCCGGAACCGCTCCGCGCCGGTCTTGTACGCCGTCACCGGGTAGACCGACCCGCGCAGCTTGAGATCGACCGGGCGTCCGACGGCGTGCTGCACCTGCGGGCGCCCGCCGTGCGCGGTCTCGATGAGGCGGGTGACCTCGCGGGCCTCGGCCTCCTGGTACGCCTCGACGGCCGCCGCCACGAGGGCCACAGCGGCGTGCTCGTCCGCGACCAGGCCCCCCTCGGTGCGTACGCGGTCGATCCAGCCCGTGTCGGCCCAGCCGGTGCCGCCGCCGTCGATGACCTCGGGCTGGTCGAGCAGCTCCAGGATGAAGCTCTTGTTGGTGGCCCCGCCCTCGATGACCACGGTGGTCTCACGCATGGCGCGGCGCAGGCGGCCGAGGGCCTCGGTGCGCGTCCGCCCGTACGCGATGATCTTCGCGATCATCGAGTCGAAGTCGGCGGGGATGACGTCGCCCTCGGCGACGCCGGTGTCGACGCGGATGCCGGGCCCGGCGGGCAGGTCGAGGCGGTCGATGCGGCCGGGGGCGGGGGCGAAGTCACGGTCGGGGTCCTCGGCGTTGAGGCGGGCCTCGATGGCGTGGCCGGACTCGGCGGGTCTCTCGCCCTCCAGCCGGTGGCCGGCGGCGACGTGGATCTGGGCCTTGACGAGGTCGACGTCGGTGGTGATCTCGGTGATCGGGTGCTCGACCTGCAGGCGGGTGTTGACCTCTAGGAACGCGAAGGTCTTCTCGCCCGGGTGGTAGAGGAACTCGACGGTGCCGGCGCCCCGGTAGTCGACGGCCAGCGCGAGCCGCTCGGCGGCGGCCTTCAGCTCGTCGGTCTGCTCGCGGCCCAGCAGCGGGGAGGCCGACTCCTCGATGATCTTCTGGTTGCGGCGCTGGACGGTGCAGTCGCGCACGCCCAGGGCCCACGCGGTGCCCTGGCCGTCGGCGATGACCTGGACCTCGACGTGGCGAGCGCCGCTGACGAGCTTCTCCAGGAAGACGACGCCGCTGCCGAACGCGCGCTCGGCCTCGTCGCGGGTGCGCTGGTAGGCGTCGGTGAGGTCGGCGGCCTCGTCGACGCGGCGGATGCCGCGGCCGCCACCGCCGGCGGTGGCCTTGAGCATGAGGGGGTAGCCGATGCGGGTCGCGGCGGCGAGGGCCTCGTCGAGGGTGTCCACTCCCCCGCGGCTCCACGGGGCGACGGGAACGCCGACCTCCTCGGCGATGAGCTTGGAGCCGATCTTGTCGCCGAGCTTGCGCATGGCCTCGGCGCTCGGGCCGATGAACGTGATGCCGAGCCGGTCGCAGAGCTCGACGAAGCCGGCGTCCTCGGCGACGAAGCCCCAGCCGACCCAGACGGCCTCGGCGCGGGTCTCTTTCAGGGCGGTCTCGAGCGTGGCGTGGTTGAGGTACGGGCGGTCGGCGGCGGCACCGATGACGTACGTCTCGTCTGCCTCACGCGCGAACATCGCCGTCTTCTCGCCCTCGGTGGCCAGCGCGATCGTCGTCAGCTGCGGGCCGCCGGGGTTCTCAGCGTTGAGCTCCCTCACGGCGTGGATGAGGCGCATGGCCGCCTCACCGCGGTTGACGATCGCGATCCGCTGGAACACGGGGCCTCCTTCGTACGACTCCCGCCATCCTTGCCTGTCTGGCCAGGTTCGGGCGACGTCTTGCCGTCGGCGCGTCTCGAGCGGGGGTGTGCTAGGCGCGGCGGACTGGCTGCCGCAGGATCGTACGCTGCCGCTCCGGCGCCGTCTTGCGAAGGTCGCTGAGGTAGATCTCGTGGTGGCGGCCAGCCATGGTGAGGCCGTGGCTGGCGATGTACGAGTCGTGGACCTCTTGCAGGACGGCGGCCTCGGCGTCGAAGGGGCCGACGTGGAGGGTCTGCACTGCGAGGCCCTCGTGGAGGCGCTCGATGCGTACGTCGCTGAGGCGGGCCGGTGGGTCCTTGCGGCCGACCTCTTCTCTGCCCGCCTCGACGAGCGACTCCTCGACCCAGTCGGGCAGCAGGAGCATCACCGTCCAGTCCCACTGCGACTTGTCGCGGGCGCTGGTGAAGGCGGCCATGTCGTCGGCCGACCAGGTCGCCTCCAGCGGCGGCACCACGTAGTCACGGTCGAGCTCGCGCTTGCTGGCGAACTTCGTCTTGTACGCCACCGGGTAGAGCGCCTGCAGCGCCTCCGCGAACTCCTGCGAGGTGTTCGGGTCGCCGTGGCCGTCGAGCATCAGGTACGCCATCGGGGGCACCTCGATCTCGGCGATCTGACCCTTCCTGGCGGCGTACGAGGGGATCGTCTTCTTGAGGTCGACCTTGGTCATGACCGGCACGCTAGAGGGCCTTCCGGTCAGCGTCTGTCCTTCTGGACGGACTGTTGACGCCTGCCGTTCCACCTGCCACGCACCTCTTGACGAGGCCTGGGAACCCTGACACGATCTCCATTCTGCGGTAACGACTTTCGCGTCACGAAAGTCGACCGAGACCTTCGGGGGGCCGACGACCCGGCTTCTCCGTCCAGCACCACTAGAGGGAGCGTCGTGCCGACACCACTGGTCACCCTGTCTGCGGTCAACAAGGTGTACGAGCGCAAGGGCGCCGCGCCGGTGCAGGCGCTGAAGGACGTCGACCTCACGATCTACCAGGGCGAGATCGTCTCCCTCATCGGCTCCTCGGGCTGCGGCAAGTCGACCCTGCTCCGCATCATCGCCGGCCTCGACGACCACTACACCGGCTCGATCGCGTGGACGACCCCGCCCCGGCCCGGCAAGGACATCGGCTTCGTGTTCCAGGAGCCCGTGCTGCTGCCCTGGCGCACCGTGCGCAAGAACGCGCAGTTCGGGCTGGAGGCGCAGGGGAAGACGGCGGCCGAGATGGACGCCGCCGTGAACCCGCTGCTGGAGCTGGTCGGCCTCGACGGGTTCGCGAAGTCCTACCCTCGCGAGCTGTCCGGCGGCATGCGGCAGCGGCTGGCGATCGTGCGCGCGCTCGCGTACGACCCGCAGATCCTGCTCATGGACGAGCCCTTCGGCGCGCTCGACCACATCACGCGCGAGCGGCTGCACGAGGACCTGCTGCGGATCTGGGAGGAGACCCACAAGACGATCGTCATGGTCACGCACGCCGTCGACGAGGCTGCCTACCTCTCCGACCGGGTCGTGGTGATGACGCCGCGCCCCGGTGTCGTACGCGAGATCCACGACGTGCCGCTCCCCCGGCCCCGGAACGAGGAGACGAAGCTGATGCCGCAGTTCGCCGAGTTCCAGTCCACCCTCAGGCAGCAGCTGTGACGGCGCGCTCGACCGGCGGCAGGCTGCTCGGCGCGCTGGCGTACCTGCTGGTCGTCGTGGCGCTCTGGTACGCGTACGTGCGGCTGTTCTCCGTGCCGCAGTTCCTGCTGCCCGACCCGGTCGCCGTGGGGCGCGAGCTGGTGAAGACCGGCGCCAGCGGCGAGCTGTGGCCGCACCTGGCGTACACGGTGCGCAACGTGGTCGTCGGCTTCCTGCTCGGCGCCGGGCTCGGGGTGCTGCTGGGGGCGCTCGTCACGCGGAGCTGGATCATCGACGCGGCGATGGCACCGTTCCTGGTGCTGTTCCAGGCGGCCCCGAAGATCGCCATCGCGCCGTTGTTCGTGCTGTGGTTCGGCCTGGGCCTGACCTCACAGCTCGCGCTGATCGTCAGCCTGGCCTTCTTCCCGGTGCTCACCGGGATGGTGATGGGCGTGCGGCAGATCGAGCCGCAGTACCGGGACCTGGGCCGCATCCTGGGCCTCGGCGCCGCTCGGCAGTTCGCGAAGATCGAGCTGCCCGCCACCCTGCCGTCGCTGTTCGCCGCCGCGCGCATCTCGGTCATCGACTCGATGACCGGAGCGGTGCTGGCGGAGTTCATCTCCTCGGAGCGCGGGCTGGGCTACCTGCTCGTCTACAGCAACTCCACCTACCGGACACCCCTGCTCATCGTGGCGATCATCGTGATCGTCGCGACCGGGCTCTTGATGTACCAGCTCATCCTGCTCGCCGAGCGACGACTGCTCGGCTGGCACGAGTCCCAGATCACGCCGTCGACCGGCGGCTGAGAGAAAGGAAGACCATGCTCACCAGGCGCACTCTCATCGGAGGGGCGGCCGCGGGCGCCGCCCTGCTGGCCGGTTGCGGC
>CAKZHP010000064.1 GCA_936924635.1 uncultured Propionibacteriaceae bacterium
CCACTACCAGGTGTGGGCGACCTTCGGCGCGACTGAGGAGGACGCCCGGTGGGCGAGCCCCAGCTGCACGCGCAGGGCGCCACGCAGTCCAACCACGCCAGGCAGACCGTGGCGGCCGCCGCTGCGGTGGGCATGGAGTGCTACATCCTGCTCGAGCGTCGCATCGACGGCGACGAGCTGTACGAGACCTCGGGCAACGTGCTCCTGGACGTGATCATGGGTGGCCACATCGTCGACGGGCTGCCGGGCGGCACCGACATGAACGCGGCCATGGAGGACCTCGCCGAGAAGCTGCGCTCAGAGGGCAAGAAGCCGTACGTGATCCCCGGCGGCGGCTCCAACACCGTCGGCGCTCTACCAGCCCAGGTTCGCCGCCGCGGGGCTGCAGACGGCCGAGCCAGACGACTCGGAGCGTGCCCTCCTCGACCAGGCCATCGCCCGGGTCAAGGCCGGTGACCTGGCGGCGGCCGCAGCCGGGCGTCCAGCTCGGCGATGCGGCCGACGAGCAGGTCGGTGAACCCGGGCACGTCGACGTCGAGGGCCACGTGGGCGTTGGCCTGCTTGCCCCAGACGTCGCGCAGGTCGGCGACGGTCATGCCCCTCGTGTACGTGCCGGAGGTCTCGATGCCCACCCACACGTGCTCGGTACGCAGCAGTGCCGGGTCGATCACCGCGGCCACCGCGACCGAGTCGTGCTGGGCGCTGCCGTCGACACCGGTGGTCTGGGCGTAGTACGCGCCGTAGAAGTCGACCATCCCGAGCAGCGCGCGGGCCACCGACCCGGCCTCCGGCCGCCGCAACAGCGCCCAGGCCTGCCGGGGGATGAACGCCTTGTGCGTCACGTCGAGGCCGACCATGGTCACGGGCACGCCCGACTCGAACACCCGCGCCGCGGCCTCGGGGTCGAACCAGATGTTGAACTCCGCCGCCGGGGTGGAGTTGCCCAGCCGGTGGACACCGCCGCCCATGATGACCAGGCGCTCCAGCCGCCCGTACACGTCGGGTCGCGTCGCGGCCAACAGCGCCACGTTGGTGAGCGGGCCGATCGCGACCAGCGTCACCGGCTCCTCGCTGCCCTCGATGAGCTCGCACATCAGGGCCAGCGCGCCGCGTGGGTCGGCCTCCCGCTCCGGTAGCGGCAGCTCCACGCCACCCAGACCGCCGCCGCCGTGGATGGACTCGTCGGCGTACGAGGCGTCGCGCACCAGCCCCCGCGGCGCGCCCGCGGCAACCGGCACGTCGTCGCGGCCCAGCAGGTGCAGCATCCGCAGGGCGTTCGCCGTGGTGTGCTCCAGGCCGGTGTTGCCGCCGACCGTGGTGACGCCCAGCAGCTCCAGCTCCGGGCTGGCCGCGGCCAGCGTCAGCGCGATGGCGTCGTCGATGCCGGGGTCGGTGTCGATGATGATGCGGGTCATGGTCTGCTCCCCAGGGTGGTGACGGCGTCGATCATCACGTCCCAGAACTTGCGTACGTCGATCGTGGTGGCGACGTCGCAGTTCATGGGGGTGCCCTCGTGCTGCACGGTGCGGAACGCCTCGAAGTCCACCACGGTCATGCCGCTGGTGAAGCGGCCCTGGGTCTCCACGTCGACCCGGGCGCGCTCGGTCCCGACGATCCCGTCGAGCAGCGCGGCCACGGCGCAGGGGTCGTGCACCGGCGGGTACGTGAAGCCCTGGGACGTCGCGTACGTCGACTGGAAGAACCGCAGCATCGCCACCACGAACTCACCCAGCGGGCCCTCGACCGCCTGCAACCGCTCGAACACCGCCTCGTCGGCCAGCGCCTGGTGCGTGAGGTCGAGGCCGACCATGGTGATCGGCCACCCCGCGTCGAAGACCTGCGCGGCGGCCTCGGGGTCGGCGTAGATGTTGAACTCCGCGGCCGGGGTGGAGTTGCCCCGCGTGTACGCGCCGCCCATGAGCGAGACCCGCTTCACGCGGCGGGCGATCTCAGGCTCGGCCTGCAGCGCCAGGGCGATGTTGGTGAGCGGGCCGACGGGCACCAGGGTCACGGTGCCGGTGGGCTCCGACATCACCGTCTGCACGATCAGGTCGACGGCGTTCCGCGGGTCGAGCTCGACGGTCGGGTCGGGCAGCACGGGCCCGTCCAGGCCGGTGTCGCCGTGGATGTCGGGCGCCACCACCTGCCGGCGCGTCAGCGGTCCCTCGGCGCCGGCCGCGACCGGCACGTCGTGGATGCCCGCGATCGTGCACACCGCCAGCGCGTTGCGGGTGACCTTGGCCAGGGTCTGGTTGCCCGCGACGGTGGTGATGGCGAGCAGCTCCAGGCCCGGGTGCGCGGCGGCGAGCATGATCGCCATCGCGTCGTCGTGGCCGGGGTCGCAGTCGAGGATCAGGCGTTCGGTCACAGCAGCCTCCTCAGGCGGTGGCAGCGGCGGTGCGACGGCGGCGCTTGCCGATCTCCATCGCCGCGAGGGTGAGCGCGATGATGGTGATGATGTACGGCGCGGTCTTGGCCAGGTAGGAGTTCACCCCGGCGACGCCGAGACGGTCGGCGACCGCGTCGGCGAGGCCGAAGATGATGGCCGCGACCAGGGTGGGTACGGGCTTCGCACGGCCGAAGGTCAGCGCGGCGACCGCGATGAAGCCGCGGCCCGAGGTCATGCCGGCCACGAACGAGCCCAGGTTCGCCATCGAGAGCTGTGCCCCCGCCAGCCCGCACAGGGCCCCGCAGATCAGGATCGACCACAGCTTGATGCGCGTGCCGTTGATGCCGGCCGCCGTCGCCGCCGGGAGATCCTCACCGACCGCGCGCAGGTGCACCCCGAACCGGGTGCGGTAGAGCAGGAAGGCGTACAGGGGCACGCACAGCAGCGCCAGGTAGACCAGCACCGTCTGGTCGCCGAGCAGCGGGATGTGGAACTTCGGCAGCGACGAGGTCACCGTCCCGGGCGTGCCGCCGGGGTTGCCGTACATGGTCTGAAGCAGGAACACGGTGAGGCCGGCGGCGAGGATGTTGACGCCGATGCCGACCACGATGAAGTCGGCCTTGAGCCACAGCGTGCAGGCTGCGTACACGAGCGAGAGCAGCAGCGACGCGACGACGGCAGCCAGCACGCCCACCAGGGCGCTGCCGCTCACCGAGCCGCCGACGACCCCGGCGAAGGCGCCGATCAGCATCATGCCGTCGAGGCCGATGTTGAGGATGTCTCCCTGCTGCGTCACGGCGCCGCCGATGCTGGCGAACAGCAACGGGGTCAGGAAGGTCAGCGTGGTCGCGATCAGCGCGAGGCTGAAGACCGAGTCGAAGATGCTCACGCGTCGCTCCTGTCAGTCGTGTCGAGCTCGTTGCGGGACGGGGTGTCCTGGGTGGGTCCGTCGAGGCTCCCGGTACGGCCGGTCGCAGCCGGCGGGACCGCCTCGGCGGCGGAGGGCGCCGGGTC
>CAKZHP010000065.1 GCA_936924635.1 uncultured Propionibacteriaceae bacterium
CGCGTCCGCGACCGTCGCCGGGCAAGGCACGGTGGCCGCGGAGATCGTGGCCGACCTGGGTCGCGCGCCGGATGTGGTCGTAGTGCCGGTCGGCGGCGGCGGGCTCATCGCTGGGGTCGTCACCTGGTTCGCGGCCCATCACCCCGACACCCGCGTGGTGGGGGTGGAGCCTGCGGGAGCGGCGAGCATGCGCGCCGCCCTCGACGCCGGCGGACCGGTCACCCTGGGCAGCATCGACACGTTCGTCGACGGGGCCGCCGTGCGACGGGTGGGCGACCTGCCGTACGCGGTCGTGGCCGCCCACACGCCGGAGCTGACCGCGGTCGCGGAGGGTGCCATCTGCTCGGAGATGCTCGCGCTCTACCAGACCGACGGGATCATCGCCGAGCCCGCCGGGGCGCTGGCCACGGCAGCTCTGGTGAACGGCGTCGAGGTCGAGCACGGGCAGACGGTGGTGGCGATCGTCTCCGGCGGCAACAACGACGTGTCCCGCTACAGCGAGATCGTCGAGCGCTCGCTCGTGCACGAGGGCCGCAAGCACTACTTCCTGGTCAACTTCCCGCAGGAGCCGGGCGCGCTGCGCCGCTTCCTCGACGAGGTGCTCGGCCCCGACGACGACATCACGCTGTTCGAGTACGTGAAGCGCTCCAACCGCGAACTCGGCCCCGCCCTGGTCGGCGTGGAGCTGGGCGACCCGGCCGAGCTGCCTTCGCTGATGGCCCGCCTGGAGGCCTCCCCCATCACCGTCGAGGTGATCGACCCGCAGGGACCGTTCTACCGCTTCCTCGTGTGACGAGCGCCCCGTTCGCGCACCCCCGCGCCGGTAGTCTCCGGCTCATGGGAACTACCTGGGTGGGTCACCACGTCGACGCCGACGAGGCCCGCGCGGCTGTGGCTTCAGGCTTCGAAGGGGTTCACGACCGTCTGGCCACCGTGCCGGTGGAGTGCCAGGTGGACATCGACAAGGCCTGGCACGGGATCCACTGGCTGCTCACCGGTGACAGCGACCCGACCAGCGCCATCGAGTCTCGCGCCATCTTCGGTGGCGAGCCGGTGCTGTACGACGACGGCTCCACGGTCTTCCTGGTCGATCCCGACACCGTTCGTGCTGTCGCTGCCCGTCTGGCCGACATCCCCGTCGCCGCTCTGGAGGCCCGGCACGACCCGGGTGCCATGTTCGAGGCCGAGGTGTACCCCCTGATCTGGGACGAGGAGGACGCCTTCACCGACTACCTCGGCCCGCTGTACGAGGACCTGAGAGCCTTCTACGCCGCTGCCGCTGACCGCGGCGAGGCGGTGCTGCAGACCCTGAGCTGAGCCGCCGAGACCGCACGGATCCGGCGGGCACTGCCACAGATGGTGGTTCGCGTCAGATCTGTGTGACTCGGGCGGGGATCCCGCTGCGAGGGCGACGGTCCACTCACCCCAGTCTGGAGCGGATTCGTGTCGGTGGGCGGCCGACACGTCACCTGCCTAGCGTCAGGACATGACGTCTCCCCTGAGCCCAGCGGCATCGGTCGCGGACGCGAGCTCGTCCACGACCAGTGGCACCGGCGCACGATCGAGCACGACATCGACGCCTTGGTGGACCTTTATCTCCCGCACGCCACGCTGGAGAGCCCGCTCGTCCCCCGCATCGTGGACATCCCGCGCGGCGTGCTCACAGGCCACGCCGAGCTGCGCGAGTTCTTCGAGCGCGGGACCCGGGGCCGACCCCACGAGCTCGTACGGTTCCGCCGCTCCGGCACGGCGGCGCGGGCTGCCCGTGGCCCTGTTCTGGAGCGCGGTGGTCGTCGGGCTCCTGAACATCCTGGTGTTCCGGTTCCTGGGCGGCACCCTGATCGAGCGGATGGGCGCGTCGGGCTACACCGCGCTCTCGATCGCCTGGTCTGCCCTCCCCCAACTGCTGGTGATCGCGTCGGTCGTCGCTGCCGCCACCTCCCGTCGCCGGCAGGAGGGATGGCGATGACGCTCTCCGCGATCAACATCATTCAGATCCTCGTCTCGGTCGTCGCGCTGACGATGGGCGTCATCGCCATCGTCTGGGCACGCAAGTCCCGGCCACTGGTCCTCGCCGCGGTCGCTCTGTGGGTTCTGGCGACCGTGGCCTCGCTCGTCATCAGCGAGATGACGCCAGTCGCTGGACGGCCCTCGCGGTGAGCTCCGTGGTGTTCCGGATCCTCGACAGCGCCGCTGTGATCCTTGTCGCCGCGGCCGTCGTGCGGGAGGTCGGTCCCCCGAAGAGCCCAGCCGGCACGATGTCGTACGGGGTGGCGCCTCGCGCATCCCACCACGGTGCCGCCGGGGGCGTACGGCCCGGTGCAGCGGGCACCCCACGGCCAGACACCACCCGGCCCGTACGGCCAGGGCCAGTCCGGCTCGCAGGGCCCGACAGATCTGGGCCCACAGGGCCCCGAGCAGCACCGCACCTGGCCTGACCCCTCGTCAGGGCGGGGACTGCCGGAGGCTGGCCCTAGGGTGTCTGCGTGCCCATGGACAGCAGCCCGGAGAACCCGCAGCCGCTGCGCGTCGTCGCGCAGGCGGTCAAGGGCTGGGTGGAGCGGCTGGGCGCGGTCTGGGTCGGGGGCCAGGTGATCGAGCTGAAGCGGCGGCACGGCTCGACGCAGTACCTGACGCTGCGTGACACGCTCGCCGAGGTGTCCGTACAGGTCACCACAAGCACCGCTGTGCTCGATGCGGCCGGTCCGCTCACCGAGGGCACCACGGTGGCCGCCCTGCTGAAGCCGACGGTGTGGAGCAAGTCGGGGCGCCTGACGTACGAGTGCGCCGACCTCCGCCCCGCTGGCGAGGGGCGTCTGCTCGCCCAGGTCGAGCAGCGCAAGCGGATGCTCCAGGCCGAGGGGCTGTTCGAGCGGGCGCTGAAGAAGCGACTCCCGTTCCTCCCCCGCCGCATCGGGCTGGTCACCGCCAAGGGCAGCGCCGCGGAGCGCGACGTGGTGGAGAACGTACGCCGTCGCTGGCCCGCTGCGGTGGTCCAGGTGGCGTACGCACCGATGCAGGGCCAGGGCTGCGCGCTGGAGGTGACCCAGGCGCTCCAGCTGCTCGACCGCGAGGAGCAGGTCGACGTCATCGTGGTCGCCCGGGGCGGCGGCTCGCTGGAGGACCTGCTGCCGTTCTCCGACGAGGGTCTCGCCCGAGCCGTGCACCGTGCCCGTACGCCGGTGGTGAGCGCCATCGGGCACGAGATCGACACACCGATCCTCGACCTGGTGGCGGACGTGCGCGCCTCCACCCCCACCGACGCCGCCCGCCTGGTCGTGCCCGATGTGGCCGAGGAGACCCGCGGGCTGGAGCAGACGCGGCAACGGCTGCGTACGGCTGTCACCTCTCGCCTCTCCGCCGAGGCCCGTCTCGTCGCCGACCTCCGCGCCCGGCCCG
>CAKZHP010000066.1 GCA_936924635.1 uncultured Propionibacteriaceae bacterium
CGGGGCTGGCGGCGGCCGCTGGCGTCCGCGCCGTGCAGTGGGCGGCCGCTGGGTTCGACGCCGAGCCGGGTGCGCTGCTCGGGAGCGACGGCATGGCTCAGGCGTACGGGTTCGCTATGACCGGCGACGAGGCGCGAGCCGTGCTCGCCGACAGGTGGGGCGAGCGCTGGGCGGTCGTGGACCCAGGCCTGTGGGTGAAGCGGTTCCCGTTCTGCTCCGCGGCCATGTCTGCGCACGAGGCGGCCGAGCAGCTGAGCACGCTGGACGTGGTCAGCGCGACCGTGACCATGCGGCCGGGCTCGGACGCGCCCCTGCGCTACCGCCTCCCGCAGACCGGCACCCAGGGGCGGTTCTCTCTGGAGTACCTCGTGGCGCTGGGCCTGCTGGGCGTGACGCCCACCGAGGACCGGTTCACGACACTTCACACCGGGGCGCTGGAGCTGGCCGGGCGGATCGAGCGGCGGGCCGAGGGACATCCGAGCCGCGAGCCGTGGGCCCGGGTGGGCGTACGGCTGCCAGACGGTCGCGCGCTGACGGCTACGGTGGGGGTGCCGCTGGGCGCTCCCGGGCGCCCCCTGGACGCGGCCGCGCGGCGCGACAAGCTGCGTACGGCCGTCGGAGACGCGGCAGACGACCTGGCGGCGGCCGTCGCGCTGCTGCCGACCACCACGGTGGGTGACCTGGAGGCCGCCGTGGCGCGGGCGACACGAGGAGGAGACCGATGACCGGCACCGAGCAGGACTGGACCGCGCTGGAGGACGAGGCGCTGCGCATCACGCGCGAGCTGATCCGGATCGACACGTCGAACTACGGCGACGGCACCGGCCCGACCGAGCGCCCGGCGGCCGACCACGTGATGGCGCTGCTGCAGGAGGTGGGCCTGGAGCCGACCCTGCTGGAGAGCAACCCGGGCCGCGCCTCGGTGGTGGTGCGCATCCCGGGCCGCGACCACGACCGCGGGCTGGTGGTGCACGGGCACCTGGACGTGGTGCCGGCGAACGCGGCGGACTGGACCTACGACCCGTTCTCGGCCGAGGAGGCCGACGGCATGATCTGGGGCCGCGGCGCGGTCGACATGAAGTCGATGGACGGCATGATCCTCGCCAACGTGCGCCGCATCGCGCGGGAGGGCATCGTGCCGCCGCGCGACCTGGTGATCGCGTTCTTCGCCGACGAGGAGCAGGGCGGCACCTGGGGCGCGCAGTGGCTGGTGTCGAACCACCCCGAGCTGTTCGAGGGCTGCACCGAGGCGATCAGCGAGGTGGGCGGCTACTCCATCACGCTGCCGGTCGCCGAGACGGGGGAGTCCCGCCGGGCGTACCTGCTGCAGACCGCCGAGAAGGGCTTCGCCTGGGTGCACCTGCGCGCGGTCGGCCGGGCCGGCCACGGGTCGCTGCCGAACGACGAGAACGCGATCGTGCGGCTCGCCGAGGCCATCGGGCGGGTGAACGCGCACGTCTGGCCCACCGAGTACGTGGCGAGCGTGCAGGCGCTGTTCGACGGGGTGACCGAGATCACGGGGGCGACGCCCGACGACGACCTGGAGGGCTTCCTCGACCTCATGGCCGGCGGTCGTGCCTTCGTCGCGGGCACCCTGCGTGACTCGGCGAACTTCACCCGGCTCGACGCCGGGTACAAGAACAACGTGATCCCCGGCGAGGCGACGGCCCACATCGACTGCCGCTTCCTGCCCGGCCATCAGGACGAGCTGCTGGACACCATCCGGGAGCTGGCCGGCGAGCATGTCGAGCTCGTGATCGACCAGCTCGGCATCGCGCTGGACGCACCACGCGAGTCGCCGTTCGTCGACAAGCTCCACGCCTCCATCGAGGCGGAGGACCCGGGCGCAGCGCTGCTGCCGTACTGCCTGTCGGCGGGCACCGACAACAAGGCGCTGCAGCGGCTGGGCATCGACGGGTACGGCTTCGCGCCGCTGCAGCTGCCGGCCGACCTGAACTTCGCCGCCCTCTTCCACGGGGTCGACGAGCGGGTGCCGGTCGACGCCGTCCGGTTCGGCACCCGGGTGCTGCGCCGCCTGCTCGACGACTGCTGACGTGCCCGCGCACGGCACGCCGCAGCAGGTGCTGCAGCGGGTCTTCGGGTACGAGTCGTTCCGGGGCCCGCAGCAGCAGGTCGTCGAGCACGTCAGCGCCGGCGGCGACGCGCTGGTGCTGATGCCCACCGGCGGCGGCAAGTCGCTGTGCTACCAGGTGCCCTCGCTGGTGCGCGAGGGCACCGGGGTGGTGATCTCGCCGCTGATCGCGCTGATGCAGGACCAGGTGGACGCGCTGCAGGCACTGGGGGTGCGGGCCGGGTTCCTCAACTCCACGCAGGACCCGTCCGAGCGGAGCGCCGCCGAGCGTGCGTACGCGGACGGCGAGCTGGACCTCCTCTACCTGGCGCCGGAGCGGCTGCGGTCGGGCTCCACGATGGCGCTGCTGGACCGGGCACCGGTCGCGTTGTTCGCCATCGACGAGGCGCACTGCGTGTCGCAGTGGGGACACGACTTCCGCCCCGACTACCTGGCACTGTCCGACATCGGTGAGCGCTGGCCGCACGTGCCCCGGATCGCGCTGACCGCGACGGCCACCCCGGAGACGCGGCAGGAGATCGCGCAACGGCTGCACCTCACCGACGCGCTGCAGGTGGTGGCGAGCTTCGACCGGCCCAACATCACGTACCGGATCGAGCCCAAGGACGAGCCGCGCAAGCAGCTGCTGCGGCTCATTACGAGTGAGCATGCGGGCGATGCCGGCATCGTGTACTCGCTGTCGCGGAGGTCGACGGAGGAGACCGCGCGGTTCCTGCAGAAGCAGGGGATCACGGCGCTGCCGTACCACGCCGGCCTGGACGCCTCGGTGCGCGCCGAGCACCAGTCGCGGTTCCTGCGCGAGGAGGGCGTGGTGGTCTGCGCCACGATCGTGTTCGGGATGGGCATCGACAAGCCCGATGTACGGTTCGTGGCGCACCTCGACCTGCCGAAGTCGGTGGAGGGGTACTACCAGGAGACCGGCCGCGCGGGGCGCGACGGGCTGCCGTCGACGGCGTGGCTCGCGTACGGGCTGGCCGACGTGGTGCAGCAGCGGCGGATGATCGCGGAGTCCGACGGCGACCGGGCCCATCGGCACCGGCTGACCCAGCACCTGGACGCCATGCTCGCCCTGTGCGAGACCGTCGTGTGTCGCCGGGTGCAGCTGCTGGCGTACTTCGGTCAGGCCAGCGAGCCCTGCGGCAACTGCGACACCTGCCTCACGCCGCCGGAGTCGTGGGATGGCACGGTCGCGGCGCAGAAGGTGCTGTCGGCGGTGTACAGGCTGCGCAAGGAGCGCAACCA
Source organism: uncultured Propionibacteriaceae bacterium (assembly GCA_936924635.1). Lineage (GTDB taxonomy): Bacteria > Actinomycetota > Actinomycetes > Propionibacteriales > Propionibacteriaceae > Fen-668. The sequence goes on from CAKZHP010000066.1 coordinate 3,335, forward strand.
GGGATTCGGGGCCGGCCAGGTCGTCGACATCCTGCGCGGGGTGCGCACGGAGAAGGTGCAGCAGTGGCGCCACGACGAGCTGTCGGTGTTCGGGGTGGGTGCCGACCTGTCCGAGGCGCAGTGGCGCACGGTGGTGCGGCAGCTGCTGGCGCAGGGGCTGCTGAGCGTCGAGGGGTCGCACCAGACGTTCACCCTGACCGACGCCAGCGCCGAGGTGCTGTTCGGCGGCCGAGAGGTCCGGCTCCGGCGCGACCCGGTGCGTGCGGGCGGGGGCCGCGGCGAGCGCAAGGCGAGCAGGTCGGCGGCCACAGCGCTGCCCGGTGAGGCGCAGGGATTGTTCGAGCGGCTCCGGCAGTGGCGGTACGAGGAGGCGAAGGGGCAGGGCGTGCCGCCGTACGTGATCTTCCACGACTCCGTGCTCCGCGAGATCGCCATCCGGGAACCGGCAGACCTGGCCGCGCTGAGCGCGGTCTCCGGCGTGGGCCAGGCGAAGCTGGACCGCTACGGCGAGGGCGTGCTGGCGGTCGTCGCCGAGAACGCTGGCTGAGCAGCAGAGCGCCGACATCGCCTGCACAGGTGGTGCGCGTGCGTGCCGTGGTCCCGCGTGGGGGGACCTGTGCCGCTATGCGCACCGGTTGTGCAGGTCCCTCTGGCTCGGTGCACGTCGCGGGGTGTTGCTGCACCAGCAGCGTGCTGGGTACCGCACGGCGACTTGCTTGCCTCCCGATCGCGGCCACGGACCGTTGGTTGAGCAACGATCCTCTGAGGAACGAAGAGGATCGGCGTCGAAACCGCCGCAGACCGAGCGGAGCGAGGTCAGCGGGTCACCGCAGCGACGCGCAGCCGCTTAGCTGGTCGGCTCGCCCCGCAGGTCGCGCAGCAGCAGGGTGGCCCCGGCGACCGCGGCGGGTGTCGCCAGCACGGCGCCCAGCGGCACCAGGAAGGCCAGGTAGCAGGCCATGCCGAAGCCGAGGGCCGTCCAGCGGTACTCCTTCAGCAGCGCCCTGCGCTGGCTGAGCGTCATTCCGCGGGCGTCCCCCGGGGTGCCGGTGAGCTCAGTGGCGATGGCACGGCCCCCGACGATCGCGGCGACGACGGGTCCGGCGACCGCGCCGATCACCGGGATCAGACCGATCACGAGCACCAGCAGGCCCATGACGACAGCGATCCCGACCAGGCGCAGGCCGTCGGCGACGGCCCGGCCGATCTGTACGCCGATCGGCCGCTGCACCTCACCGGGGACACCGCCGCAGCTGTCCTCGACGGCGCCGGAGATCTTCTCGTACGCGGGGGCACCGACCGCCAGCGTCAGGCCCGTGAAGGCGAGCACCGCCAGCCCGATCCCGCCGGCGAGCAGGCCCACCGCCACCAGCAGCCGTACGGCCGCCCGCGATCCCTCGGCCCAGGCGTCGGCGAACGGGGTGAGCGTCGTCGCCAGGGAGTCGGCGTTCAGGGCGAGAACGACCAGCCCGGCCAGCAGCAGCGCGGAGACCACGAGCGCGGGGATCGCCCCCAGCAGCATCAGGTTCGGGCGCCGGCTCCAGACACCGAGGCCCCGGATCAGGTAGCCGGCGCCACGCAGCAGCCCGACGAACGGGCCCGGCGCCGCTGTCGTCGAACGGCTCACGCGTCGGGGTCGTTGCCGCCGGGGCCCTCGTCGTGCGACTCCCAGATCTCCTTGCACTCCGGGCACACCGGGTAGCGCTCGGGGTTGCGGCTCGGCACCCAGACCTTGCCGCACAGGGCGACGACCGGGGTGCCCATGACCATGGCCTCGGTGAGGATGCGCTTGGGCACGTAGTGCGCGAATCGCTCGCTGTCGCCGTCGTCGAGACGGTGCTCGGTGCGCTCGTCGATGACGGTCTGGGAACCGGGGGCGATGCGGGTCTGCGGCGTGGTGGTCACACCGTGATTCTAGGCACCGGGCTGGAGGGCAGGGTCAGCCCGACAGCCAGATCGTGACCACCATGGCCACGAGGAACAGCGCGACCCCCGAGACCGCCACCCACACGTAGAACAGGGGGGCGTGCCGCTCGCGCTGGACCACGGGCGCGTACTCGGCCTCGGGGATGTAGCTGTGGAGCACGCTCATCGGGGTCTCCAGACCGGGCGGGCGGCCACCGCCGGTGTACGTGCTGGGCGGCAGCGACGTGGGCGCGGTCGGGCTCATGTTGAGGTTCGAGATGAAGCTGCCCGGGGTGCCCGACGGCAACGGCGGCAGGGGGCGCACGTCGGAGCCCTCGGCGGGGAGCAGGGGCTTCGGCACGTACGTCTCGCCGCCCGGCATCACGTCGGCCAGCTGATCGAGCGCGAGCGCCATCACCTCGGCCGTCTGGGGCCGGCGCGCCGGGTCGGGGGAGAGTGCGGCGAACAGCAGCGCGTCCAGCGCGGGCGGAGCCCCGATCCGGTCGGCGATCGGGGCGGGGTCGATGCTCGGGTTGCGGCTCAGCAGGTCGGCCAGGGTCTTCACGGGGAACGGCGGGCGGCCGGACAGCAGCGCGTACGTCACCGCCGCGATCGAGTAGATGTCGGCCCGCTCGTCGAGGGAGGTGCCGTTGGCCTGCTCCAGCGCCATGTACGCCGGGGTGCCGGCGGTCATCGTCGCGCCGGCCCGATCGACCATGTTCTTCGCGACGCCCAGGTCGGCCAGGAGCACCCGCACACCCTGGGTCTCGGAGTGGCTCAGCAGGATGTTGCCGGGCGTCACGTCTCGGTGGATGATGCGGTGCCGGTGCAGCACCTCCAGCGCCCGGGACGCCTCGGCACACAGCCGGAGCACCCGGCCCGGCTCGGCGGGCTGCTTGCGCAGCTGCTCCAGGGAGCCGCCGTTGGCGTAGTCCATCACGAAGTACGGACGGCCGTCGGGGAGCGTGCCGATGTCGTAGACCCGGACGATCCGCTCGTCCTGGATGCGTCGCAGCAGGCGCGCCTCAGCCAGAAACCGGCTGCGGACGTCGTCGTTGTCGGCCCAGTTGTCGGCCAGGATCTTGACCGCGACCGGCACGTCCAGGTCGTCGTCGTGGCCGCGCCAGACCGTGGCGAACGACCCAGCGCCGATGCGCTGGGTCAGCCGGTAGCGACCGATCTTCTCCAACAGGCAGTCCTTGACTGGCACGACGTGCCGGCTCGTGGGCGACGGGAGGGCTGACCGCTGAGATCCCCCCGGCAGGCCGTGCCCCTCGTCGGATGGTACCCGGTTGCGGACTACCGGGGGTTGTGAGAGGCCGCGACCGGCATGCTGGGCCCATCGACGAGGAGGGGCAGACGATGGTCGTGCTGGCGAACGGCGAGATCGACGTGACGGTGGAGCCCGGCCAGGGGGCGGCGGTGCTGTCGATGCGCCGGGTGGGCGGGGCGGAGTGGCTGGCCCCGGGGCGGTGGGGCGACGACATCGACCCCGACGAGTTCACCACGACTGGACTCCGCGGGTACGACGACTGCTTCCTGTCGATCTCGCGGGCGACCGCACTCGTCGACGGCGCCCCGGTGCGGGTGCCCGACCACGGGCCGACCTGGTCGCGGGCCTGGGAGGTCCAGGCCCGGTCGCAGACCTCGCTGACGTGCTCGATCGCGCTGCCGGAGTACGGCTGCCGGCTGCGCCGCTCCGACGAGCTGACCGGGACCACGCTGCGGATGGCATACGCGCTGGTCAACGGCCGCGACGCCGACCTGGCGTTCGTGTGGGCCGGCCACGGGCTGCTGGTGCCGTCGGCCGGCCTGCGATTCTCCGGCGGTGACGTCCGGGGCCGTTGGACCGACATCCCGGAGGGCACGGCACGCAAGTGGTTCGTGCCCTGGCCGGCCGAGGGCGTGAGGGTGGAGTCGGGAGCCGAGACGCTGCTCATCCAGGCGGACGCCCCGTCGCCGCTCTGGCTGGGCGTCTGGCACAACCGTCACGGCCACGAGCTGGTGCCAGCCGTGGAGCACCTGGGTCTGGAGCCGACGCTGGGCGACGACGACAGCCTCGACGTGGCGCGCGCGCGGGGCACGGCCGCGGTGGTGGCGGGCCACGGCTCGTACGCGTGGACGGTGTCGTACACCCTGGGCGTCGCGGCGCGCTGAGGCGCCGGTGCCTGGTAAGGCAGACTGGTGCGGGTGAGTATCGAGCAGTCTCCGCCGCCAGGGCCGCCGCGCGGCTGGTACCCCGACCCGGCCGTGCCCGGGCGCGAGCGGCTGTGGGACGGGCTCCGCTGGTCTGACCAGGTGCGGCTGCCTCTCCCGCCCGACGCGTCGGCTCCCGGCCAGGCCCCGGCCGGTCCGTACCCGGGTGCTGGCCCCGGCACGTACGGCTCGTACGGGCAGGTGCCGTCAGGGACTCAGCCTTCGGGCCCGCGGCTGCCAGACCCGCGGGGGCCGCAGCTCCCGGGCCAGCCGTCCGCTGGTCCGGGCGCGACCCCGGTCGCTCGCGGGCTGCGGCCGGTGGCCAAGGAGACCACCACCTCCGACGGGGTGCCGCTGGCACCCTACGGGCGTCGCGTCGCCGGGTTCCTGATCGACCACGTGCTGGTGTCGTTCCTCGCCGCCCTGGTCACCCCCTTCTTCGTGACCAACCTCTCCGGGCGGCTCGAGACCGAGCTCGGGGCGTACCTGACGGCGCTGCGCACGTCGGCCCCGACGGCTGAGCCGTCGGCGGAGCTGGAGCACCTCCTGCAGCTGATGACGATCGGCACGGCCGTGACGATGTTCGTGTACGGCGTGGTCTGCCTGCTCACCCTCCAGGGCAGCCTCGGCCAGCGGGTGATGGGCCTCAAGGTGGCACCCTTCGGCAGGGGCAAAGAGAAGCTGCCGCCCGCCCAGGCCGTGCTCCGTACGCTGATCTGGACCACCCTGGTCTCGACCTCGGTGCTCGCCCTGGTGCAGCTGTTCAACCTGCTGCTGCCCTTGTGGCAGCGTCGTCGCCAGGGCATCCAGGACCTGCTGTCCTTCACGCAGGTCGTCCGCCGCTGAGGCTCCCTTCCGGGCTCCGGACGCTGCTTGCGTGCCCGCGCGCCCGCTGGGAGGCTGTGCCGGTCACCCGCGCGAAGGAGCACCACGTCTCATGCCTCTGACCGATCCGGCTCTGGCCGAGCTCGCCTCCCTCTACGGCATCTCGACCGAGTTCTGGGACTGGAAGGGCCGCCACACCGAGGTCGACGACGAGACGGTGGTCGCGGTGCTGAGGGCGTTTGACGTCGACGCCTCCAGCTCCGATCGGGCCTGGGAGGCGGTCGACGCCTACCACCGCCGTGCCTGGCAGCGCGCGCTGCCGCCGTGCGTGGTGATGGAGGAGAACCAGTCCTACGTCGTGAACGTGCACGTGCCGGCGGGGCACTCCGCCCACGTGTACGTGCGGTTCGAGGACGGTGGCTTCGCCGACAGCCGGCAGGTCGAGAACGGTCACGACGACCGTGAGTACGACGGGACGTGGCTCGGCGAGGCGAGCTTCGAGCTGCCCGCCGGGATGCCGCTGGGCTACCACCGGCTGGTGCTGGTCGTCGACGGCCGCGAGATCGAGAGCACGCTGATCGTGACCCCGGCCTGGCTGGGGTTCCCCAGGCAGATGGGCCAGAAGCGGATCTGGGGCTACGCGACGCAGCTCTACTCGGTGGCCAGCCGCGACTCCTGGGGTGTCGGCGACCTCGTCGACCTGGAGGACCTGACCGTCTGGTCGGCGACCCAGACCTATGCGGGGTACGTGCTCATCAACCCTCTCCACGCGGCGCAGCCGGTGACCCCGCTGGAGCCGAGCCCGTACCTGCCGTCGAGCCGCCGCTACGTGAACCCTCTCTACATCCGCCCCGAGTCGATCCCCGAGTACGCGACGCTGCCCGCCGCCGACCGGGCCACGGTCGACCGGCTGCGTACGGACCTGGTGGCTGAGCTGGCCGGGTCGGAGGCCGTGGAGCGCAACCCCGCCTGGGCCGCCAAGCGCCAGGCGCTGGAGATCGTCTTCCGGGCCGGCCGCAAGCCCGCCCGCACCATGGCGTTCGAGGACTTCTGCCGGCGCGAGGGCCGTCAGCTGCGCGACTTCGCCACCTGGTGCGCGCTCACGGAGACGCACGGCCGGCGCTGGCGCGACTGGCCCGAGGAGCTGCGACGGCCGACCTCGCCCGCCGTGGCCGCGTTCGCCGCGGAGCACGCCGAGCTGGTCGGCTTCTACACCTGGCTGCAGTGGATCGCCGACACCCAGCTGTCGAACGCGCAACAGGCTGCCACCGACACCGGCATGCCGATCGGCATCGTCTCCGACCTCGCTGTCGGTGTGAACGTCGACGGCGCCGAGACCTGGGCGCTGCACAACGTGTTCGCCGATGGGGTCACGGTGGGCGCGCCGCCGGACCCGTACAACCAGTCGGGTCAGGACTGGGGCCAGCCGCCCTGGCGGCCCGACCGCCTGGCCGACCTGGCGTACGCGCCGTTCCGCTCGATGGTGTCGGGCATCCTGCGGCACTCGGGCGGGGTGCGCGTCGACCACATCATCGGGCTGTTCCGGCTGTGGTGGATCCCGGCCGGTCACGGGCCGCAGCAGGGTGCGTACGTGCGCTACGACCACGACGCACTCGTCGGCATCCTGGCGCTGGAGGCGCACCGGGCCGGCGCGCTGGTGGTGGGCGAGGACCTGGGCACGGTCGAGCCGTGGGTGCGCGACTACCTGCGGCGGCGCGGCATCCTGGGCACCTCGATCCTGTGGTTCGAGAACGGCGAGGACGGGCAGCCGCTGGCACCGGAGCTGTGGCGTGAGTACTGCATGGCGTCGGTCACCACGCACGACCTGCCGCCGAGCGCCGGCTACCTGGCGCACGACCACGTGAAGCTGCGCTCCGAGCTGGGTCTGCTCACCGAGTCGCTGGAGGCGGAGATCGACCACGACGCCCGTGAGCAGGCGGCCGTGATCGGGATGCTGGAGCAGCGCGGCGCACTGCCCGAGGGCGACCGCGACATCGAGGACATCGTGCTGGCGCTCCACCGCTTCCTCACCTGGACGCCGTCCCGCGTGCTGAGCGTGGCCCTCACCGACGCGGTCGGCGACCGGCGCACGCAGAACCAGCCCGGCACCATCGACGAGTACCCGAACTGGCGGGTGCCGCTGTCAGGGCCCGACGGCCAGCGGATGTACCTGGAGGACGTGTACGCCTCCGACCGTGCCCGCCGCCTGTCGGCGGTGCTGAACGGCTTCCAGACCGTGCCGGAGATCCGGGGTCACTGGGGCGACCAGCGCCCGGCAGACCCGGTGGGGGAGTAACTAGGCGCTGCTACGCACCTCGTCGCGGGCATACGTAGTGGTGAGGGGATCATCCACCCCGGGTACGTCGATCGAGACCGTGTATCGACCGGTGACCGTTGTGCCTACGACGACCCCGTCGACCTCACGACGACCAAACGTCACCTTGACGGGTGAACCCGTGACGATCGCCGTGCTGGGGTTACTCCCGGATGAAGTGACGAGGCGTCCAGACCGGACGGAGCGGCGGGTAGCCATGCTCTCCTCCTTCGCTACCACGGTGCGATGGCTGTAACAGACTGCAAGTATGCCCCGGTCGTTCGATCAAGCGCCACGGCGAATCTGTCGAGTCTCTTCCGCATCACGCGGAACGTCCGCAAGGTGAGCGGATGGCCCTGGTGAGCCTTGGCGATCTTCGTCGCATCGTTGTGGGCGATACCGTTTCGGGCATCGTTGAGCCACTCCAGCCTCTCTCGCCAGTCCACCGAAGCCGCCGGATAGGCGGATTTCAGTTCGGTCCAGATCACGATGCCCAGGTGGGTCCAGTCGTTGCCGATGTTTCCTGGACCGGCGTTGCCCGAGTCCAGCTTGCGGCCCCTCGCTAAGGAAGCACGCATGGTGTCTCGTAGCTGTTGGTTGGGGATCTGGGAAGGCGTGCACACGGCCTCGATTGCCTCGTCGTGCAGATCGGGGCAGAAACCTTGAACTTCTCCCGCTAGGCGGAGGAAGAGCGCGTGATTGAGTTCCGTCGTGTCGCGCGGGCGGCCGCGCAAACCGCCCGTCACCTTGGTGTGCACGGTGACCAGGCGGTCCAGCGACGCCGAGCGATCGGTTCTGCAAAGGTGAAGGGAGCGCGACGCCATGGCCAGACACTAGTTACGGGAAGCCGTGGCGATGCCCTCGTCGGCCCAGGCGGCGTACGTGTCGTCGAGCTTCTCCGGCGACACCGCGGCCACCAGGTCGGTGAGCACCGTGGTGACGTAGCCCAGTCGGGCGGCGTCGCGGGCGGTGGCGCTGACGCAGTGGTCGGTGGCGATGCCGCAGACGTCGACGTCGGTGACGCCGGCGGCGGCGAGGAACTCGTCGAGGGTCTGGCCCTGGGCGTCGGTGCCCTCGAAGCCCGAGTACGCCGCCTCGTACGCACCCTTGTCGAACACCGCGCCGAAGTTGCGCCAGGTGAGGTTCGGGTGGAGCTCCTGCCCGGGGGTGCCGACGACGCAGTGCCGAGGCCAGGAGTCGACGAAGTCGGGGGTGTCGGAGAAGTGGGCTCCGGGGTCGACATGGGCGTCGCGGGTCGCCACCACGACGTCGTACCCGGGGTCGCCCGCGAGGTAGGCCGAGATGTCGCTGGCCGCCTGCGCGCCGCCGGCAACCGCGAGCGAGCCGCCCTCGCAGAAGTCGTTCTGCACGTCGACGACGACCAGGGCCCGCTTGCCCGCGGGTGCTGCGAACTCGGTGTCGGTCATGTCAGCTCCTGTCGTACGGGTTGACGGCCGGCTGGCCGTGCGCGTCGATGAAGTACGTGGGGATGCAGGGCTCTCCGCGCGACATCTTGTACGCATCGCGGGGCAGCTCCTGGCACGCCATGGCGTGCCGCTCGCGGGCGGCCGAGACCGGCTCGCGGCCCACGACCTCCCCGCTGCGCACCAGCTCGCGCAGCAGCGGGCGGTCGTCGCCGTCGTCCTCGGGCGGCGTGCCGATGCCGACCAGCTCCGCTTCGGCCACACCCTTGGCGTCGCGGCGCCGCAGGGCGTACTTGCGGCCGCCCACCGTCGACTTGTTGAGCGACTTCTTCGCCACCGGCCGCACCTCGGCCTCCGGGTCGTCGGACTCCGCACGGGCCACCAGCTTGTACACGAACGAGCACGTGGGGCTGCCCGACCCCGTGACCACGGAGGTGCCCACGCCGTACCCGTTCACCGGCGCACCGGACAGCGCGGCGATCTGCCACTCGTCGAGGTCGGAGGTGACGATGATGCGGGTCTCGGTCGCGCCCAGGTCGTCGAGCAGGGCGCGCACCTCCTTGGCCGTGGCGACCAGGTCGCCGGAGTCGATCCGCACCGCGCCCAGCTTCCCGCCCGTCAGCTCGACCCCCGTGCGCACGGCGTTCTCGATGTCGTACGTGTCGACCAGCAGGGTGGTGTCCTCGCCGAGCGCGGCGATCTGGGCACGGAACGCGTCGGTCTCGCTGTCGTGCAGCAGCGTGAACGAGTGCGCGGCCGTGCCGGTGGTGGGCACCCCGTACGTGCGGCCAGCCTCCAGGTTCGAGGTGGCGGTGAAGCCGGCGATGTACGCGGCCCGCGCGGCCGCCACGGCGGCGTACTCGTTGGCGCGCCGCGAGCCCATCTCGATGATCGGGCGGTCGTCGGCCATCAGCGTCATCCGGCTGGCCGCCGACGCCACCGCCGAGTCGTAGTTGTAGATGGACAGCAGCAGCGTCTCCAGGATCACCGCCTCGGCGAACGACCCCTGCACCGTGAGCAGCGGCGAGCCGGGGTAGTACAGGTCGCCCTCCCCGTACCCCCAGACGTCACCGGTGAACCGGTAGGTGGACAGCCACTCGGCCGTGGCGTCGTCCACCACGCCCGTGCGCCGCAGGAAGTCGACCTCCTCGTCGCCGAACGTGAACCGCTCGATGGCGTCCAGGGCGCGGCCGACGCCGGCCACGACCCCGTACCGGCGCCCGGTCGGCAGCCGCCGCGGGAACAGCTCGAAGACACTGCGGCGGAACGCCGTGCCCGAGCCGAGGGCGGCCCGAACCATGGTGAGCTCGTAGTGGTCGGTCAGCAGCGCGGTGCTGGGCAGCGTCATGGGCGCCAGAGTAGTGGCCGCGGGCAGCGTGGAAGAATGCGGGCGTGACGCAGGAACGATCGGGCGGGACGGCGGTCCAGGACCGGCCCGAGGAGGCCGTGCTGGGCCAGCACCCCTGGATCTGCGTCGTCTGGAACGACCCCGTGAACACGATGCAGTACGTCACCTACGTGTTTCAGGAGTACTTCGGGTTCACGAAGGAGAAGGCCACCCGCAAGATGCTCGAGGTGCACGAGGAGGGCCGTTCGGCCGTGAGCATGGGCACGCGTGAGGAGATGGAGCGCGACGTGTCGGCGATGCACGCGTACGGGCTGTGGGCGACGTGCGTGGAGGCCGGATGATGCGCAACCCGTTCACGCGCGCCGACGACGGCTCGATCGTGTGGGCGGCGCAGGTGTTCGAGGTCGGGCTGCTGACGTCGCTGGCCGAGCAGCTGGTGACGATCATCGACGCACCGGTGTGGTCCGACGACCCGCTGGAGCGCTGGTCGAACGAGCAGGCCGCGTCAGAGCTCGACCGTGACGACCCGGTGATCGAGCGGCTGTTCCCCTCGGCGTACGAGGACACCGACGACGCGGCCGAGTACCGGCGGCTGATGGAGGCCGAGCAGCGGTCGGCGAAGTCGGCCGACGCGCAGGTGGTGCTGGCCGCGCTGGGCGAGGCGGACGCGCGGCTGCCGTTGGTGCGGATCGAGCCGGGCACCGAGCAGGCGTGGCTGCGCTGCAGCAACGCCATGCGGCTGGCGCTCGGCGCGCGGCTGGGCATCGAGACCGAGGAGGACTCCGAGGCCCTGGACGAGCTGGACGAGGACGACCCCCGCTCGCAGGTGGCCGACGTGTACCAGTGGCTGATGTACGTGCAGACGTGCCTGCTCGACTGCCTGACAGGGGACTAGCGCGGAGGTGAAGCCGTCAGCCGTGACCTCGCGGCAGGGACTCCATGATCCGACGCGTCCCGGCCCGTCGCGGTGTCAGCGCAGGTCGTCGCCCGGAGGCGGCGCGGGCGGGTTCGTCGGCGGGGCCAGCGCGGTGCGGATCGCCAGCAGCACGGCCACCGGGATGGCGGTGCCCATCATCGGCCAGCCCGGCCACCAGTAGCCCGCCCCGGTGACCAGCCAGATCAGGTTGAAGAACGCCGCCAGGGTGATCCACAGCGCCATCACGATGCGGATCGCCACGTCGAGACCCTTGCGCCCGGCGGCTGCGGCACGTACGGGGAGGTCCTTCGGCACCGCCGGCACCGGCAGCCGCGGCGACCTCGGCCCGGCGGGGAAGACCACCACCACGTCGTCGAGCAGGTCGTTCAGGTCGCCGAGCGTCCGTGCCTGGTCGGCCTCGCCGACGCGCTCGTCGAGCTCGGCCTCGGTGAGCCGGCCCTCGGCGCGCGCTGTCCGCAGCAGGTGCTGAGCGTGCTGGCGGTCCGCGTCCGAGGCGCGTACGCGCGGTTGCCTGCGCGGGTCCGCGCTGAACCCGGGCTCCGGCAGCCCGGGCAGGGTCTGCCACGTCTCGCTCATGACGCCACCCTAGTTGGCCTGCGAGGGCTCGTCCGATCGGTGAGGCGGGGTGGGGCAGCGACCCGGCCGGCAGCAGCGGGATCCGCGGCCTGGGACCGCCCGGCCCGGCAGAGATCCTCGACGCCCGGCACACCGTCACCACCGCCGAGCCACAGGCCGGAGAGGGCGTCCACGTCCAGGGAGAGGTCGGGCTCGTCACCGGTCGCCTCGCAGCCGGCCTCACCGCCGGTCACCTCGAGCCGCCATCGCCCGGAGCAGTGCTCCAGGGGGTCGCGGACCTCGATCACGACGGTCTGGTCGACCGGGTAGCGCCGGGCGCTGAGCGCGGCCGGCACGTCGTGGATCCGCGCCCACATCCCGTCGGAGAGGGGCCCGGTGCGTACGGCCCGGGGGTCGACTGCGTCAGCAAACCACGGCGCTTGTGGGTGGGCTGGACGGCGACACTGCTGATCGCGTTCGCCCGCACGAGAGTGCCGCCCGGCACCGACAGCTCGGTGTCGAAGCTGCGGAAGGCCGCCACCATGTCGACAAGGTCCTAGGCCACGGTCACCCGCGAGTCCAGGGAGTCGCGACGGAACGCGATCGATTCCTCAGACGGGCGCCCGAGCTGCAGCGTGCGGGTGGTCAGCAGCGCCCAGCGACGTACGTCGTCGGGGTCGTCGAGGTCCAGCCGTCGGAATCTCGTCACCCCGCGACCGTAACGCAGTCAGCTCGGCAGACGCCGTGGTGCGGCCGGGCGTCACCAGATGCGGGGCGGCTCGTCCTTGCGGTGCCGGGCGGTCGCATCGGCGTCGGGGGTGACGATCTCGGTGACGTCCTCGTTCACCTTCTCCAGGCCGAGCAGCACGCGCCGCCAGAACTCCATCGACCACTGCATCATCTTGGACGGCACCGGGTTGGTGGGGATCATGCGCCACCTCCTTCTCGGGTGCCAGTGTGCCGCGTCACACCAGGGAGAACCCGGCGGGCAGCGGCGCCCGGCCGGTGAGCGCGAGGATCACAGGGCCGCTTCGCTCCGGGGTGTTGGCGAGGTCGGCCAGGAGGTGGAGGACCACGGCCGCGACGGCGGGCGGCAGCACCACCTCGTCGGCGACCACCCGGGCCAGGTCCAGCGTGTGCACGCCGAGCTCGAGCACGCGGGTGCCCAGGTAGTCGATGAACCGCATCCCGCCGCCGGCCGTGGCGGTGAGGGCGTCGTCGGGCGTCTCGTGCACGAGCGCCAGCACCCGCTCGGCGAGCTCCTGCACCCCGCGTACGGGGTCGGGGCCCAGCGCCTGCCCGGCGTCGCGGCCGCGCTGGGCGACCGAGGCGGCATCGTTGGCGGTGGCCTCGACGGCTGCGTAGTAGTGCGCGGCCGACGGCACGTCGACGGCGTCGGCGCCCTGCGGCACGTACGTCTCGATGGTCACGAAGGAGCGGGCCGTGTGCCCGATCAGGTCACGGACGGTCCACACTCCGAGCCCCGGGGCGTCCAGCCCCTCCGGGGTCACCTCGGCGACGGTGTCGAGGAACAGCTGGGCCGCCTCGTCGAATGCTTGCCTGACCGTGCTCGCGTCCATGCGCTGATCCTGGCACGGCAACCGGTGCAGGGGGCGGCCTGCGCATGGTGCGTAGACTCCGCCGGGTGACCAGCACACCCGGACGCGAGGCCCCCATCGGCATCTTCGACTCCGGGTTCGGCGGGCTCACGGTGGCGCGCGCCATCGTCGACCAGCTGCCCGGGGAGGACATCGTCTACCTCGGCGACACCGCGCGGGCCCCGTACGGGCCGCGGCGCATGGCCGAGGTGCGGGCGTATGCGCTGCAGTGCCTGGACCACCTCGTCGAGCTGGGCGTGAAGGCGCTGGTGATCGCGTGCAACAGCGCCTCCTCGGCGGTGCTGCGCGACGCGCGGGAGCGCTACCCGATCCCGGTGACCGAGGTGATCCTGCCGGCCGCGCGCCGCGCCGTGGCGACGACGCGGAACGGCAAGGTGGGCGTGATCTGCACGGTCGCCACCGCGACCTCCAGGTCGTACGACGACGCGTTCGCCGTGGCCCCGCAGATCGAGCTGACCACCGCGGCCTGCCCCCGCTTCGTCGACTTCGTGGAGGCGGGCGTCACCAGCGGTGCGGAGCTGACGGAGGTGGCGCGGGAGTACCTGGCACCCACCAAGGAGGCGGGGTGCGACACGCTGATCCTCGGCTGCACGCACTACCCGCTGCTGACGGGTGTCATCTCCTACGTGCTGGGTGACCAGGTGAACCTCGTCAGCTCGGCGGAGGAGTGCGCCACCTCGACGTACCGGATGCTCACGCAGCGTGGCCTGCTGCAGCCGGTGCCGCGGGAGGGGTTCCACCGCTTCCTCACCACCGGCAACCCGGAGCGGTTCAGCGGCATCGGGCGCCGACTGATGGGTGACTTCGTCGCCGACGCGGAGCCGCTGCCCGCGCTCGGGACCGACGACCTGGGAGAGGCGTTCGTCTGACCGGCGCGGCCCAGGGGTTGTCAGTGCGCCCCGATAGGGTCTGAGCATGAGCAGAGTCGATGGCCGGGCAGCCGACCAGCTGAGGGATGTACGGATCACACGCGGCTGGCTGGACCACGCCGAGGGGTCGGTGCTGGTCGCGTACGGCAAGACGCGCGTGCTGGTGGCCGCGAGCGTGAGCGAGGGCGTGCCGCGGTGGCGCAAGGGCTCGTCCCTGGGCTGGGTGACCGCCGAGTACGCGATGCTGCCGCGTGCCACCCACGACCGCTCCGACCGGGAGTCGGTGAAGGGGCGCATCGGCGGCCGCACGCACGAGATCTCGCGGCTCATCGGGCGCTCGCTGCGCGGCGTGATCGACTACCAGGCGCTGGGGGAGAACACGATCCAGCTCGACTGCGACGTGCTGCAGGCCGACGGTGGCACCCGGACGGCGGCGATCACGGGGGCGTACGTGGCGCTGGCCGACGCCGTGAGCTGGCTGCGGGAGCGCAAGCTGCTCGCCGGCGAGCCGCTGCGAGGCTCGGTGGCGGCGGTCAGCGTGGGCGTCGTCGAGGGGGTGGAGCTCCTCGACCTGGCGTACACGGAGGACTCCACGGCTGAGGTCGACCTCAACGTCGTGGCCACCGGCGACGGCCGCCTGATCGAGGTGCAGGGCACGGCCGAGGGTGAGCCCTTCGACCGCGCCACGCTCGACCGGCTGCTCGACCTGGGCCTGGCCGGCTGCGCCGAGCTGACGCGGCTGCAGACCGAGGCGCTGGGCGCATGACGCGGCTGCTGCTGGCCTCCGGCAACGCGAAGAAGGTCGTCGAGCTGCGCCGTCTCGTCGCGGGAGCCGGGCTGTCGCTGGAGGTGGTCGGCCTCAAGGACGTGGAGCGCTACGACGAGCCCGCCGAGACCGGGGCCACGTTCGAGGAGAACGCGCTGATCAAGGCCCGTGCCGGTCACCGGGTGACGGGTCTGCCGACCCTCGCCGACGACTCGGGCATCGAGGTGGACGTGCTGAACGGGATGCCGGGTGTCCGCTCGGCACGGTGGGCCGGGCCGAAGGCGTCCGACAAGGACAACCTCGACCTGCTGCTGCGCCAGATCAGCGACGTGGAGCCGGAGCGCCGGCGGGGCCGGTTCGTGTGCGCGGTGGCGTACGTGGACGCCGGTGGCCGCGAGCACGTGCTGCGCCGCACCATGGAGGGCGTGGTGGTCGAGAAGGGGCGCGGCAAGAACGGGTTCGGGTACGACCCGGCGTTCGTGACCGACGGCCAGACACTCACCAACGGGGAGCTCAGCCCTGAGGAGAAGGACGCGATCAGCCACCGCGGGCAGGCCGTGCGGGCGATCCTGCCGCTGCTGGCCGACCTGGAGGCGGGGAGATGAAGCAATACCTGGACCTGCTGGACCGGGTGCTCACCGAGGGCGTCCGCAAGGAGGACCGCACCGGCACCGGCACGCTGTCGGTGTTCGGTCACCAGATGCGGTTCGACCTCACGCAGGGGTTCCCGCTGGTCACCACCAAGAAGATCCACACCCGGTCGGTGTTCGGCGAGCTGCTGTGGTTCCTGCGCGGCGACACCAACGTGCGCTGGCTGCAGGAGCACGGCATCACGATCTGGGACGAGTGGGCCGACGAGTCCGGGGAGCTGGGGCCGGTGTACGGGTCGCAGTGGCGTTCCTGGCCCACGGCCGACGGACGGCATGTCGACCAGATCCGGCAGGTCGTCGATCAGATCCGCGGCAACCCGTCGTCACGGCGCCACATCGTGAGCGCCTGGAACGTGGGCGAGATCGACCAGATGGCGCTCCCGCCGTGCCACGCGTTCTTCCAGTTCTACGTCGCCGACGGCAGGCTGAGTTGCCAGATGTACCAGCGGTCGGCGGACGTGTTCCTGGGGGTGCCGTTCAACATCGCCTCGTACGCGCTGCTGACCCACATGGTCGCCCAGGTGACGGGCCTGGAGGTGGGCGACTTCGTGCACACCCTCGGCGACACCCACCTCTACCTCAACCACCTCGACCAGGCCCGCAAGCAGCTGGGCCGCGAGCCGCGCCCGTTGCCGACGCTGTGGCTGAACCCGGAGGTGATCGACATCGACGGCTTCACGCTCGACGACATCCGGGTGGAGGGGTACGACCCGCACCCGGGCATCAAGGCCCCGATCGCGGTCTGAGGGAGTCATGACTGACCAGACGCGCACGCTGACCGCCATCGCGGCGTTCGCCCGCAACCGGGTGATCGGCCGCGACAACGACATCCCGTGGCGGCTGCCCGAGGACCTGGCCCGCTTCAAGAAGGTCACCATGGGCGGTGTCCTGGTGATGGGCCGGCGGAGCCACGAGTCCATCGGGCGCCCGCTGCCGGGACGGGTGACGGTGGTGCTGACCCGCGACCCCGCGTACGAGAGCCAGGGCGTCGAGGTGGTGCACTCGGTGGACGAAACGCTCGGGTTCCTGGAGAGGCATCCGGAGCGCCGCTGGTGGATCGCCGGCGGAGGCGAGGTGTACAGGCTGTTCTGGCCTCACCTCACCCACCTCGACGCGACCGAGCTCCACGACGCGTACGCCGGCGACGTGCTCTTCCCCGAGATCGACCCGGCGCAGTGGCGGGAGACGGCGCGCACACGGCGTGAGGACTTCGACTTCGTCGAGTACCAGCGGGCTGCGGGCCCCGAGACGGCCTAGGATCACTCGATGTTCTCCTCGGCCCTGCTCCTGTTGATCGTCCTGGGCGCCCTCGTCGCCGTCGTCGTCACCGTCGTCGTCGCCAGGGCGGTGTCTGCGGGCGGGTCTCGGCCGGGAGCCATGCCTCAGGTGCCTCCCTACGTGCCGGGCGAGCAGCCGTACGCGCCGGGTCGGCAGCCCCACCCCTCGGAGCAGCAGGCGTCCGCCCTCTTCCGACCTGACGACCTGCGGTGACGCTGAGGGTGCCGTGCGGCTGAGGGCGAGCATCCTGCATCTCGATCTGGACGCGTTCTTCGCCTCGGTCGAGCAGCGAGACAAACCGTCTCTCCGTGGGCGGCCAGTCATCGTGGGTGGGCTCGGCCCCCGGGGCGTGGTCTCCACCGCCTCGTACGAGGCCAGGCCGTTCGGGGTGCACTCGGCGATGCCGATGCACGAGGCGCGCAGGCTGTGCCCGAAAGCGGCCTTCCTGTCTGGCCGGTTCGGTGCCTACCGGGTGGCGTCCCGCGTCGTCATGGGCCTGCTGCGCGAGCTGTCGCCGGTCATCGAGCCGCTGTCGCTCGACGAGGCTTTCGTCGACCTGGAGGCCGGGAGCATCGAGAGCTTCGACCCAGACACCCTGGTGGCGGTGGGGGAGGACCTCCGGGCGCGGGTCCGCGAGGCCACCGGGGGACTGACCGCCTCCGTGGGCCTGGGGAGCTCGAAGTTCATGGCCAAGCTGGCCAGCGAGATGGCCAAGCCTGACGGCCTTCATCTGGTGGTCCCGGGCACCGAGGCCGAGGTCATCGCCCCGCTGCTGGTCGGCGCGATCCCCGGGGTGGGGCCCGTCACCCGGGAGAAGCTGGACCGCCTCGGCATCCGCACCGTGGCTGACGTCCGCACAGCGTCACCGACCGAGCTGCGCCGCGAGATCGGGCAGGCCTGGGCCGGCGACCTGGTCCGCCTCGCGATGGGTGAGGACGACCGTCCTGTCAGCTCAGAACGGGCCTCGAAGTCGATCTCGGTGGAGAACACCTTCGAGACCGATGTGGCAGACCTCGCCCTGCTGGAGGCGAAGGTGACCGCCGACGCCGCGCAGGTGGCGGAGCGGCTGCGTCGGCACGGCCTGTTCGCCCGCACGGTGACCGTGAAGATCAAGCAGGGGGACTTCACCGGCCACACCCGGTCCCGCACGCTGCTGGGCGCGGTCGACTCCGAGGCCGTGATCGCCGACGCCGCACGCTCCCTGCTCCGGGGAGCTCGAGGCGTGGTCGCCGAGGGCGTACGCCTGATCGGGGTGGGCGTCTCGGGGTTCACGACAGCGGCGCAGGAGGCCCTGTTCGAGGTCGGCGCCGAGAGCACCGACGCGGCGGTGGTGGAGGTCACATCGGTCGCCACGGTGCGTGACCGCGCCCCCGCCTACCGCCCAGGCGAGGACGTCACCCACGACGAGATGGGTCCCGGCTGGGTCTGGGGGAGCGGGCTCGGCAAGGTCACGGTGCGGTTCGAGACGGCGGCCTCGGAGCGGCCCGGGCCCGTCAGGACGTACGCGGTCGACGACCCGCACCTGAGGCTGACACCGGTGGTCGTGGCCGACGACGAGCCCAGCGACTGACGGGTGCCGGGGAAGGGGCTCGAACCCTCACACCTTGCGGCACAGGAACCTAAATCCTGCGTGTCTACCAGTTCCACCACCCCGGCGCGGGGCCGAGTCTAGGCGTCGAGGTGCAGGTCGCGCTTCAGCTTTTCGACGTGCCCGGCACTGCGCACGTTGTACTGAGCCAGCACCACGGTGCCGATGCCGTCGTCGCCGACATCGACCACGAAGGTGGAGCGCAGCACGCTCTGGACCTCCTTGCCGTAGAGCATCTTGGCGCCGTACGCGCCGTAGGCCTTCAGCACGGTGAGGTCGGGGTCCGAGAGCAGGGGGAACCGCACCTGCTCCTTGTCGCGGAACTCGCTGAGTCGTTCCACCGGGTCGGGCGAGATGCCCACGACCGCGAACCCGGCCTGGGCGAAGTCGCGCAGGTTGGCGGTGAAGTCGATGGCCTGGGTCGTGCACCCAGGGGTCAGCGCTGCCGGGTAGAAGTACACGATGACGCGGCCGCCGGCGTAGTCGCGGAGCGAGCGGGTGGAGCCGTCCGCATCAGGGAGAGAGAAGTCGGGGGCGACATCGCCGACCGTGAGCTGAGTCATGCACCGCACCCTAGCCGTCTGGTTCGACAGAGGGGCGGGGAGCGTGCGGCGCCGGTCTTCCCTGGCATAGTGGGGCCTGCCCGCACGCCGCGCGGGCACCCCTTCGAGATCGTGGAGGTCTTCGTGGCGACGGAGAAGCAGGACCAGCCAGACACCCGCAGCAAGGACGAGATCCGTCGCGAGATCGATGCTGCGGCGAATCGCATCAGCGACAACCTTGCCGGGCTGGTCGCCGAGGTGCACCCGAAAGCGGTCGTGAACCGCACCGTGGTCGATGCCCAGGACTTCGCCAAGGATCAGTTCCAGCAGGCCAAGTCGCAGGTCAAGGACGAGTACGGGTGGCGGGTCGACCGGCTGGCGATCGCGGCGGGGGCCGTGGTCGGGCTGGTGACCTTCGTGCTCGTCATCCGGTCGCTGACCAACCGCGGCAAGAGCTCCTGACCGCTGCGGCCGAGCCCCACCACTAGGGGTGGCGCCCTGGTAGGGGTTCCGCTACTGTGCCGTGCGTCGGTTGGCTCGTTCAAACGACGTTGCAGCCACAACAGTCCGTGTGCCGCGTTGCGCCCAGGGATGGGCCGCTGACGCTACATTCGGGTGACAAGTCTCGGGCCCCCGAGCAGCTCTTACATCGAAGTGAGGTCTTCTGCAGATGGCAACCACACGCTCTCTGAGCCGCATCGCGCTCTCCGGCGTCGCGCTCGCGACAGTCATGGCGTCGACGGCCTGCGGCTCGTCGTCCACGACCCCGGGCGGGACCGGCAGCGGCGGCAGCGGCACCGACTGGAACGAGAAGGGCCCGATCACCTACGTCCAGGGCAAGGACACCTCCGGCAACGTCCAGAAGATCCTGGACCGCTGGAACGCCTCCCACCCCAACGAGCAGGTCCGCCTGCAGGAGCTCTCGGACAACGCCGACGAGCAGCGCCAGATGATGATCAACAACGCCAACGGCAAGGGCTCCTCCGGCTACACCGTGCTCTCGGTCGACGTGGTGTGGACGGCGGAGTTCGCCGCCAACGGCTACCTCGAGGAGCTGCCCACCGACAAGCTGCCGACCACCGGCTACCTCAAGCCGTCGGTCGACTCGGGCACCTACTTCAACAAGCTGTACGCCTTCCCGGCCACCTCCGACGGCGCGATGCTCTACTACCGCAAGGACCTCCTCGACGCCGCCGGGCTGCAGCCGCCCAAGACCTTCGACGAGATGAAGCAGGCCTGCACCAAGATCAAGGCGAGCGTCCCCGGCATCGACTGCTTCGCGGGCCAGATGCAGAAGTACGAGGGCCTCACCTGCAACATCGCCGAGATGATCAACTCCTCCGGCGGCGAGTTCCTGAGCGCCGACGGCAAGCCGACGGTGAACTCCGAGAAGTCGGTCGCCGGTGTGCAGTGGGCCGTGAACGCGCTCGGTGACGGCACCATCCCGAAGGCGGCGCTGACGTGGAAGGAGGAGGAGTCCCGCCAGGCGTTCCAGAGCGGCAAGCTCATCTTCCACCGCAACTGGCCCTACATCTACTCCCTGGCCAACAAGACCGACGGCTCCTCGGCGATCGCCGGCAAGTTCGCCGTCGCCCCGCTGCCCGGTCAGTCGGGCCCGGGTGTCTCCACGCTGGGTGGCCACAACATGGGCATCTCGAAGTACGCCAAGAACAAGGGCACCGCGCTCGAGTTCATCAAGTGGTACAACAGCCCGGAGAACCAGAAGCTCAACACGATCGCCACGTCGCAGGCCCCGACATGGGAGGCGCTGTACACCGATCCGGAGCTGACAGGGAAGCTGGCCTACCTGCCCACCCTGAAGCAGTCGATCTCCGCGGCCAAGCCGCGCCCGAAGGCGGTCAGGTACGGTGACGCCACGCAGGCCATCCAGGACGCCTCCTACGCGGCGCTGAACGGCCAGAAGGCGCCCAAGGCGGCCATGGACGAGCTGCAGTCGAAGCTCGAGAGCATCGTCAAGTAGGCCTGCACAGGCACCAGTTCCACGCGTGCTGGCGCGGTTCCGGCTCACCGGAGCCGCGCCAGCTCGTTTTCTCAGAGGCCCAAGGAGGTGCCCATGACAACAACGACCCCAGAGGCAGCCCCCCCTGCCAACCGGAAGAAGAACGCCTTCTCCGATGGTCAGGGGACGCTGGCTGCACTGCTGCTCGCGCCGACGATGATCGTGATCCTCGTGGTGGCGGGAATCCCGATCGCCCTGTCCGTCTACGAGTCGTTCTTCCGGAGCGGGGCGGGCGGTGTCGATCCCAACACCGGCATGATCAAGCAGGGCACGGAGTTCGTCGGCCTGCAGAACTTCACCGACATCTTCAACCACCCGCAGACCGTCGTCGGCGTGTGGGGCTCGATGGACCGGCTCATCAATGCCTTCCTCAACACCACGCTGTTCACCGTCGTCTGCGTGCTGCTGGAGACCGTCCTCGGCGTCGCCATGGCGCTCATCATGGCCAAGGCATTCCGCGGCCGGGGCATCGTGCGAGCCTCCATCCTCATCCCCTGGGCCATCCCCACGATCGTGTCGGCCATGATGTGGCGCCTGATCTTCAACACCCAGGGCGTCGCCAACAAGGTGCTCGGTCTCACCGAGAGCCCCATCCTCTGGCTCGCTGACAACCGCTACAGCCAGATGGCGATCATCGTCGCCGACGTCTGGAAGACCGCCCCGTTCATCGGGCTCCTCACGCTCGCGGGCCTGCAGACCATCCCCGCCGAGGTGTACGAGGCCGCGAAGGTCGACGGCGCCAGCGCGTGGCAGCAGTTCACCCGGATCACCCTGCCGATGGTCAAGCCTGCGCTCGTCGTCGCCGTGCTCTTCCGCACGCTCGACACGCTGCGCATGTTCGACCTGCCCTACGGCATGATCGGCGCCGGCAAGTACTCGGTGGAGACGCTGTCGATGTTCGCCTACGTCGAGGCGACCCAGACCCGGTACGGCCAGGCGGCCGCGTACTCGATCATCTTGTTCCTCTACATCGTGCTCGTCGCCTTCCTGTTCGTGCGGTTGCTGGGCGCCGACGTCATCGGTGACGACGAGCTGAAGGCGGTCAACGAGCAGCGCAAGCGGCAGCGAGCCCTGCACAAGAAGCAGATGCAGGCCTCGAAGGCCCGCACCACGGTGGCGAGCGGGAGCGCGGCAGCATGAGCAACACGTCAGGAAGCAACGTCTCCCTTCCCCCGGCAGCGATCCAGGACGTCGACGAGAACGCGACCGGTGCTCACCGCGACGTCTCCCAGGTCGTCAACCGCGGTGGTGTCACCTCTGAAGAGCTGGCCAGCCTCAACAAGCCGCGACGCGACGGGCGCTACTACCTCGGGCTGGTGGCCTCGATCATCGGCATGGCGCTGATCGTGCTCTACTGCGTGATCCCGTTCTACTGGATGGTGATCTCGTCCTTCCGGTTGCCCACCGACGGTCAGAGCACCGCGTTCTGGCCGAACCCGGCATCCACGGAGAACTTCGTCGCGGTCTTCGACCCAGTGAACAACTTCGGTCGGGCGATCCTGAACTCGGTGATCGTCTCGGTCGTCACCACGATCCTGACGCTGGTGTTCGGGATCATCGGGGCGTACGCGCTGGCCCGCCTCCGGTTCAGGCTCAAGGGGCTCGTGCTGGCCATCATCATCGGCTGCTCGATGTTCCCTGGGATCACGCTGCTGGTGCCCCTGTTCAAGATGTTCACCGGCAACTACGCCTGGTTCCCGTGGAACTGGATGAACACCTACCAGGCGCTCATCATCCCGTCGCTGTCGTTCGGCCTGCCGCTGTGCGTGTGGAACCTCACGGCGTTCTTCCGGCAGCTGCCGGTCGAGCTGGAGCAGGCGGCGATGGTGGACGGGTGCACGCCCGGCCAGGCGTTCCGGCGGGTCATCCTGCCGCTGGCGGCCCCTGGCGTCTTCACCACGGCGATCCTCACCTTCATCGCGGTGTGGAACGAGTACATGATCGCCCTGACCTTCGGGCAGGACAAGGACATGAAGACGGCGACAGTGGCGCTCAGCCAGTTCACCGGAAGCCTCGGCTTCAACACCCCGTACGGCACGATCATGGCTGCGGGCGTCCTGACGACGATCCCGCTGCTGGTCATGGTGCTGCTGTTCCAGCGCCGGATCGTGGCCGGCCTCACCGCGGGTGGCGTGAAGTAGCAGCGGCAGCGTGGGCCACACGCGACGAGGGCCCGGCCGCACGGCCGGGCCCTCGGCTTTTACAGGGCAGCCCTCGGCTTGTCACCTCGTCGGCGTTCGCCCTAGCCTCAAGGGGTGACCAGCCGCCTCACGCGCGGGAGCGCCCTGATCACCGACAAGACCCTTCACGATCACGTCTCCCGCCTGCAGCACGACCACCCGCCGATCCGGATCGAGAGCGTCGACCGCACGATCCTCGACCCCCAGGCCGTCCGTACGCGGTTCGCCAGCACCATCGACTACCTCGCCCGCGTCGAGCTCGAGGTGGAGCTCAACGTCTTGGAGCTGCTCCTGATCCTCCCCGAGCCCAGCGAGGTCGACCGGTTCTTCTACGCCGATGTCTGGAGCGACCAGGAGCTCGCTCACGGCCACGTGCTGGACCAGCTCCAGCAGGATCTCGGCCTGGCCCCCGCCCAGCCGCACCTCGAGGTGGCCTTCAGCATGAAGCTGCTGGGGGCGCTGGCTCCCCTCAAGCCGGTGCAGGACATCGCCCGGCTGCTCTACTACCTGACGGGCGCCTCCACCGAGCGGCAGGCGGTGCTCGCGTACTCGTCGATCATCAAAGGTCTGGACGAGATGGGGGAGCGGGCGATCTCCTCGACGATCATCCACCCCATCAAGGTGCAGGAGCCGGGGCACTTCGCGTTCTACAAGATGTCGGCGCAGAAGATGATCCAGGACGCGGAGCTGCGGCCCTGGCAGCTGCACGTCGCCCGGCTGCTGCGCCGCGCATCCTTCGAGCTCGCGGGCACCCTGGGGATGCCGCAACGCCGGGAGCAGATGGGCGAGGTGATCCACCAGCTGGGCTTCGACGACGACCTCGAGAAGTACGCCAAGGAGATCGGCCGGTTCGAGGCGCAGGTGCTCTGGGCGCAGTCGCAAGGTCTGGAGTTCCCGCCGTACTTCCTGGCCGCGCTCAGGGAGTCCGTCGAGCTGTATCGCGAGCGGGGAGAGTTCGGCCGCGCCCGCGCGGGCTGATCGGCCGTACGGAACCGGGCAACGGTCTCGCGTCCTTGATCCTTGAAGAGGGACACATGGCGACGCACGTACACGACGAAAGAGCGCCGCTGCATTCGTCGCGTCGTGCACCTGCTGCTGGGTCACGGTCACCCGGTCGGCGACGGAACCGGAGAGGTTGCTGGCAGCCCCGAGGACCGAACAGCCGAGCCAGCCGGCGACCAGCACGAGGGCCAGGATCGACCCGGCTCAGGTGAGGAAGCCGTGGAGCAGGCCGCCGCGGACGGCCAGCGCGCCGGCGACGTACCCGGCCACGGCGAGGGCGGCCGTGAGCGCGATCACCGAGAAGATGCCGGTCGCGGTCCCGCTGGCGCCGTCGAGGCCCATGGCCGCGCTGGCCATGGAGAGGGTCACGACGAGCGCCAGGAACGCGGTGATTCCGGCGAACACCAAACCCCAGGACACGTTGGCCGTGCGCCTGGAGTCGTCGGTGCCGATCAGTGCTTCCTGGGTGGAGCTGTCGCCACGGGCGGTGACGACGTCCACGCGCGACGAGCCAGTGCTGTCGTCGTCGATGGTCTTGGTGGGGCGATCTCGGGTGGCCACAAGGTCTCCTCAACACATTGGTTCTCAACACCGGTGGGTCCCGCGAGGATGATCTGCCGGGTCGGCGTCGGTCGAGAGATCCGACACAAAAAGGCTCGCCCGATCTGCATCGTGGGGCAAATCCGAGCATATCTCCGAAATGTCAAAGCCGAGCGCTTTTGTCCCACACCAGCGACTGTCTTTCCCGCGTGGCCAACAGGTGATTTCTCCCCCCGGCGGGGAAGGGCTGGGCAGGGCTGTCACCCCACCCTTCCAGGCCGTCACCCGCGGGAGGAATCCTTGCGGCGCTCGGCGCTGCATGCCCGGCGGCGGCTCTGCGGCTCTGCGGCGTACGAGGATCTCCTGGCCTCGACCGCCGTCACGGCAGCGATGGACGAGATCGTGAGATCGCCGGGACCACGGGATCGGGCGGCCGTCGGCCGCGCGCACGGCCAGACCTGGCCGCCCGGGGTCAGACATGCCAAAGGGCCCCGCCGGAGCGGGGCCCTCTCTGGTACACCACCAGGGACTTGAACCCTGAACCCGCTGATTAAGAGTCAGCTGCTCTGCCAGTTGAGCTAGTGGTGCGTGCCGAGGAAGAAGACTACCGCACCCAGGCCGTGCCTCGCCAATCCGTTCCGGCGGCCGGCTCGTAGGCCAGGGCGGACAGCTGCCGGGGCCTGGGACGGACCTCGTCGTCGGGGTGCCGGTCGCGCGCGGGGGGTCAGCGGCGCGCGGCAGTGATCCGTTGCGTACGCAGCACGTCGACAGCCGGCAGGGGGAGCGGGTCCAACGCACGGTCGAGGCCGAGCTCCAGCACGTGGTCGGCCAGCTCGGGGTTGCGCGCCAGGACGGGGCCGTGGGGATAGGTGCCGATGATCTTGCCCGCCTGCGCTCCCTCGGTGCCGTCGTAGCCGTTGCCCACCCCCCGCTCCACGCTGGCCAGCGGCGTGGCCCCCGGCAGCAGGCGGGTGAAGCCCCCGTGGTTCTCGAAACCGGTGAGCAGCGTCTCGGTTCCGTCCGGCTTGGTCCAACGGGTGAGGATCTCGCCGACGGCGCGCTCGGGGCCGCGGCGGGTCTCCACGTCCAGCAGCCCCAGGCCCTCGACGACGTCCTCGTTGTCGCCGATCGTGAAGGTCTGGCCGCAGATCTGGTAGCCGGCGCACACCGCGAGCAGGGACGCGCCGGCGTCGAGCGCCCGGAACAGGTTGCCGTCCTTCTTGAGTGCGGCGACGGCCGACACCTGGGCCTGGTCCTCTCCGCCGCCGAGGAGGTACACCTGGCCGTCGGAAGGCAGCGGGTCGCCCGGCTCGACGACGACCAGCTCGGCGTCGATGCCTCGCCAGGCGAGGCGCTGGCGCAGCACGGCCGCGTTGCCGCGGTCGCCGTAGATGCCGAGCAGCGACTGGTAGACGAGGACGATCCTGACGCTCATGCGAGACCTCCGAGCTTGCGCAGGCGCTGGAACGGTGTGTATGTGGCGATCACGTCCACCGGTTCGGGGTGGTTGGCCATGGCCTGGGCCAGGTCGGGGACGACGACATGGTCCACGTCGGCGTACAGGAGGCGCACGGAGAGGTCCTGCGCGCGGGGCCCCGTGGCGACCACGTGGCGGCCGGCGAGCTGCTCGTACTCGACGTCCCACAGCCAGCTGACGTCGCGCCCGTCGGCGGCCGCGGAGTCGATCGCCAGCACCACCGTCTCGCTGGTGGCCAGCGGCAACGACTCGGCCCAGCCCGCGGGGTTCTTGGCCAGCAGCAGCCGCGCGGTGGTGGTCCCGAACTGGGTGGTCGCGTAGCGGCCCGCGGGGGAGGTGACCGTACGCATCCCCTTCACGGCCGTCTCCGGGTCGATGCCCAGCTCGACCGCGGCGGCCAGGGCGCACGCGGCGTTGGAGATGTTGAAGGCCCCGGGCACCTGGAGCTCCAGCTCCCAGCGGTTGCCTGCCGCGTCGATCACACCGCGGCCGTCGACGGCGTAGTGGGCGTCCGGCTGGACCAGGTCGCCGGTGGGGCAGGACCAGCGGCCGCGGCCCTCGTCGTCCGCGCTCCGGTCGAGAACGGCGCCGCACCCGGGGCAGAGCGTCGCGTCCTGCGTCCAGGTGGTCGCGGTGTCCACCCAGATCACCTCACGGGCCGCCTGCGCGGCCCAGACCACGAGCGGGTCGTCGGCGTTCGCGACCACCAGCGGTCCCTGCTCACCGGCAGCCTCCAGCGCCTTGCGCCAGCCGCGCCCGAGCGCCTTGATCTCGTGATGACGGTCCATCTGGTCGCGCGAGAAGTTGAGCAGCACCAGCACGGCGGGCTTGCCGAGGCGCACGACGTCGGGGACCACCCGCTCGTCGGTCTCGAGGATCGCCACATCGGCCTTGGGGGCCATCGCCAGGGCGGAGGCGATGCCGTGGTGCAGGTTCGCGCCGTCGGCATTGGTGACGACGCGGCCTGGGTCGGCCAGCCCCGCCTTCACGGCGGCGGTGAGCAGGTGGGTGGTGGTGGTCTTGCCGTTGGTGCCGGACACGCTCGCGATGGTGCGCCCGGGCAACAGCTGGCCGAGCGCGTCTGGGGCCAGGCGGAGCAGCAGCTTGCCGCGGATCGAGGCGCCCGAGCCGCGGCCGGACAGGCGTGACGCCAGGCCCGCGGCGCTCCCGGCCGCGAGGGCAGCCATGAGCCGTGCCCTGACCGGCAGCGGGATCCCGGGGCGCGGGCGGGCGCGGGTGATGTCGACTGGCATGGGGCACATTGTTCCCGATGCCTCGCCTGACTGCGGTCACGCATGCTTGGCTGGCCCCGACCCCGACCCGGAGGAACCCTCATGACGACCTGGCTCATCACCGGATGCTCCACCGGTCTCGGCCGCGCTCTCGGCGAGGCGGTGATCGCGGCCGGTCACCAGGTGGCCGTGACGGCGCGCGACGTCAGCGCGGTCGCCGATCTCGCCGAGGGGAACGACAGGGTCTTGCCCGTCGCCCTGGACGTCACCGACCCCGCCCAGGTGCGGGAGGCGGTACGAGCCGTGGAGGCGCGGTTCGGCGGGGTGGACGTGCTGGTCAACAACGCGGGGTACGGCTACCGCGCCGCCGTCGAGGAGGGCGACGACGACGACGTACGGCGGCTCTTCGAGACCAACGTGTTCGGCCCGGTGTCGATGATCAAGGCGGTGCTGCCCGGGATGCGTGAGCGCCGGTCGGGCGCGATCGTGAACATCTCCTCGATCGGCGTGCAGCTGACGGCGCCGGGCTCGGGCTACTACGCCGCGACGAAGGCGGCGCTGGAGGGCATCTCAGGATCGTTGCGCGGGGAGCTCGCCCCACTGGGCATCTCGGTGACGGTGGTCGAGCCGGGCGGGTTCCGTACGGACTTCGCGGGGCGCTCGCTCACCGAGTCGCGCACGGTCATCGACGACTATGCCGAGACGGCCGGCAAGCGGCGCAAGGCCCAGGACACCTCGCACGGCAGACAGCCTGGCGACCCGGCGAAGGCGGCCACGGCCATCATCGCGGCCGTGGAGGCCGACGAGCCACCGGCTTTCCTGCTGCTCGGCAGCGACGCCCTGGGCGGCTACCGCAAGGCGCAGGAGGCACGCACGGCTGAGATCGCGGCGTGGGAGAAGACGAGCACCCCGACGGACCTCGAGTCCTGAGCCTGGCCTGATATGCCACGAGGTCCGGGTGGCTGCCCGGACCTCGTACGCATTCTTGGGGTGAGTAACGGGACTTGAACCCGCGACCCCCTGGACCACAACCAGGTGCTCTACCAGCTGAGCTATACCCACCATGCCCCGCGGAGCGCCGCAGGTGCGAGGGTCATCGTAGCCTGATCTGTCGGCCTGCTTCCAACCGGTTCACACCGCGGGCGGCTCCGCCACGGGATCGGTGCCCCCCAGAGCGCCCTGGTGGCGGGCGGCGATCTCCGCCAGCGCGGCCTTGTCCGGCCCCGGGGGCGGGACCAGCATGGCCTCCCGGTAGTAGCGCAGCTCCTCGATCGACTCGCGGATGTCGGCCAGCGCCCGATGGTTGCCCGACTTCGTGGGCGTGGCGTAGTAGACGCGGGGGAGCCACCGCTTGGCCACCTCCTTGAAGGAGGAGACGTCGACGTTGCGGTAGTGCACGTGCGACTCGAACGTCGGCATGTCACGTGCCAGGAACGCCCGGTCGGTGCCGATGGTGTTGCCGGCCAGCGGGGCCTTGCGCGACTCCGGCACGTACGTGCGGACGTACTCCAGCACCTGTGCCTCGGCCTCCTCGAGCGTGACGCCGCCGTCGAGCAGCCCCAGCAGCCCGGAGGTCTGGTGCATCGTGGTGACGAACTCCCCCATCGCGGCGAGCGCCTCCGCCGGCGGCCGGATCACGATGTCGACCCCGTCGCCGAGCACGTTGAGGTCACCGTCGGTGACCAGCACCGCCACCTCCACCAACGCGTCGGTGACGAGGTCGAGCCCGGTCATCTCACAGTCGACCCACACGAGGTTGTCCACGGCGGAGCAGCCTAGCCCCGTCGGCGCTCAGAGCTGCCGCGGCCTGGTCTGGCTGGGTGTGACCGGAGCAGACGCGCTGGGCACGCCTCCCCGACATGACCGGGGTGCTCGGATCGAGCCGTCCGACGACCGTCGGATGATGGCCTCACCGGCCGGCGCGACGAGGCAGGACTCGGAGCAGCCACGCCGCACCGGCCCACCCGGTGAGCCCGAGCACCAGCGAAGCGACCCCGAGCGGGGCGACAAGCGTGAGGACGGAGATCGAGAGGGGCCCGATCATGCTCCCGGTGTCGGACATGAGCCGCCACCCGGCGAGGAACCGGGTGCGGGACTCGGCGGGCGAGGCGTCGGAACCCAGCGTCATCACCACTCCCGACGAGATCCCGTTGCCGAGCCCCACGAGGGCAGCGACGGCCGTGATGGAGGCCGCGCCGTGGGTGAGGGGGAGCAGGGCCAGGCCCAGCCCCATCACGAGCATGGCCGGCGCCGCGACCCAGACGCGCCTGAACCGGTCCATGAGCGAGCCGCCGAAGAAGAACAGGGCCAGGTCGAACGCCATCGAGAGCGCGAAGATCAGCGAGGTCGCGGCGGCCGAGAGCCCGTTCGCGTCGCACCACAGCGGGATCAGCGCCTGCCGTGCAGATCGGACGACCATGATCAGCATGGCGCCGACGCCCTGGGTCAGATAGGTGCGGGCATGCGCACGGAGCACGGTCGGCAGTCCCTGGACGGCGTCCGCGCTGCCGCGGTTCTCACCGGGGAGGTCGGGCAGGGTGAGCGTCACCCCGGCGGCGATCAGCGACATCACGGCAGCGAAGGCGTACGCGGCGGGTAGACCCAGCGACGCCACCACCGCCGCCCCCGCCAGGGGCCCGGCCAGGCCGCCGATGCGGAACACGCCGCCCAACGTCGACATGGCCCGGGCGCGGAAGCGCAGCGGCACCACCTCGGTCAGGTACGTCTGCCGGGCGAGCCCGAACACCGCGCCGGACATGCCGCAGACCAGCACTGCGGCGCCGAGGCCGTGCAGCGACCGGCTCTGGAAGGCGAAGAGCAGCGCGACGGCGTCGACGAGGCAGGCCGCGACGATGGCGCGCCGCTCACCGAGCCGCTCCGCCACCCAGCCGGCGGGCAGGTCGGCGAGCAGCTGGCCCAGCCCCAGCAGTGACGTGATGAAGGCGGCAAGGCCGTACCCCGCGCCCAGGTCCCGCGCCGACAGAGCCACCAGCGGGGTCACCGCGCCGAAGCCGATGGAGGAGAGCGCTGTCGGTCCGTACGCGGAGAGCGCGATCCGCCCCCAGGCCGGAACCGGCTCGGGATCGCTGGTCACCGGGTGAACCTATCCCGGCCGAGCAGCGGAGAGCCGCCGTGACCACCGGGGGACTCGTGCCCCGTGAGCGACCCGGCCGCACAGATGAGATCCCCGCGAGCCTGTGCCTGGGCACGGTCACCCTCACGCGGTCGCCGTGCGAGCCCGGGTCTGGCCCCGGCCACCGACGACGACGTTGTGACGCGTGTCTGGTGACCGGCGCTGGCACTGGCGCAGTGGGGATCACGGCCTGCCTGCCCACGACCCCTGCCTGCCCACGACCCCTGCGTGCCCACGACCCCTGCGTGCCCACGACCCCTGCGTGCCC